>NZ_JNJM01000011.1:0-147094 GCF_000701645.1 Oribacterium sp. FC2011
TACATTTTTCTTGTGACAATCCTTGGCGTTAGCACATCTGTAAGGTTTTTCATTGAACTTGTTGTGTTCCTGAAAGACCCTGTGCTTCTTCACCTCCTTGGCAATAGTGGTAGGATCTTTGCCGAGCTCTGCACCTATTGCTCTGAAAGATACGGATAAGTCCAACCGTTTCTCAATAACAACGCGGTCATTTTGGTTCATGTGTTTCTGACTGGTCTGTATTTTTTTAGACATGGTTTTCTCTTTCTACTGCGAATAAGAAACCTGTCTAAGAATACACACATATGAATCAGAGTGTAAGACTTAATTCCGCATAATATGGAATTTACTATTTCATTCAATGAGGATTAAAAAAATTTCAAAAAGTTATTGACAACCCCCAACTGATTATGTATTATAAACAAGCGCTCAAAAAGAACGCATAAGACATGCACCTTTAGCTCAGTTGGTAGAGCAGCGGACTCTTAATCCGTTTGTCCAGGGTTCAAGTCCCTGAAGGTGCATTTTTTGTTGCTTAAAAGTACATAGTGTCAGAAGAAGGAAAACCGGAGTCAGTGAGACTCCGGTTTTCCTTCTTTTCCCTTCTCTATTATAGTATTGTAAGAATAAAGTAACATGAATTTATGATGCTGATGCTATAATTATATAGTTTAAAAAGTAGAATGATACAAGACTGCCCACGATTTTCGATCATGGGAGCCGGGCGGTTCAAATGAATCCGCATTGATACTTCCTTATAGGTGAGTCATCGCAGAAAGGCGAATTTTATGTTCAATCGTAGTTTTTTACGGCTTACATCACTGGCATTGGCAGCAAGTATGCTGGTTATGACAGGATGCGAACAGCAGATAAGTGAATCTGTAAATACAGAAAATGAATCAGAGATAGTTGTTACAACAGCACCGGAGACTGAGGCTGTTGAATATGTGGCTGCATTGGGAATCAATTCCAATGTACTTCCCTCTATAGCAGGCGTTACTGTAGACGATGCAGCTGAAGAGCTGGCACCGGTTAACCTTACGGTCGGAGTCATCAACTCAGTTGTAAGAGATCTTCAGCAGAGACTTATGGATCTCGGTTATATGGATCCTGATGAACCTACAACATATTATGGTGATGCAACATCTCTTGCCGTACAGTATTTCCAGAGACAGGCCGGGATGGCCATGGATGGTATTTGTGGTGTTGAGACCTGGGATGCCATCATGTCTGACAATGCTCCGCACTATGCATTAAAACTCGGTTTTCAGGGTAATGACGTTACTCATGCTCAGTATCGTTTGTATAACCTTGGTTATCTTTATAATGCTTCCGACATAAATGGAACTTATGACGAGACTACCATGGAAGCAGTAAAGAAATTACAGGAGATGAACGGACTTACCGTAGACGGCATTTACGGAACAAGTACTTACAATCTGTTATATTCTGATGAAGTAAAGGCCAATATTGTTGCTCTGGGTGAACAGTCTGATCTTGTTAAAAAGTATCAGCAGATTTTGATTAATCTCGGTTACCTTGAGGGTGAGGCAGACGGTAACTTCGGACTGGGAACACAAAATGCCATTAAAGCATTCCAGTCAAGAAATGACCAGGTTGTGGATGGATATCTCGGTCCCGATACAAGAGCTGCTCTGGATGATCCCAATGCTATTCCGTATGCTATGCGTCTCGGAGAACAGTCGGATTCAGTTAAGGAATTGCAGGAATATCTTGTTAAGTACGGATATCTCGATTCAGATAAGGCTACAGGTTACTTTGGAGAACTTACAAAGTCAGCGGTTGCCAATTTCCAGAGCAAGAACGGACTGACTGCAGACGGACTTGCAGGTGCCAAGACTATAACACTTCTTCATAGCGGAAATGTAAAGAAGAATACAAAGCAAAGCAGCACTTCACAGAGTTCTTCAGGAACTACAGGAAATACAACTGTAACCGCACCTGCAAATACAGGCGGAAATTCAGGCTCGGCAGCAGTTCAGATTCCTCAGACAGCATATGTTGGAAACGGTGGAGAAACAGTTTCAGGTTCAGCAGCCAACCTTATCGCTATAGCATCCTCTAAGATCGGATGCCCTTACGTATGGGGAGCAAAGGGACCTAACAGCTTTGACTGTTCAGGATTCGTATACTGGTGTCTGAATCAGGCCGGTGTAGGCGTTTCTTACATGACTTCCTCAGGTTGGAGAAATCCGGGAAGATTTAAGCAGGTATCTTATAATGAACTTCAGGCAGGAGACATCATCGTAGTTTCAGGTCACGTTGGTATCGTAGCCGGAGGCGGAACCATCATCGATGCTTCATCTTCAAACGGACGAGTAGTTCACAGAAACCTCGGAGCATGGTGGGCAAATCACTTCATCTGCGGTTGGAGAATCTTCAGCTGATAGATGGAATGTTGGCAGCAGGCTTAATGTTACAAACATATAACACGTAAGCTATGAAATGCCGAAAATCTTTACACTATACTGACTTTAAAAACCGGTCACATCAGGAAAGAAAATCCTGATGTGACCGGTTTTTTTCTGTCCCCGATTTTAAATCGGGTCATAAGAAATTATTCTTAGTCTTTTTCCGGCGAATAGGAGTGGAGAAGCTCTCTTCTGTTGGATTCCCGGACAAAGGTTTCGATAAGTCTTATGGCAGCCGAAGAAAGGTTTCGAGAGCTGTCTATGGCAAGACAAAAAGTCCTTTCGGGGATAGGTTCCAGCAAAGGAATCCTGTACACGAGTTTTCGTTCCAGAGCATCCGCGGCCAGAGCTTCGGGATAGAATCCTATTCCCAGGTCGTTTTCCACCATGGGAAGGATCTGGTCTGTGGATGAAGCTTCAAACTCAGGCTGAAATGTCAGCTGATGATTCAGAAAATACTGTACATATAATTCTCTTGTCCCGGTATCGCGGCCAACACTGATTATAGGATAGGTGCTTAGCTCTCTCAGAGACATGGGTTTTTCTGAAAGGTGCTTTAAAGAGGGCCCCACGATAGGTATCTCCCTGAAATTAAATAACGGCTCCATGGTAAGAGGTGCACGGATGGTAAGAGGAGTGGTAATAAGCGCAAAATCTGCAATACCATTTTGAAGAGATACTATGGCCTTAGGGGTGGCATGATTTGATATGCGGATGTTTATATCCGGATATTTTGTTTTAAAATCCCGAAGCACGGGAAGGAGAACGATCCTGAGGGCATTCTCCGATGCTGCTATGGTAACCTGTCCCGATTCAAGACTGATATCTTTATTCAATTCCTTTTCGGCCTGCTCTATCTGTTCGAATGCTATGGACACATGTTCAAAAAGCTTCTGCCCGTTGGGAGTAAGTGTTATACCGCGTTTCCCTCTTTGCATAAGCTTACATCCCAGGTTTTCTTCAAGATTATTCATGGCTCTGCTGACATTGGGCTGGTTTGAGCCAAGCATCCTTGCAGCCCTTGTAAAGCTTTTGTAGGTGCCTACAAAGAAAAATATTCTGTAGTAATCAAAAGAAATCATAATATTCTCCAGTTTTTTGCCGAGTAAGAAAGAGTATAGTGGCATGTTTCAATCATTACAAAAAAATATTCATTTCGAATAAATATTTATGAAAAAACGAAATGTAAATAAAGCTCTTTTTATGATGTAAAAGAAACAAATATCCTAAAAGATGCATAAAAATATATAACAAAATTTACAAACCATGTCAATTTGATATAGATAACATGCAAAAAATGCGGATTGAATATTAAAAATCCGGGAATATAATAAAAACCCGTGAGTCAAATGGGTTAGTAAACATGTAAAAAATGTTTTACATCACATTTTTCACATGAACACAATAAATAGAAATGGAGGTAGTCAAATGGAGCATTTTACCGAAGAACTCCAGGAACAGCTACAGGTTTCTACAGTATTCAGCATAGGAGGGATCCAGGTTGCGGAATCAACTGTCATCACATGGGTTATCATGGCAGTGCTGGTTGGTTTGTCAGTTTACCTCGGATCTAATCTGAAAGTCAGAAATCCAAGCAAGAAACAGCAGCTGGCAGAAATCATTGTTTCCTGGTTTGACAATTTCACGGGAGAGCTTCTGGGAGAACACGGAAAACAGTACAGTACCATAATTTCCGTTATCCTGATTTACATTGGAGTATCCAATCTCATTGGTCTTTTTGGCCTGAAGCCGCCAACAAAGGATCTCAATGTAACGGTGGGACTTTCTGTAATAAGTATCTTCCTTATAGAGATCGCGGGATTCAGAAGAAAGGGTGCCAAAGGCTGGATAAAGCATTTTTCAGAGCCTGTGGCCATTGTTACCCCTATCAATATTCTGGAGCTGGTTATCAGACCCCTGTCTCTTTGTATGAGATTGTTTGGTAATGTCCTCGGCGCGTTCATCATCATGGAGCTTATAAAGATGGTGGTACCCGTGGGTGTTCCTGCGATCTTCAGCCTTTACTTTGATATATTTGACGGTCTTATCCAGGCCTATGTATTTGTTTTCCTGACATCTCTTTATATCCAGGATGCAACGGAATAAAGTTTCGGGAACAAAGGATAATATTTAAAACTATAAATCAGCTTATGGCAGCTTAGGTTTAGACCACAGTCCATGAGCAAAAAAATATTTTTAACATTAAAGGAGAAAAAAATATGAGCATGACAGCAATTGGTGTAGGTTTAGCAGCACTTGCCTGCCTGGGAGCAGGACTTTCAATCGGTATCGCAACAGGTAAAGCAGCAGAGGCTATTGCAAGACAGCCTGAAGCAGACGGAAAGATCATGAGAATCCTTCTTCTCGGATGTGCTCTTGCGGAGGCAACAGCTATTTACGGTTTCGTACTTGGTATCCTTTGCATTTTCTTCCTTAAATGATCATTACGGAATTTTCAAATCATAATTCAAGATCATCAGGAGAGAAAGTATGTTAAGAGTAGATATCAACTTATTGTTTACAGTCATTAATCTGTTGGTACTCGTCTATCTCATGAAAAAGTTTCTTTTTAAACCTGTTCGTGAGGTTATGGAGAAGCGTCAGGCAGAGATAGAAGAGTCCTATAAGAAGGCTGAACAGGTAAATGAAGATGCCAAGCATCTTAAAGAAAAATATGAGGAAAGCCTCGGAAATATCGAAGAAGAGCGAAAGAATACTATCAATAAAGCAAAGATCGATGCTTCAAAGGAATATGATGAGATAGTAAACAATGCCAACAAGAAGGCCGATAAGATAATCGCTGAAGCCAAAATCCAGGCAGAGAAGGAAGCAGAGACAAAGCAGCGTGAGATGCAGCAGCAGATGGCAGTTCTTGTCGCAGAAGCCGCATACAAGATCGCAGCTTCCAAGGACAGCGAGGCTAATGACAGAAAGCTTTTCGATCAGTTCATAAACGGAGACAGTAATTCAGTTAAACCAGATAATCAGGAGGCATAATCGTGAGTCAGAATGCCAGAGAAATTGCAGAACGTCTGATTCAGTCACAGGTATCCGAAAGTGTAATGAGTTCCACCTCAAGAATTTTCGAGGTACTACCCCAGACGGCTTCTCAGCTGAGTGATCCTACGATTCCCATTGAAAAGCGTTATGAGGTTATCGATAGTGTATTTCCTACAGAAGTAAGAAAGACTCTTAAGAGCCTCTGTGATGACAACGATCTGAAGAAATGGGATGAAATAGCAAAGCAGTACACAAATATACGTACCAGTAATGAAAGACAGATTCATGTACAGCTGAGATATGTGACCAGACCTTCTGAAAAACAACTTATGGATATCCAGAAGTTTGTTTTTGACAAATATAATACCCATCACTTTGATTTTAATCTCAGTGAGGATAAGAGTCTGGGCGGTGGATTTATCCTGGAAGTAGGGAACGACCAGTATGACTGGTCAACCATCGGAAGAAGAAATCAGTTCCTGGAGCAGTTAAAGAATACCCGTTCAGAGTTAACAAGTGATGCCGACATCATTACCATACTTCAGCAGAGTGTAGGTAACTTTGACCTTAAGGCTGAAAAGAAGGAAATCGGATTCATCGAGAGCATCGGTGACGGCATTGCCATAATGAATGGTCTTGACCATGCCATGTACGGTGAGGTTATCACTTTTGATAACGGAACCAAGGGTATGGTTCAGAATATCGAAAGAGACAGGATAGGTGTTATCCTGTTTGGAGACGAATCAGGACTTTCGGAAGGAAGCAGAGGTATACGTACCGGCAGAATGGCAGGTATCGCAGTTTCCGATGATTACCTCGGAAGAGTTGTTAATGCTCTCGGAGAGCCCATTGACGGACTTGGACCTGTAAATGGAACAGAGTTTCGTGCCATCGAGCAGCCGGCACCGGGAATCATTGACCGTTCACCGGTTAATGAGCCTATGCAGACCGGAATACTTGCCATCGATTCAATGTTTCCTATAGGAAGAGGTCAGCGTGAGCTTATCATTGGCGACCGTCAGACAGGAAAGACCTCTATCGCTATAGATACTATCCTTAATCAGCATGACAAGAACTGCATATGTATATATGTAGCCATCGGACAGAAGGAATCAACAGTCGCATCTCTGGTTGAGACCTTAAAGAAACATGAAGCCATGAGCTATACCTGTGTGGTAGCGGCAACAGCAGCAGATCCGGCACCGCTTCAGTATATCGCTCCTTATTCAGCAACATCACTTGCAGAATACTTCATGTATAAGGGCCAGGATGTTCTCATCATTTATGATGATCTTTCAAAGCATGCGGTTGCTTACAGAGCACTTTCACTGCTTCTCGGAAGATCACCTGGACGTGAGGCTTATCCGGGCGACGTATTCTACCTTCATTCAAGACTTTTGGAGCGTTCCTGCCATCTGAACAAGGAGCTCGGCGGCGGATCCATAACAGCTCTTCCTATCATTGAGACAATGGACGGAGATGTATCCGCATACATTCCTACTAATGTTATTTCCATTACCGATGGACAGATATTCCTTGAGTCCAATCTTTTCTTCGAGGGTCAAAGACCTGCGGTTAATGTCGGACTTTCTGTATCCCGTGTTGGTGGCGCAGCCCAGACAAAGGCCATGAAGAAATCTTCAGGTTCTCTTCGTATCGATCTTGCCCAGTTCAGAGAAATGGCTGTATTTACACAGTTCTCCTCTGATCTTGACCAGAACACAAGAGACCTGCTTACACAGGGTAATGTCTTGATGGAACTTTTGAAGCAGCCATTATGTAATCCTATGTCCCTGAGTGATCAGGTCATAACCCTTGTAGTGGCTCTTAATCACAGCATGATGACCATTGAGAAGAAAGATGTTAAGAGATTCCAGGGCAGGATGCTTGATTATTTCAGACAAAGATACCCTGAGATCGGAAAGAACATTGAGATATCAAGAATGCTGGGAGATGATACAAGAGCTGAGATCATTACCGTGGCTGAAGAATTCTTAAAGCTGTGGAATGACAGCAAAGGAAAGCTTGAAGACGACAGTGAAGAAAAATAATGCGGACAGTATGCCCTCATTATTTCATACGGAGGAGTGAATTGTGGCAACAACAAGAGAGCTGAGAGACAGAATCTCCAGCATTGACAATACATTAAAGATCACAAATGCCATGTATCTTATCTCCAGTACAAAGCTTCGAAAAGCCAGAGTGGAGCTTCAGCAGACTGAACCTTACTTTTATACCCTGAGAACCACCATACAGCGTATCCTGAGACATGTTCCCGAAGGGTTTAGACATCCTTATCTTGATCTCAGAGAAGATCTTCGTAAGAAGGAGAGAACAGAGAATTACAGAACAGCAATTATCTGTGTTACTGCCGATAAGGGACTTGCCGGTGCTTATAACCATAATGTTATAAAGCGTACGGAGGAAATCCTTAAGGCGAGACCGAGGCATAAGCTGTATGTTGTAGGAGAAATGGGCAGAGTATATTTCCGCTCAAATGGGATAGATATTGAAGAAGAATTCCATTATACGGCTCAGAATCCGACCCTTCATCGTGCTCGTGTCATTACAGGACGAGTACTGGATCTTTTCCACGATAATGAGATAGATTCTGTTTATATTGTCTATACCAGAATGAAGAATTCTCTCGAGATGGAAACGGAAACGGAGCAGCTTTTGCCCATTGATAAGATCAATAAAGGCGTATTCGGACAGGCTATACCTATGGTTGCGGGCATGGAGGAATTCAGACTGGTGCCTTCTGCAGAAGCGGTCATTGATAATGTCATTCCCGATTATATCAGTGGTTTCATATACAGTGCCCTGGTTGAGTCCTTCTGTTCGGAGCAGAATTCCAGAATGACTGCCATGGATGCAGCCAACAGAAGCGGTAATAAGCTTAAGCAGGAATTGAGCATTCAGTATAACAGAACCCGTCAGGCCGCCATCACTCAGGAAATAACCGAGGTTGCGGCGGGAGCGAGAGCCCAGAAGAAGAATCGTTAAAAGCTTTAGGTATCGGATTTTCGAAACCGGTGGGTTTACAAGGAGATACATATGCATATAGGAAAGATAGTGCAGGTAATGGGTCCGGTAGTGGATGTCGAGTTTGAAACCGGCTCCGTTCCGGAGATAAAGACTGCACTTAATGTAGATAATCATGGTACCAAATGTACCATGGAAGTTGCGCAGCAGCTTGGGCACAGTACAGTCAGGTGCATCATGCTTACTGCCAGTGAAGGACTTGAAAGGGATATGGAGGTTATCGACACCGGAAAAGGTATCACTGTTCCGGTTGGAGAAAAGACCCTTGGAAGACTTTTCAATGTTCTTGGTGATGCTATAGACGGCAAGGAGGATCCCGAAACGGAAGAACGTTGGGAAATCCACAGAAAGCCGCCTAAGTTTGAAGATCAGAATCCGGTTCAGGAAGTACTGGAAACAGGAATAAAGGTTATCGATCTTCTGGCCCCTTATGCAAAGGGAGGTAAGATCGGACTTTTCGGAGGAGCCGGTGTAGGTAAAACAGTCCTTATACAGGAGCTTATAAGAAATATCGCTACAGAGCATGGCGGATACTCCATTTTCACCGGTGTAGGAGAGCGTTCCCGTGAAGGAAACGATCTTTACAGTGAGATGACAGAAAGCGGAGTTATCAAAAACACTGCCCTCGTGTTCGGACAGATGAATGAGGCTCCCGGTGCGAGAATGAGAGTTGCGGAGACCGGCCTCACCATGGCTGAGTATTTCCGTGATGTACAGCATAAGGATGTACTTCTGTTTATTGATAACATTTTCAGATTCGTACAGGCAGGTTCCGAGGTTTCATCACTCCTTGGAAGAATGCCTTCGGCGGTAGGTTACCAGCCCACTCTTGCAACAGAGATGGGACAGCTCCAGGAGAGAATCGCGTCCACACGTCAGGGTTCCGTAACATCTGTTCAGGCAGTATACGTTCCTGCGGATGACCTTACTGATCCTGCTCCGGCAACAACATTTGCACACCTTGATGCAACCACCGTACTTAGCCGTAAGGTAGTTGAGCAGGGTATCTATCCTGCAGTGGATCCACTGGAATCTTCATCAAGAATTCTTACCGAAGAAATAGTTGGTAAGGAGCATTATGACACAGCCCAGAGCGTACTCAGAATACTTCAGAAGTACAAAGAGCTTCAGGATATCATCGCTATCCTCGGTATGGAAGAACTTTCGGAAGAGGATAAGAAGACGGTATTCAGAGCCCGTAAGATTCGTAACTTCCTGAGTCAGCCTTTCTTTGTAGGTGAACAGTTCACCGGAGTTCCGGGTAAGTACGTTCAGCTCAAGGATACCATCAAGGGCTTCAAGGCTATAATCGATGGTGAGATGGATAACTATCCGGAGAGTGCATTCTTTAATGTGGGAACCATCGAGGACGTAAAGAAAAAGGCTGAGGATATGGCAAATGCCGAATCCAAGAAAAATGTCGGCTAAAATTACCGATTGAATCGGTGATTTACCGGAGGAAATTTTGAATTAAGTAATGTTTCCTCAGATTTGTAAGTTGAGTTAATGTGAGGTTTTGAGATGGCAGATAAGGTGGCGACCTTTAGTCTTAATGTGACAGCTTCCAACAAGGTATTTTATATGGGACAGGCAGAATATCTGCAGATCAATACACTGACCGGATCCAGAGGTATCATGGCACACCATGCACCTGTTGTTTATGCATTGGAAACCGGTCAGATGAGTATCGTTAAGCCGGATGGGGAAAGAATAACCGTTGTTGTGAGCAACGGCGTATGTACCATTGCCAATAATCGTGTGACGGTACTTGTGGACACCTGCGAAACTGCCGAAGAGATCGACGTAAGAAGAGCTGAAGAGGCAAAGGAAAGAGCCCTTGAACAGCTGAGACAGAAGCAGTCGGTAGGTGAATTCAAGAGATCACAGATGTCTCTTGCCCGTGCTCTTACAAGACTTGAATTCTCCAGTCAGAAGAAGCATTATATTTAATTAATTTCAGGAAGGCAGACTTATGGTAAGTTCAATTCATAAGTCTGCCTTCTTTCTGTATATCCGTCATAACTAAAAAGAAATGGAATTGAAAAGAGAGAGAATATAAAATAAAAGAAGATTATAGAGTCGGTTAGATACATCAGATTAAGGAGTGTAATATGCGAATGACAGAAGAACTAAAAGTTGGTTTTATAGGATTTGGAAATATGGCGGGTGCAATTGCTGAAGGACTTATCAATTCCGGTTTTCCGGCAGAAAATTGCTATGCTGCAGCAGGTCACTTTGACAAGCTTCAGGAAAAATGTGAAAAAATGGGCGGAATAAACCCTATGGATGATGCATCGAAAGTTGTCGATGTATCAGATGTGATTTTTATTGCGGTTAAGCCTGCCAAGATAAAGGAAGTTATCACACCTTTGAGAGCCCAGCTTTCTCTTGATGGTAAGGTGATAGTATCTGTTGTATGGGGATATAATTATGACAGATACTTTGATGAAGAGGTTCTTGTAAAGGGAACTCATGTTATATGTTCCTGTCCGAATACTCCGGTTGCCATAAATAAGGGCATCTTTGTTGTGGAAAATAAACATTCTCTTTCAGAGGAAGAGTTTGAAACCGTAAGTGACCTTCTGGGAAAGATAAGTCTGGTCATTCCTGTAGAGACAAAGCTTCTTGGAATTTCCGGTACAGTATGCGGATGCGGTCCTGCCTTTACGGATATGTTCATAGAATCACTTTCAGATGCAGCGGTAATGTACGGAATACCGAGAAAGACAGCTTATCAGATGGTGTCAAGAATGATAGAGGGCACCTCTGCACTTCAGCTCCACAGCGGAAAGCATCCCGGAGAGATGAAGGATGAAGTTTGTTCACCGGGCGGATCCACCATAAAAGGAGTTGCAGCATTGGAGGAACATGGATTCAGAGGAGCTGTGATAGATGCCGTAAAGGCGATTCAGGGATGAGACGGAAATTATGATACAGAATGATACTGACCGGAGTATGGTATTCTTGTAACAGTCCTTAAGTATAAAAAACTTGTCAGTACTAAGTAAAAAGTGTATTATATAAAAAAATTGTTGGCATGGATTTTTGACGTTAGGTCTTAAATGCCGGTTGAAACATTAATACAGAAGAGGTTTCAGGGAGACAGTATAGAGATGATGAGTCCAAAAACAAAGAAAACCATATCAGCGGTTATTGTCATTGCTCTTGTATTTGCAATGGTGCTGACAATGGTTCTTCCTTATATTCTGAATATTCTGAAATAAGAAAGAAAGAGAAATGCGAAGCGGCAGTCCATTGCGGACTGCCGCTTCTTCGTTCAGGTGACGACATGAATCAAAAGATAAAGCCGGGGCAGGACCTTGTGATAGTAGGGGAGATAGGTACCTATGGAGCTGAAAAGCTTTTGGAATTGCATCCGGAGGATATTAATAAAAGATTTTCCGGGTTCTATCTTTCTGAAGAAAAAAGAAAGCTCTCGGAGCAGAAAGATGTAATGGAGCAGTGGTACCATGCCGCCCGGGAGGCACGAGCGGATGAGGCTGAAGCAGATCCTATAGATTACGCCATGCCGGATTATAAAAAGACCTATGGTGTGACCGAAATCCGAAAGGTTGAAAAGGGCGGGATACTTAAGGCTTTGTGGGATTTTTGCGAAGCGGCAGCATTGGACACGGAAACCGGAAGAAAAAAGGGTTACGGCCTTGGATGTGAGTTCAGATATGACAGCATTCCGGTAAGCCAGTTTACCATGGAGATATGTGAGTTATTTGATGTTCTGCCCTATAGACTATGGTCCCGGGACTGTTTCCTCATGACCATGGAAAAGGGAGACCACTTTTGCCGTGACTTTCTGGAGATGCAGTTAAGGGCATCCAAAGACTTAGCGGACGAGACATTTGCAAAAGGTTCAAGAGTGGGCTTTGACAGTGAGCAGCATGTAAGGACCACGGAGCCTGTAAGGGCAGCTGTTTTCGGAAGGATAACAAAAGAAAAAAAGCGTATCCGGGTGGACGGGAGTGAGATCGGATATCTGACCCGTGAAAGCTATGAAGAGCTGGACAGATTCATTTAGCTGCGAGCTGCATAAATGATATCTGCGTAATGGTCCACAGGTTGAACCGTTACATATCTGAGGCATAGGTAAGGGTCGGCTGATGATATTGCTTTACCTTAATAGAGTCTTAAGTTGTATGAACAGTTATGGGATATTAAAATTGAATATAATGTTAGAGGGAAGTAAATAAAAAGTAAGGAGAAAATCATGAGAGAAAAAATCTTAACCATCATAGAAAAGAATTCCCGGCTTACAGTCAAGGATATCGCAAACATCCTTGGTGAGTCTGAGTCGAAGGTTTCTGCAGAGATAGAGGCAATGGAAAATGAACATATCATCTGCGGATATCATACTCTTATAAACTGGGACAAAACCCAGGATGAGAGAGTTGATGCACTTATAGAAGTAAAGGTTACACCTCAGCGCGGACTTGGATTTGATTCCATTGCACAGCGTATCTATCAGTATGATGAGGTTGATGCGGTTTATCTTATGTCAGGTTCCTTTGACTTCACTGTGCTTATAAGCGGAAAAACCATGAAGGAGGTTGCATCTTTCGTATCCAGCAAGCTTTCTCCCATGGAATCCGTTCTTTCCACAGCTACACATTTTGTTCTTAAGAAATATAAAGATCATGGCACCGTTATAGAACAGCCAAGAGTTGACGAGAGAATGAAGGTATCACCATGAGAAATCCATTGAACAGTAAGATCACGGGCATACAGCCAAGTGGTATAAGAAAATTTTTTGACATAGTCTCGGAGATGAAGGACGCCATATCCCTCGGAGTTGGTGAGCCTGATTTTGACACTCCGTGGCATATAAGAGAAGAGGGTATCCATTCTCTTGAAAGAGGAAGAACCTTTTATACTTCCAATTCAGGTCTTAAGGAACTGAGAGAAGAGATCACCAGATATATAAAGAGAAAGTACAATATAGATTATAATCCGGTGACCGAGACCCTGGTAACGGTAGGCGGATCAGAGGCTATAGATATGGCTCTCAGGGTAATGCTTGATCCCGGTGATGAGGTGCTGGTACCTCAGCCAAGCTACGTATCCTACGTTCCCTGCGCCATCATGGCAGGTGGCACACCGGTTCCTATAGAGCTTGAAGAAAAGGATGATTTCAGACTGACACCGGAGAAGCTTCTGGAAAAGATCACACCGAAGACAAAGGTGCTGGTACTCCCCTTCCCCAACAATCCTACAGGAGCAATTATGGAGAAGGAGGATCTGGAGAAGCTTATACCTATCATCGAAGAGCACGACCTCTTTGTTATTACAGATGAAATCTACAGTGAGCTAAGCTATAAGGGAACTCCCTCAAGTATCATTGAGTTCCCGGGAATGCGTGAGAGAACTGTTTATATCAATGGTTTCTCCAAGGCCTATGCCATGACCGGATGGAGACTTGGTTACTGCTGCGGACCTCAGATCATAATGCAACAGATCCTCAAACTTCATCAGTTCGCCATCATGTGCGCTCCCACAACTTCACAGTATGCGGCTACGGAAGCCCTGAAAAACGGTGACGAAGATGTAGCCAAGATGAGAGATTCATATAACGAACGAAGAAGATATCTGGTTACACGTCTGAGAGAGATGGGTATGGATTGCTTCGAGCCTTACGGAGCCTTCTATGTATTTCCATCCATCAAACGCTTTAATATGAGTTCAGAGGAATTTGCAACGAGACTTCTTGAAGAGGAAAAGGTTGCCCTGGTTCCCGGTACTGCCTTCGGAGACTGCGGCGAAGGATTTTTGCGTATATCCTATGCATATTCGCTTCAGGATCTGAAGAAAGCTCTGGACAGGATAGAAAAATTTGTGAGCAGACTGAAATAAAAAGATAATCCCCGGGGATTCTTTTGAGGTACTCAAAACTATATGGCTTACATGGTATAATTTTTGGTAGTAACGAAAGAATCCTTTATCGACTGATGACCATTGCAGAATATTTTTTACATACGGAGGAAATATGGCCTGGTACGATAGTGCAATTTTTTATCATATGTATCCCCTTGGTATGGTGGGAGCTGAGAAAGTGAATGATGGCGGAAAAGTGAAACGCCGCTTTGATCAGCTTACGGCTTTTATCCCCTATCTTAAGGTACTTGGATGTGACGCCATATACATTGGCCCGCTCTTTGAGTCCGGAAGTCATGGATATGACACCACTGATTACAAAACCGTAGACCGTAGACTTGGTACCAATGATGACTTTCGGAAATTTGTGGACACGGCCCATAATTATGGCATCCATGTAATAGTTGACACAGTTTTCAACCACACCGGCAGAGATTTTTTTGCATTCAAGGATATAAGGGAAAAGGGACCGGACAGTCAGTATAAGGACTGGTACAAAGGCATCAACTTCGGAGGCCGTTCACCGAGAGGCGATAATTTCAGCTATTCCGCCTGGAGAGGGGCATGGGAGCTTCCTGAGCTTAACTTCAATAATGAGCATATGCGGAAATATCTCATTGAAGTGGTTCAGTACTGGGTGGATACCTTTGATATTGACGGACTGAGACTTGACTGTGCGGATGTTCTGGATATCAATTTCCAAAAGTCACTCCGATACTTTACAACTCAGATGAAACCTGATTTCTGGCTTATGGGAGAGGTTATACACGGTGAGTATCCGAGATGGGTTAATGCTGAGACCCTGCATTCAGTCACAAACTATGAGCTTCATAAATCCATATACAGCGGTTTTAACAGCCACAATTTCTTTGAGATTGCCCATAACTTAAACCGTAATATGAATATCGCAAGGGATCTGTATATGTTCCTTGAGAACCATGATGTGGACAGGATTGCTTCAAAGCTTGAGAATAAAGATAACCTTAAGCCCTGTTACATGGCCCTTTTCACCATGCCGGGTAAGCCTTCGATTTACTATGGCGGTGAATTCGGACTGGAGGGAAAGAAAAAGGACGGATGTGATGACAGTCCTCTGAGACCTTCCATCAATATTGATGAAATGAAGCCAAACAGTTTTACTTCCTTTGTGGCCAAGCTTGCGGAGATTCACGGCAAGAATTCAGAGCTTCATATGGGACAGTATAAAGAGCTTTATCTTCAGTGTAAGCAATGGGCATATGCCCGGGTAGATACAAACAGTGCGGTGATAACGGCACTTAACAATGCCGAAGAACCGGCTGTGTTTTATGTAACCCTGCCTGTAAAGGGTAATGTTGCCTTTGATCTCATAACGGAAGAGGAAATTGAGATAGAGCAGGACGACAGGATCATGATAAATCTTGAACCGAATTCGGGGAAGATTATAAAGATAAAGTGAGATAAACAAATATTATTAAATGGAGGAAAAGAATGTCATCTAGGTCATCAAGAAGAAAAAAAATAACCAAACCAAAGGCAGAAAAAAGTAACGTAGTGATAAACAACACGCCTGCTCCTGCAGTATCTGTTGATGCACCAAAACAAAAGAGGCAGGATATGGAAGAATTGGATCCCGTATTTTTAACTCAGTTGGACCGTTATCTTTTTGGTGAAGGCAGAAATTACAAAATTTACCAGAAGATGGGAGCCCATCCTGCTGTACTGAACGGAAAGAAGGGAATGCATTTTGCCGTCTGGGCACCTCACGCAAAGGCGGTAGCCATCGTTTGCGACAGAAACGGATGGGATGTGGAAGCGAATTATATGCTTCCTCTGGAGGACAGCGGAATATATGAAGGCTTTATAGAGAACATGGGTTATGATGAGCTTTATAAGTTCGCCATACATACCCAGAGAGGCGAGATATTATATAAAGCCGATCCTTATGCATTCTCTGCAGAATACAGACCCGGAACCGCATCCAAAACTGCAGATGTGGCAGGGTATCCCTGGGGTGATGGTGAGTGGCTCAGCAAAAGAGCTGCAACTCCTACATTTGCACAGCCTATGGCCATTTACGAATGTCATATAGGGTCATGGCGTAAGAAAAACCGGGAAGAGAAGAATGGTTTCTATAATTACAGAGAGGCAGCAGATGAGCTTGCACAGTACTGTAATGACATGGGATACACTCACGTGGAGCTCATGGGAATAGCTGAACACCCTCTGGACGCAAGCTGGGGTTATCAGGTTACCGGTTATTTTGCACCTACCAGCAGATACGGTTCTCCCAAGGATTTCATGTATATGGTGGATCATCTTCACCAGAAGGGAATCGGAGTCATCCTTGACTGGGTTCCTGCACACTTCCCGAAGGATGCCCAAGGACTTGCGGATTTTGACGGTACCCCTACCTATGAATATCCGGATCCACGTATGGGAGAGCATCCCGACTGGGGTACAAAGATATTCAACTACAGCAAGAATGAGGTAAAGAATTTCCTGATCGGAAATGCTCTTTACTGGTATGACGAGTACCATATAGACGGACTTCGTGTGGATGCGGTTGCATCAATGTTATACCTTGACTATGGACGTAAGGATGGCCAGTGGGTTCCAAACAAGTTTGGAGGCAACGGGAATCTTGATGCCATGGAGTTCTTCAAGCATCTCAATTCCGTAATACGCGGAAGAAAAGACGGAACCATGATCATCGCAGAGGAGTCCACAGCCTGGCCGAAGGTAACAACTCCTCCGGAGGATGATGGTCTGGGATTTACTTATAAATGGAATATGGGCTGGATGCATGACTTCCTTGATTATATGAAGCTGGATCCGTTATTCCGTAAGGGTGCCCACAACCTTATGACCTTCGGTATGAGCTATGCCACTGCCGAAAAATTCATTCTTGTACTTTCACATGATGAGGTAGTGCATCTTAAGTGCTCCATGATAAACAAGATGCCCGGAATCTATGAGGACAAGTTCAGGAACCTGAAGTGCGGCTATCTGTTCATGTTTGGCCATGCCGGAAAGAAGCTTCTTTTCATGGGACAGGACTTTGCCCAGCTTCATGAGTGGAATGAGAATGTGGCTTTGGACTGGTATCTCACCGATGAACCATGGCATAAGAACGTCCATGATTTTATGAGGGATCTCCTTCATATGTATAGAAAGTATCCTGCCTTATGGGAGCTTGATGACAGCTGGCAGGGATTTGAGTGGATTAATGCTGACGATAACGACAGATCCATATTCAGCTTCATACGTAAGGACAAGACCGGAAAGAACAGCCTTCTCTTCGTTATCAATATGACTCCTATGGAAAGAAAGGACTACATGGTAGGAGCTCCCGTAAAGACCAAATATACTTTGATCCTGGATGAAAACGGAAACACAAGAGCGGATGCAAAGAATGTTTATCTTGCAGAAAAAGGAGAATGCGACGGTAAACCGTTCCGTATCAAATATTCATTACCGGCTTACGGATGCGCAGTATTCAGGTTCAATTACTGATAATAAAAAATTTGTTATTTTTTTAACGAATTTTGTTTCCTTTTGGAAAACACTGTAGTATGATAGGTTTATCCAAAGAACGGATGGACATTTTTAGAACGACAGTGAATACATAAGGGTTATATGTAAAGGAGACAGGAACATGGCAAGAGAGTTATTATCACAAAAAGCAACTCAGAGTGTTTATCGCGACGGAGATAAAATCTTAAAGATATTTGCCAAAGATTTTGATAAGTCTGAAGTTTTCCATGAGGCATTTATCAACACTCGTGTTGAGAATATCGATGGGATAAACGTTCCAAAGATAACAGGAGTCAGATTTGAAGACGGACAGTGGCTCATCGAAAAAGAGTATGTTGAAGGAAAGACACTTCAGCAGCTTATGGATGAAAACCCGGATAAGCTTGATGAGTATATCGGAAAAATGGTAGACCTTCAGCTTCTTATGTTCACAAAGAAGGCACCTCTTCTTCAGAAGCTGAGAGACAAGCTTACATATCAGATCAATGGATTAAACACCATTGATTCAAGCACCAGATATGAGCTTCTTACAAGACTTGAATCTATGCCAAAGCACTTTAAGCTTTTGCACGGAGATTTCAGACCTTCAAACATCATCGTTAAGGATGACGGAAGTATGTATCTTATTGACTGGGTACATGCATCACAGGGTAATGCCAGTGCGGATGTTGCAAGAACTTATACCATTCTGTATCTTAAGAATAAGGATGCAGCTGAGAAGTATTATGCTGATTTCTGTGCAAAGACAAATACAGATAAGAGCTATGTACATAAGTGGCTGCCTATCGTTGCAGCAGCAAATCTTACCAAGAACAGACCTGAAGAGAAAGAGATTCTCGAAAGCTGGCTTAACGTTGCAGATTTGATGTAAACAAAGTATGATGAAACCGTCGCCGTGAGGGCGACGGTTTTTTTAGTGATAAAGCCGTCAAGCGGGCGTTGTGCTTTTATAAACCCACATTTGACGGCTAACGGGAAATCGAGTAGGTAATAATCTCTGCTCGATTTTATAGGAAAGGGTTTGATATGGAATCTACATTCAGCAGAACTGAAATACTTCTCGGAAAAGAGGCTGTGGAAAAACTTAAAAATAAAAGAGTGATAGTGTTTGGTGTCGGAGGTGTCGGAGGATATGTATGTGAAGTACTGGCCAGAACCGGAGTAGGCAGCATAGACCTGGTGGATAATGACACCGTTAACGAATCCAATATCAACCGCCAGATCATAGCCACGAGAAAAACCATCGGAAGATATAAAGTTGATGTAATGGCAGAGAGGATAAACGACATAAATCCCGGGTGCAGAGTTAATGCACACAGGATGTTTTTTCTTCCTGAAAACAGTCATGAATTTGATTTCAGGGAATATGACTATGTTGTGGATGCTGTAGACACCGTAACAGCAAAGATACAGATAATAACAGCCTGCCATGAAGCCGGGACTCCGGTACTAAGCAGTATGGGAGCCGGCAATAAGCTTGATCCTACAAAGTTTCAGGTTGCTGACATATATAAAACCTCTATAGATCCGCTGGCCAGGGTTATGCGCCGGGAACTAAAAAAAAGAGGCATTAAGAAGCTTAAAGTTGTTTTCTCCACAGAATTACCTGTAAAGCCAAAGGAAAATGTGGATAAAGCGTCGGAGGATTCTGAAGCTTACGATTCTGAAACCGCTGCTTCCGGAGCTTTCAAAAAGGCAACCCCCGGATCTGTGGCATTTGTACCTGCTGTTGCAGGAATGATAATTGGTGGAGAAGTTATAAAGGATCTTATAAAAGACTAGTAAAAACTGCCCGGAATTATTAAAATAAAGAAAGATATTTAATTTCGCGGGGGTTGGTATATTTTTAGTTAATCTTAGTAAGAGAACCACTGCTTTAATGATTGTAACTACAGAATAGTTTTTTTATCGAGAGGTGACTTTATGAAGAGATGGTATAGTGAAGAGAGGGTTGTATTACTTATAAAACAGGAAGAATTTGCGTCCATATACCCCAGATACGTAAAAAGTAACATAAAGTATATCCAGGGTGAGTGGTTAAAGGATATGAGAGATCCCAACACACCGAGTGTCACCATGGAGCAGTTCGTTAACCGGGACATTGTTGGTTCAGTCAAATGGATAAGAGCTGAGTTTGCCGGAAGCAAGGGTGATGAGGAATCCCAGTTTTTTGATCTTTATGCTGTTGACGGAAATAAGGAAGGGGTCAGCATAGTTTTCACTCCTTTTATCTCCGTTGATGGCTTCGGAAATACAGGCTTTAACAACAAAAGAATAAAGACTGATCTTTCAGAAATGGAAAAGGTTTACTATATTCTTCCTAACAGACCGGAATTCAGTGATATGATAGGTGCTATATCCGGAAAGGCTTATTCTGCCATTGCGCTCAATCAGGAGTTCAGAAAAAAGCTTGGTGAGTACCTTCCTGATAACTTTGCGTTGGAAAAACATATCGGAATACTGAATTATACCTACGAAAGAGATCTTGATGCAGAAGCCAAAGCTGAAGAGGAGGCAAAGGCAGCAGCGGAAGCTAAAGAAGCTGAGGAGAAGGAAGCAGCAGAGTAGTACTGTGAAAAATAGCTTCACATCACCATCTGTGCCGCAGTTTGACAGTGGAATGGAATTAATATGTATCATGCAACCTGAGCTTCATCAGGCATTTTATGCATGATGAGATCAAGTAATATCATAAGAGACAGGCCTACTTCTAAAGCCATGATGAGAGGAAGGGTTTTTCTAAATACAAAAGCACCTTTCAGGAACCAGACGAGAGATGGAATCAGGATCATAAGAAGAACAGAAAGCAAAATCTTTCCCTTAAGAGAATTATCCCCGGATTTAGAATCAAGCCTGTCTTTTATTGTTGCTTCATTCTGCAAAGTTTCAGTTTTTCTGTTTTCTTTGGACTTATGGATCTGTGGGAATGTAAATATTCCGAACAGCTTTGCATCCTCAGGTTCTGCCAGATTACGAACCTCCACACTTTGAGAAAGATCATTATTCGGGTATTTATCCTTGCCGTAATCTGAAGGGAAGGAGATATTACCTGTACCGGTTTCCGGATATGAGGATACGGAAGACAGAGGTATTCTATCTGAGGAAGATCCGGAGACCCCCTCATACTTTTCACCCTTTAGCTGAGCTTTCAGCTTCATAAATTCAGTATCTTCACAAGCTTCATTACTGTATGTAAGAGTTGAGGAAGAATCTTTACCGGTATTGTTCAGGATTATCCCGGCATCCACAGGTCTGAAAATGCCATCCTGTGATATGAGCCCCGGATGTTTTTTGGGATTCTCAACAGCAGCATTCTTTATTTCATTTTCTTTCTCTATGTTTGTGCGCACGATACGCATGAGGTCGGTCAACTGATAGAACTCCTTGCCTGTTTCCTGGAATAAGGAATAGCCGATGATGACGGCTCTGTCATCTTCATAATCAATATGCTTTAAAACATATGTGAGAAGCTCTGTAAGTTCATCCCGGAAAACATTGTCATATGCCGGAATCAGCGTAAAAAGCCACTTGTTATTATCCGGATTGTAGAAAACGGAAGATGGGGAAAGGAATACGGAGTTTTCAGAGATCATATACTCTTCCAGGGAGGAAAGAAAATCATTGAGACACTCCATAAAGACTGAGATGTCCAGGTGGGATAATGCTTTTGTTTCAAAAAGACTGTTCATGGGTTCAAGACCGGTGACATTGTAGCTTAAGATCGTACCTTCCGGTGAATGTTCATAAACTAAAGGCAAAGCACCGGGTACAGGGGTTTCTTTTAAAAGCTTTGTTTCATATGCTTCCGGTGATATATCCATATTCCTGATGTTCATGAAACTGTGTGTAAGTGAATGTTCAAAACTGATATTTTTTTCCATGATTAGGACTCTCCTTCTTCTGCAGGATCCATGTCCTGCTCAAATATACTGATTTCCCGAATAAAATTTTCCGGTTTAAATATTTTTTCACCATCCTGTTTATGGCTGTCCACTTCCTCTTCGATGGCAGTTCTTGTGAAATTATTGATCTTTGATTGAAGGTGGACGGCTCCGTTTATCAAAGTGGCTATAACTAAAAATGTAAAGCTTAGTACATAGGTGGCTTCAATTGTGTTCATGGTTACTCCGGGTTAGAGATTAAAGGTTAAGATTCATAAGAATTGGGTAAAGCCCCGGCAGCATAAGGGGTATAAGGGGCAGTGACATATGGTGAAGATCCTTGTTTTTCATCTTTCCGTAAATAAGCATTACAGCACTTACGATAAATGCTGAAAGAAAGCCGCTTATAAAGATAAAAAGTATGGATCTCAGATCGATATAAAAGGCTGAAATGGTCATAAATACGGCATCTCCTATTCCGAGAGATCCCCTTGAAACTATGCTAACAAAAAGTAACAGGAGACCCGGAAGAAATCGCAGGACCAGATCGTTCAATATAGGGAAGTCAAAAGCTGTCACGGTGAAAATGTTCAGGTACAGGAACAAAGGGAATCCTGTAAGGATAAAAATAAGATGTATCATAGTTGGCACAGCTCTGTATTTCAGATCAAATGCACAGGCTAAGAAAAAATAAAACAGAAAAATAAAAAAACAGGCTTTAAATAAAATAATTGTATTTAACATATGGATTCTAACCGCAGCGAATGCAGCCATGTTTGCCCATAGCCTCTGCTTCGGATTTTTTAAAGGGTTGAATGTAACTTGATAAGGTTTTACAAGTGGGAGTACTGTGATAGCTTCTGGCACCGCTGGTATAGTATACAACTGACATTCTTGTATTTGGTCTGCAGGAGGCACAGGGAGAAAATCGTCCTCCAAACTTCGTTCGAAGGGTTTTCATTTCTTCCCCGGAAGCCTTATGTATCTCATGAGTTATATAGGTACAGTCCATGGTAGTGTGATAAACATCGCTTTCCTTTGTACTTACATAAACCGTGATATCATCCTTTATTCCGGTGTTCCCGTTATCTTCCATCCAGCGGTTTCCATCAGCGCCTATCCATGCTCTCCTGCTGCTTACTACCTGCTGCTCAATGCTGTTCAGGCCAAAAACCGAAAAAGGTAATACGGCATCATAATCAGCCACATACTTGATGTTTTTATCGGTTACCTCGGAATCCTTCAGCATATCGATATGTGCCATCCCCGGCTGCTCTATCTGGTGACCGAGAGCCAGAGCGGAAAGGGTGGTTTCAAAGCTGCTTACCATATCTTTATCCAGCTTCAGGGTTCCGTCTTTCCTTGTGTAGTATTCAATGTATTTTTCCTGAGCCACCATTCGGGAATTTTCTTCAAGAATCATAAGAGCATTACGCTGGTGGTTCAGGATCAACATGGGTGTCATGAGGACAACGCAGGCAAAAATGAGCAGTGTTAATGAGAGAGTTGCCTCCACCGTATATGAAGAACGGCATGATGAATGAAGAAAAGTATTAAGTTGTGTGATATATTTGTTTTTATTTTTATTTTTATTTTCTGATTGCGTTTGTTCGTACTTGGAGTTTTGAAATAAGCGCAATGTAGGTTTAAATACTTTCTTTTTCATGTCGGACTCACTTAATGGGTATCATTTTTATATTTGTAATAGGTTGAAACCTGGAAAGAGTAATCTTTTTCGGGAACATTTCCTGCTGCCAGATTCAAAATTCCGGTACCGTACATAACGTGCCTTGTATCAGGCTCAATGTTTATCTCGAGAGCATAGAGACATTCGTCTATGGAGAATGTTGACTCCGGATCCTTTCCGATGGTGCGAAGGTTTCTTTCTATGCGGCTGAGCATCCTTTTATTGACCAGAGTCTGATCAATGATGCCCTGTCCCAGCAAAAAGGTTCTTAAGTAATCTCTGTAGGACAGGCCTTTTTTTGCTGTATTATCTGCTTCTATGGACCGGCTGCTTCCGAAATCCAGCAAGTCGCCTATATCCATTGACCAGGTTTCTGAATCATGGAAAACAGGGACACGACCATTTGAAAGCAGCGTCTTAACGTCTTTTATGGATTGGGCAAGTGCCCAGATTCCAAGTACAAAGAAGGTGAAAACCGATATAAGGGCAGGGTTTGCGGTTACACATAAAAAGGCAGTAACGAAAGCCCTGGCTTCATTTCTTTTAGCGGTATCTGTATAGAGATATATGAGATTGAGACCTTCTCTCAGAGTGACAAGCTTGGTGACAAATTCGGAAAGATTATCATAATCACTTTCCTTGCCTTCCAACAGGTACTCAAGTTCAAGACCTGTATTTCCGCTTGGGGGAAGAGATTCTTTATTCTGGGTACCCTGATGATAGTAGTTGAAATACTTCATAGCGTATTCACCCATAAGAGCGATTTCCACCGGATTGGCTGTGGAATCCGTCATAAAATGTGGATTACTGTCATTAACCTTTGTTTTGGATGGAATTGCCTGACCTTCAGGGAGTACCAGGGAGAGGAGTTCGCCCTCTAAAAAGGTGCTGATATTGTCGAGAAGCTGCTTGTTATGGCTGTTTATCTCGGATACCTCACCGTTATATGCAACAAGTGGAAAACTGTTCCAGTCTCCTGAGGCACTGCTGTAAAAGGCGGTTATCTCAGCTTCAAAATCATAATCCTCATCCTCATCGTCATGATATTCTTCCATCGCTTCCTGAAGCCACTCTTCAAATTCCTGAACGTCGGTTTCCACCCGGTCGGCATCGACCCGAAGCCGGGAAGTTTTTTCCGGCATGGCTTCTATTTCTGATCTTACGGCCCCGGTTCCCGAAACGTAGCTTTCGTATTCGGAAATCTCTGCTTCTATGGCAGCGATGCCCTCTTCGGAAAGTGAAGACTTACGGGATTCGAAATCGCTTCTTAGTTCAGAGACTTTCTCTGCAAGAGAATCTGCTGCGGCTGTGTAATCGGAAACTGACGAATCTATTTTGTCAAGAGACCCCATAAAATTGTCTTTTGAACCGTAGAACCCGTCAGGAGATTCATTTTTAAGATCTGACCAGGCGTCATGGTGACATGCATTGGCGTTTTTGGCAGAGGCATCAACATTGAAAATCGCATCCTCCACAGCCTTTAGATCATTGGAATCAAGTGCATACTTCTTTTGGAGTTCCCTGATTTCAGAGGTTTCGGTAGTGCGTTTAAAGATATTCTGCATTTCCTCAGAGAGATCGGATTCGTTTTTATCGGAACCCGCAAAACGGATCATAGAATCAATCATGCCGTACTTCATGTATTCAAGAATTTCCTCCTGAAAACAGGTATCCTCGGTTATATGCAGATGACTGTTAAGGTCAATGTTGTCCTCCTTCAGATTACCCGGAAAAAGATTATGGGCACTTCTGTAGGGCTCGGAAAAATCATAGAACTCTTCAATGAGATCCCCGTCTGTCCGGTACTGAAGACCGAGGAGACGATAGTTTTCCCAAAGTCCCCGGTGGTACTGCGAAAAAAGGGATTCCATTGAAGCATCCGCCGCAACCTGCCAGTAGAACCGTTCTCCGACGGTTCTGCAGGATTCTGTAATTGTCAGCAGTAAAGCGGCTATCATGGTGAAGCTAAGTGCCATAAATATGGTCACTGAGGATTTTGTTTCTTTCTTTAACATCAATATACGCTTTGTGCTGAGCTGTCGATCTGGTCGAAGATGTTGGTGAGGAGGTCATTGATCCTTCCTTTGAATACAAGTACAAGGGCAATGAGTACTACCAGAATCAGTACCAACTCAATAGTTCCGATTCCGGATTCACCGTTGATGACATAATCCATGTGGGATCTAAGGGCTCTCTTTGCTTTCTGATCACAGCAGAAAAGAGTAAACTGAAGTCCTTTGAAAAATTCAATTACTTTTCTTGCCAGATACTCAAGTGGACCAAAGGGGCCGAAAGCTAAAACAGATAAAGGTGATGAGTGCATAGTAGTTGTTGTGATGTTCATTTTAAATCTCCTTCTGAGGATTTTTCCTCGTTAAATTAAGTATTAAGTGGCACTATGGTGACACTTTTTGAATGATTTTGCCGGGATTATCCCGGAGAAAAACAGTTTGACAGCAGTTTGAGAGTCAAACCGGATCTTATATTGAACCGGACATTAATCCGGAAAAAGAGGGGGTAAAAGTGAAAGTGAATGTCAAAGCATTATCTTATGGCTGTGAGAGCCGGAACGATAACTATGACCATCACTATGCCGAGTAATAGAAACAAGGGAAGCAGCAGTTTGGTGCCGGCCTCTTCACCCAGACGTTTGGCTGTGGTTTTTCGCTGCTCGAAAGCATCATTCATTTCGAGCTCCAGCATGGCTCTGAGATTTTTTGTTCCTGTACGGCGGTTTTGCTCAATAAGAGATACAAGTTTTGTATAAGACTTAAGATTTATGCGTCGCCCAAGGTCAAGATAAACCTCGGATTCCGGCATATTTCTATTGAACTGAAAACAAAGTGTTCTTAACTCCTGATAGAGAGGACGATCCGGTTTAAGCTTTCTTTGTACCAGATTGTCGTAGCCTTTTGAAATAGTTATAAAGGCATTTTTTATGGTAAGCCCGGCTCCGGTATAGACCATAAGTTTTGACACAAGATCGGAATAATCAAGCATGAGAAGAGTTTCTTTTTTCTTTTTTTCTTCCTTTGCAACAGAACCCTGACGAAGATATAAAGCCATGGCAGCGATTAAACCGAGAAGAGGCATAAAAAGATAGGTTTGATCTGAAGGTTCATGATAGCTTATGGACCTTCCCTCGTGTTCAGTTGGAAGAGTTACGGAATCATTACCGAGAGCGGACATATCTGCTGCACTTATCTTTTCCTTAAGGCTTCTAAGGAGAAGCTCATATTCACTGAATTCGGGAGGGATTATATTAACATAGATCTTGTATGGATCGGAATGATACTTGACCTTTGTGTAGTCTTTGGAGGTTCCACCCTGAGAATAAGTCTCCTCCGGAACTATAAAGGTACTCATAACAAGTGAAAGGTAGCCTGTAACAACTTCACCTTCAGGTATGGTATCATTATGAACCTGACCGTTATCATCGATAAGATGTCTGTATTTTCTGTAGGATTCCTGATCCCCGGTTTCGGGATAGAAATCCCATGACAGGTCGACGCCTCTTTCTTTAAGCCTGGTTACAAGGTTTAGATCATGACTTACAGCCGCAAGACTTTCACCCTCATCCTTTATGATTATGCCTTCGATATTTTCGACGATATCCTGAAATACCAGGTCAGCTTCCTCTTTACTGTAACGTCTGGGACTTACTTTTATATCCAGGGATACATCCGAGTCGTCACGTAAACCGGAAACCTCCAGAGTGAGATTTCTGTCACTGCTTCCATAGCTGTTTCTTTCTATAAGGTTTCCGCCTGTGATAATGTTCCCGGACTGGGAGCTAAGAAAAACCAGAACACTGAGTATCAGCGATACGCCTATACAAAGCATCTGCTCCTTCAGTAGTTTTCGGGGAATCTTCCTGAGCTTCACTGAAAGCTGTCTCATCCTGTTTTGAAAAGCTGTAATTAATGTTTTTTTAGCTTTCATTTGGTTACACCTCTATATCCATAATGCGATTTGCAAGATAAACTGCAAGACAATACAAAAGAAGGCATACAGTCATAGTTACGCGGCCCAGGGTCTGGGTGTAAAGAGTCATAAAAAAGTCCGGGGAAGAAAGATTCATATAGATTATGATGACAAAGGGGATGAGATTCATGACCTTCTGTTCATACTGCTTTGATGCATTCAAAGTTTTGATATCCTCCATTATCTGAACCTTGTCTCTTATGATGCCCGAGGTGTGTGCGATGATCTGAACAAGGTTTCCGCCGTTTCTTTTTGCGGCGATGAAGATTTCTGCGAAATTGGATACATCATCAAGACCCGAACGATAGGCAAAATCCGATAGCATATCCTCTAAAGGCTTGTTAAGATCCATGCCCTTGGTGAAGTGTTCAAATTCCCTCACTATGAGCGCATCCTCAGAAAACATGTGCTTAAGCTCGGGAACCGAGACCCTGAAAGCATTTTCCGTTGAGTAACCTGCACTAAGGAATGAGGACAACGTGGATAAAGCCTCTTTGAACTGTTCCAGCAGCTGCTCACGTCTTTTTTCCACCAGAGTTTTTTTGATAAGAAAAGGGTAAATGAGACATACGGGCAGTGCTGCCAGAAACACCGGCTTACTCTGGTAAAATGTATAGCTCACCAGTGCATCAGCTGCCACAGCTGTAAGAACATGCCGGAGATATTCCGGTACGGTGAAATAGTAATCATTGTAATTTATTAATGAGTTTGTCTGTTTGTTTAAGGGCCGAAAGCTTCTGAAGCTTTTCACCATCGAACTTATAAAGCGGGTTAAGGACGATCTCTCCGTTTTCAACTCCAAGTACCTCCGATATTTCTAAAACACGTCTTTTCCGGTCATTTGTCCTGCCCAGGTGAATGACTACATCTATGGCAGAAGCGATCATATTCCTTATTGCGGGAAGAGGCAGATCCGCTGCCTGAAGTATCATAACCTCCATACGTTTCAGCATGTCTTTTGCAGAATTTGCATGGCCCGTACTTATGGACCCATCATGACCGGTGTTCATGGCGTTGAGCATATCCAGTGCCTCTCCGCCTCTGACCTCACCAACGATGATACGGTTTGGAGACATTCGAAGGGACGCCTTTATAAGGTCCGCCATGCTCACCTGTCCTTCACCTTCGGAATTTGCATTTCTGGTTTCCATGGAAACCAGATTATGCACATTCCGGATCTGGAGCTCCGCGGAATCCTCGATAGTGATGACTCTTTCCTCAGCCGGTATGTACTGGCTTAAAGCATTAAGGAAGGTGGTCTTCCCGCTGTTGGTACCGCCGGAAATGAAGATGTTGTAGCCTGCTCTGGTAAGATCCTTAACAAAGGCTGCCGCTTCTTCCGACAGGGATTTATAGCTTATGAGCTTATCCATGGTGATGGGCTCCGGGAATTTACGAATGGTAAGAGTAGGCCCCTTTAATGCTATGGGCGGGAGAACCACGTGGACTCTGGAACCGTCGGAAAGACGGGCGTCTACGATGGGATTGGAAGTATTAACGGTACGGTTAACCTTACTAACTATAGACTGAATGACTTCTTCAAGCTGATCCTCGGATTCAAAGCTTCTGTTCCACTTTTCCTGATGACCGAAACGTTCGATAAAGATTTCCTTGTGGGAATTTATCATGATCTCTGTTATGGTGGGATCATCCAGCAGCTCGGAAAGAACATCCAGACGACGGAAGCTGTTGAAGATAGCAGAACGGAGATAGAGTCTGTTTTTGAGGCTGATGTCATTTCGTGACAGTAAAAGTTCATCGATCCTTCCGTAGAGCTCTTCATCCTGAAGATTCTGCTCGTTTTTGAGATCAGAAAGGATCTCCTGTTTTAGTTCTTTTTTTATTTCATTTAAAGTGTTCATATTTATTCATATATATAATTCTGTACTACAGCTTTTGCGAAATTAAGGAGGGGGTCTGAGGGATTCTCCATGGCATCGACATAAGATACGTACTGATCCGTTTCCGGAACCACAATTTTTGATATGTGGCTTAATGCTTCCGGAGCCAGGTTTTTTGAGAGATAGTTTTCCAGCTGAGTTATCTTGCTGTTAGCTTTAATGTCGTCTGTTACCGGCATAAAGGTCCAGTCGCAAAGGGGCAGCATCCCCTCAACGCGGCTTAAAATGCTGTCGGTATCCAGGATGATGGCATCCCTTTCGGAGACAGTCCTTAAGTGTTCGATGAAACCGGCTATTTCCTGGGGACTAAGAGTAGTTATATCCTCCGGAGTCCTTACAGGAAGGATGGAGTCCATCTGTTTATCATGAACGATGAGCTCCTGAAGACGGCTGCCCGTAAGTTTTCCCTCTTTATAAAAGTACATGGCTTCTGACAATGTACCCCGGCACATAATGTCTTCATCCGGCGTCTTTTGAGAAGAAACTTCTTCAAGAGTCACATACAGTGGTTTCATATCCTTCTGTAAGACCTTTGTAAGGGCAAGGGCAAAACGGGTTTTCCCGGAACGTCCTACAGGACTGTATATAAGGTAAAGTTTTGATCGGCGGCCTGAGTACTCCCTTTTGGAATCTTGATTTTTCTGCCCGTAGATGGTCATGATCTCACGGAGAATGTTTTCGCCGGACTGATACTTATATATACGGTACTTTCCGGCAGGGTCATTACGCTGTCCATCAGCATTCCCGGCTTCAACAGGTGTCTCAGAAAGCTTAATGATGGATTTTGCAGGAATCTGATATAAAAGGTCGGGTTCCGAAACCTGAGATCTGACCGGTTCAAATGAATACTTCCTGTCATAAGAATCTCCCGAACACTCCGATTGGCCTGTGAAAGCAGATCCGCTATAAGCATTAGTCCGGGAAATTCCGGAATTGTATCTTTTGGCTTCGCTTCCAACAAGCAATTCTATGGGGTGATCCTGGGAAAAATTCACGAGATCATGGTAATTATCGAAAGAGTAAACCGTAAACGGACAGTTCTGATGGTTGGAAGCAAATTTTCTGAACCTGTCACAGTAGGTTTTATCTTCATCAAAGAAAGCAAGAATATGATGCATAAAAACTCCTTATCTTTAGAATGTTCCCTCCTAAGCTCACAAAGGACTCCGGAGTGAAGTAGTGATCAGTCCCGGAATTGCACCGAGAAAAACAGGGATCGCGAGGGGAAGAGTACCTCTTTCCGGGAGTCTCAGGCAGATTTCAAAAATTCTGAAATCTATAAGAAGGCACTTAAGCTCCGGAAAGAGAAACTTTAGCTTTTGTTTGTAGGGGTGATGTAAAGCTTTAGAGATCTTTGTGGGGATAAAAAAGCATTTAGGGGTAATGTTTACTTTTTTACTTCTTGAAGATGCGAAGACTGTTTCAGCTTTGCTGATCAGAATAAATGCAAGAGCTAGGATGAGACCCGGTAGTAATAAATGAAGACCTTCGTAAAAACCGGTCCATGAGATGATAAGAGCGATAAGTTTGGCGTCTCCTGCGCCTGCATTGGTCATAGCGGTGAGAACGGACAGGATCAGAGTTGAGATGAGAAAGGTCAGAAGAAATGAAAGGGAGTATAAGAGGTTTAGGGAACCTGTCATACCCGGAAAAGAGATACATCGGAAATTAAGAAACGATCCGAGTAAAAGATGCATACCTGTAAAAGCGTTTGGTATGCGCCGGTCATATAGATCGGTGAGAGCTGAACCATAAAGGAACAGCGAAAGGACCAGATGAGATACTGTCATGTTGCCTCCGTATGAATTTGTGTGCTCAGTATATGACCGATCTTCAGATATTCCTATAGTCTAAATTATGACAAGGTCTGAAAAGAGACTACGTGTTCTTGAAAAACGGAGCAAAATAGTGAAAAAAGAAAGCCTCATAAATTCCTGAAAAAAGCAGGCAAATGTATAAAAAGTAAAATCTATGGTGAAAATGCACAAAACAAACAGTTTATAAACTTCCTAAAAAAAGTCTAAAATTAGCACTCACCACTTGAAAGTGCTAACAATCGAGATATAATCATTACTATAAAAGAGAAACGCAACGGAAATACTGTATTGTGGGTATCCGGGGCAGGCCGGAACGTTTCTCATGAATTTAAAAAGTAATAGCAAACCGAAAGGTTTATATAGAGGAGGAGATTATGAATATTAACAAGTTTACCCAGAAATCAGTTGAAGCAATAAATAAGTGTCAGGATATCATTACCGAATACGGAAACCAGTATGTGGAGCAGATACATCTTCTGTACAGCCTCATAACTGTTGATGAGAGCCTCATCGCCCAGCTTCTGAAAAAGATGGGAATTTCCATAGATGGTTTCAAAGCATCTCTGGAAACTGAGATATCAAAGCTTCCAAAGGTATCGGGAGGAAGCGGTCAGATGTATATGTCACAGGCTGCCAATCTCGCCCTTACAAGAGCTGAAGACCATATGAAGTCCATGGGAGACGATTATGTTTCTGTAGAGCACATTTTCCTGTCCATAATAAAAGAAGCCGATCCTACAGTTAAGAAGCTCCTTAAGGAATATGACATCACAAAGGATAAGTTCTTAAAGGCCCTTTCGGAAGTAAGAGGAAATCAGAGAGTGACCACAGACAACCCGGAGAGCACCTATGATACCTTAAATAAATACGGTTATGAAATGGTCCAGAGTGCAAAGGATCAGAAGCTTGACCCCATAATCGGACGAGATGAAGAGATCAGAAACATTATCCGTATCCTCAGCAGAAAGACCAAGAACAATCCAGTTCTCATCGGTGAGCCCGGTGTAGGTAAAACCGCCGTTGTTGAAGGCCTTGCCCAGAGGATAGCTGCCGGAGAAGTACCCGAGAGCCTTAAGGATAAGAAGATATTTGCCCTTAACATGGGATCCCTTGTGGCAGGTGCAAAGTACAGAGGCGAGTTTGAGGAGAGATTGAAGGCTGTTCTGGATGAGGTTAAGAAGTCCGATGGACAGATACTCATGTTCATCGATGAGCTTCACACCATAGTAGGAGCCGGAAAGACCGATGGTGCCATGGACGCCGGAAACCTCCTGAAGCCTATGCTTGCAAGAGGTGAGCTCCACTGTATCGGTGCCACAACCCTTAATGAGTATCATAAATATATTGAAAAGGATGCAGCCCTCGAGAGACGTTTCCAGCCTGTAATGATAGACGAGCCGACTGTAGAGGATACTATCTATATTTTAAGAGGTATCCAGGACAGCTATGAAAGATATCATGGAGTATCAATTACGGACAATGCCCTGGTGGCGGCAGCAATGCTTTCCGACAGATATATCTCCGACAGATTCCTTCCGGATAAAGCCATTGACCTTGTGGATGAAGCCTGCTCCATGGTAAAGACCCAGATGGAGTCAATGCCTGAAGAAATGGCTGCCATGAAGAGCCATATCACCCAGCTTAAGATGGAACAAAGCTCACTTAAAAAGGAAGATGACAAGCTTTCAAAGGAAAGAGTTCAGGAGATAGAAAAAGAACTTGCCGAACTCCAGGAAGAATTTGATGCAAAATCCGCCCAGTGGGAAAATGAGAAAAACTCCGTCGGAAACCTCCAGCAGCTCCGTGAAAAGAGAGATCAGATACGTAAAGAAATCGAAAAGCTTATGCAGGCAGGCAATTATGAAAAAGCCTCAATGCTTAAGTATCAGGATCTGGCACAGGTTGAAAAACAGCTTTCAGATGCAGAGAACAGCGTTCACAATGAGGACAAGGCTCTCCTTCAGGAAACAGTAACTGAAGAAGAAATCGGAAAGATCGTAAGCCGCTGGACAGGAATCCCTGTATCAAAGCTTAATGAATCCGAAAGAAGCAAGGTACTTCACCTTGATGATGAGATCCATAAGAGACTCGTCGGTCAGGATGAAGCCGTTGAAAAGGTAGTTGAAGCCATCCAGCGTTCAAAGGCCGGCATAAAGGATCCGGGAAGACCCATAGGTTCCTTCCTCTTTATGGGACCTACAGGCGTAGGTAAGACAGAGCTTGCGAAAGCATTGGCCCAGAACCTCTTTGACGACGAAAATGCCATGGTTCGAATCGATATGTCCGAGTACATGGAGAAATATTCCGTTTCACGACTCATCGGCGCAGCCCCCGGCTATATAGGCTATGAAGAAGGCGGCCAGCTCACAGAAGCCGTTCGCCGTAAGCCCTACTCTGTAGTGCTCTTCGACGAGATAGAAAAGGCACACCCCGATGTCTTCAACATCCTCCTCCAGGTTCTGGACGACGGACGAATCACAGACAGTCAGGGCAAGACCGTTGACTTCAAAAACACCATAATCATACTTACAAGCAACCTGGGTGCCCAGTACCTTCTCGATGGCATAGACAGTAACGGAAACATCACAGAAGCCGCCAGAAAGAACGTAAACGACGAACTCCGTAGAGCCTTCCGCCCCGAATTCCTGAACCGTCTCGACGAGATCATAATGTTTAAACCTCTCAGCAAGGACAACATCGGCCTCATCACAGACCTCATGATAAAGTCCATCAACAAGAGACTCGAAGACAGACAGATCTCCATCGAGCTTACCGACGCAGCCAAGGAATACGTCGCAGACTACGGCTACGAACCCCAGTTCGGTGCCCGTCCTCTCCGCCGTTTCATCCAGAAAAACGTCGAAACCCTTGTAGCCCGCGCCATCCTCGAAGACCAAGTCCGTGAAGGCGATAAAATAGTAATAGACCAACACCTCGGCAAACTCTCCACAGAAATAAAGCACTCATAACCTCCCAAAAGCTATCGGATTTCCTCTGGAAATTCGATAGCCTTTTTTGATGATAACTGTAAGGCCAGTGATGAGTAAGGTCAGAGCATGGGGGCAGCCGGTTAAAAACGTTGAGCGAGGACGAGAAAAATCAGAAACAGCCCCCTTAGTGGCTCTTGGTTCCCTTTTCCTTAGCCCCCTCGCCAAGTCAGTGTTTTCATAAGAGAAAATCTCTGACATTGGCGAGGGCCTAGAGCCACTTAGGGGGCTGTTTCAGATTTTTCCGCCGCAGCGACCCGTTTTTAACCGGCTGCCCCCATGCTCTGACCGCCCCATTCTCCCGAATTGTATGATAAAGTTAAAAAATTTTTGAGACATCCCGCCCCTTAGGGTGTAAAATAGAGGAAGTATGAATGAAAGGAGATCGTGGCATGAAGAAAATGAGTCAAATCAAAATCAGCGGCGGAGATGAAGGCACCGAAGAAGCATTGGACGCAGTTGATAAATACATCAGAAGCAGTGCACTGGAAAACAAGAAAGCCCTCCACTTACGACTTATATGTGAAGAGACCTTGGGAATGGTGCGTGCCATGACCGGAGACTTTGAAGCCCTGTTCTGGATAGAAGAAGAAAATGGAGAATTCAAGGTAAGGCTACAGGCCGATACCATCATGGACAAAGAAAAAAAGGAAGCATTGCTTTCAGTTTCTACAAAACATGAAAATGCATCAGCCAAAGGCTTCATGGGAAAAATCAGTGATATAATCCAGAATGGCCTTCTGAGTTTTGATGAAAGCGCAAAGCTTCAGCAGGAGTACGGCGTAGGATATGATTTTATGACCATGGGACTTATGGGAGAATATCCTGCAGCAGGAGTTCCCATGATGTGGTCACTTGAGAACTATCGTGGAACACTTCAGGATTCAGAAAGTGAAGAAAAAGACGAAGAAGTAGACGAACTGGAAAAGTCTATAGTTGCAAGTCTCGCAAAAGATGTTATAGTCGGTGTAAAGAATGATCATGTAGATCTGACTATCGTATGTAAATAAAAAATAATAAATAGAAAAGGAAGAAAAACTATGTTTAATATCACAAAGAAAAAAGAAGACAACAAATTAGATCTTGTACTTGAGGGACGTCTTGATACAACAACAGCACCTCAGCTTGAGCAGGAGATCAATGCAGAGATCGATGGCGTAACAGAGCTTACATTTGACTTTGCAGCTCTTGAGTATATCTCCAGTGCGGGACTCCGTGTACTTCTTTCCGCTCAGAAGAAGATGAACAAGCAGGGAAAGATGGTTATAAGAAACGTATCTGAAGAAATCGATGAGATATTCAATGTAACAGGTTTTTCAGATATCCTCACTATTGAATAAATCCGGTGATATACTCAGAAAAAAATACAGAGTATTTCAGGAGATAAAAATGAAGCTTAATAAAATAAGAAACACCTGCCTGGCGGTTGTGGTCCTTTCACTTTCAATGAGTATGACAGGTCTTTCCGACTGGCAATATACCTTGTATGGACCGATTGCAGTCTGGACCAATACAACAAGCGGAGAACAGACTACAGTTTATGCCGGACAGCCTGCTCCTGACGGAACACCTGCCCCGGAACTTACACTGACAGCTCCGGTAGTAACAAAAACAGATACTGCTTCAGCCATAGCGGCAGCCAACGCAGCTGCAGATGCAGCAAAGGCAGCAAGAGGCGGCAATGTTACAAATGTGACTACAGATGCGGACCGTGCAGCTGAAAGCGCAGCAGCCAATGCCAACATGAACACCAATATGGTAGCTGTAATAGACCGTACCTACACTAAGGGTAATGCAAGCAGTCAGACAAACAGTGAGCTCCCTATGATACAGACTTCGGATCAGACCGCAGCAAACTCCTCAGGAATATCTGACGGAACCTATGTTGGCCCCGGAAACAGTGTTACAGCAAAGATTTCCGGAACTCAGGGTATCCAGACCGGAACCTACAGTTACAAAGTCAGTGATGGACATCTGGTAACCAATGCAGAAAGTCCCGAAGTAGGAAAATCTCTTTCAACCGGAAACACAGCAGCTGCAACAACCACAAACACAACAACCGGAAATACAGCTGCAGCCACAACCCAGAACACATCTTCCTCCGCACCTGTAACCAATAACAGTTCAGCGGTAGGCTACAACGGAACATTACCATCCACCGGCAGTAATAATATAGCTACATACCAGACACCCGGAGCGTGATTAATAGTAACAGTTCAGCGGTGTGGTAAAATATGAAGAAATATGCTATTATATTCTCCAAATGCGCACCAGCGCATCTGGAGAATTTTTTTATGGCAGATAATGAAATAAAAAATACAAGCAAAAATGCCGGTGATAATGAAACCCCTGGGGACAGCGGCTTCGTCATAGACGTAAAAGATGTGACAAAGATCTACAGACTCTACGATAAGCCCATAGACAGACTCAAAGAAGCAGTCAGCCTGACCCATAAGAATTATCATCGTGATTTTTATGCTCTTAATCATATAAATTTCAAAGTCGGTAAGGGTGAGTCCGTGGGTATCATCGGAACAAACGGTTCCGGTAAATCCACCATCCTTAAGATAATAACCGGAGTCCTTACTCCGTCTGATGGAGAGGTGAACATAAAGGGTATAATATGTGCCCTTCTTGAACTTGGCGCCGGATTCAATCCTGATTATACCGGAATAGAGAATGTCTACATGAACGGAACCATGATGGGTTTCACAAAGGAGCAGATGGATGAAAAACTTCAGGAAATCCTGGACTTCGCAGACATTGGGGATTTCGTGAACCAGCCTGTGAAAAGCTATTCCAGCGGTATGTTCGTAAGACTCGCCTTCGCAATGTACGTGGCCATGGATCCCGAGATACTCATCGTGGATGAGGCTCTTTCGGTAGGAGATGTCTTCTTCCAGGCCAAATGTTATCACCGCATGGATGAACTCCGCAGAAACGGAACCACCATTCTGATGGTTACTCATGATCTCGGATCTGTAATGAAATACTGTGACAGAGTTGTCCTTATAAATAAAGGAGAAAAGATCGCTGAGGGAAAACCGGGAGAGATGGTTGATCTTTATAAAAAAATCCTTGCCGGAAGATTTACCGAAGAGGATAAAAAGAATATCGAGAAGAAGCGGGATGCTGATGCAGCCGTTTCCTTTATAGATGGGCAGGATTTCGGCGTTGACAGCATTGGCGCAGCCGCCATGAAGGATAGAGAAGGATCATCCGGACCGGAAAATGATAACGGGCCGGAATATGACAATCCTGACAGCGGTCACCTGATGCAGGACGAGCTTAATCTGAATCCTAATCTTCAGCATTATGGTGACGGAAGAGCGTCTATTTATGATCTCGGTATACTGGATCAAAGAGGAAAGGTTACAAACGTCATAGTTAAGGGAGAGACCTTCTCCATAAAGGAAAAGATACGTTTCAATGCACCTTTGGAAGCTCCGATTTTTACATTCACAATAAAAGATAAAAGAGGCGCGGATCTTACAGGCACCAATACAATGATCGAGGAGTGCGGCATTGAACCAGTTAAGGAAGGCGATGAATATGTCTGCACCTTCACACAACGTATGACGCTGCAGGGGGGAGAGTACCTTCTCAGTATGTCCTGCACAGGTTTTGAGCAGGGAGAGCACGTGGTCTATGACAGAAAATATGATGTAGCATCTATCACAGTGCTCTCAAACAAAAACACAGTCGGTGTTTACGACATGGAGTCGAAGGTGACTCTGGAAAGGCATAACAGACAATGAGTTTCACACATCATAAGACCAATTTGATAGAGTGGTTCTATTTTGATGATATGACCACAGGCATGGAAAGAGATGCCTCAGTTCTGGTACTGGGAGACAAAGAGTATACTGCTCCCTTCATAGAACTACTTCAAAAGAGAGTCCGTAATGTTTCCAGAAGACTTGATGAGACAGCATATGATTACATTATCATCCCGGTTCTCACAAGAAGAGTGCTTAAAATATTTAAGGGTGATCTCGAAGGCATGTTTAAGTCCCTCTCCGGCACCTGGCTTAAAGAGGGTGGCTGCATCCTGCTTGGTATAGAGAATGCCCTGGACATTGATCGTCTCGCTTCAGGAGAAAAAGAGGGAGACACCGTCTACATGCGCTGGTCAGAGGTGAAGGCTCTTCGCGAAAAGCTTAAGGAGAAAGAGCCTGAGTCAAAGGAATGGATGTACTATCCTGTTCCTGAATTAAAGATGCCTCTTAATTTTTATACGGATGAACGTTTACCGGGACCTTCTGATGAAACAGAGAAGATAGGCCTTCTGGTAAAGGAAAACGAATTTCAGGAGTTTGCACCGTCATACTTCTTCATTTTCCAGCCTAAGGGATCACACAAAAGTCGTGCAAAGGACTACAGAAAGTACCGACCCATTTACATTAAGTACAACTCAAGCCGCAAGCCGGAGTATGCCATAAAGACAGTTATATATAAAGACAGCAGAGACATTAAGCATGTGGCAAAGTCAGGTATCACTCCTGAGGCCAATGCTCACATCGATTCTCTTACAGCCAAGGCTAAGGAGCAGCGTGAGGTTAATCCTACGCTGGATGTGCTTAAGGCTGAGGAAACAAGTCATGCTTTGGGAGATTTCCAGCGTTTAAGCTACCAGATTTATCCCTATCTTGAAGGAAAGAATCTCGGAAGACTCCTTGCAGATCTCATAAAAGACGGAGTTGCTCCGGTAAAGGAGCTTGTGGAATCCGTTGATATGGTTATAGGCAAGAGAGACGGTGAGATAAAACCGGCAAATCTCGACTGCCTCTTTGATAATGTTATCATGGTTAACGGTAAGCCCACCCTCATAGACTGCGAGTGGGTACTGACCGAGGCTGTGGATGTAAGATTTTTACAGTTCAGAATACTTTATTATTGGTATCTTTCCTACAGAAATGAGCTCAGTTATGATGATCTCTTCGGATTTATGCGTAACTTTGGATTCACTACGCCGGAATGCAATGAGCTTCTTGATAAAGAACAGGAATTCCAGGTTTATGTCCACGGAGACGGCCGGGACAGCAATATCAATGCTTACTACGAGAACAAGGTGACTGTCCACAGATTCAATGAGCTTAAGGGAAGACTTGCGGTAGCAGAGAATGACCTAATAGTACTTGGTCAGAGAAACGAAGAGAATAAGATCGCTCTTAAAAAGGAGCGTGAGGTTAACAGACTGACTGCTGTTCACGTAGCGAACCTTACAAAGGTCATCGAGATACATGAGAGAGACATTGAAACTCTCATAAAAGAACGGGAATACTATAGACTTCGTATGGGAATCAGGGGTAAGCTGTCTCAAAAGATAAGCAATGCCTATAACAGAAGATTCCCGGAGGGCTCCCGCAAACGTAAGGTGCTTTACTATATCGGTCAGAGCTTCAGACACCCGGTGAAAACATTACCCCTATTCTTCACTGCAGAGGGCAAGAACCGTATAAGAGGTGACTTCAATATAGGATCTGCCTACAGTGAGTACGGAAAGGTAAGCTTCGAAAAAACAGATACTCCTCTGGTAAGCATCGTTATACCTTGCTACAACCAGATCAACTATACCTATCAGTGTCTCATAAGCATCAAGGAAAACACTGATTTTGAGAAGACTCCTTACGAGGTCATCATAGCGGATGACGTGTCAACGGATGCCACAAGAGAGATCGGTTTTTATGCAGATAACCTGGTTATCGCAAGAAACCGTGAGAATATGGGCTTCCTTAAGAACTGTAACCAGGCAGCTGAGATTGCCAAAGGTAAGTACATTTTCTTCCTTAACAATGATACCAAGGTTAATGCAGGCTGGCTTGATTCTCTGGTTTCGCTTATAGAAAGCGATGATTCCATCGGTATGGTGGGTTCAAAGCTGGTTTATCCCGACGGACGTCTCCAGGAGGCCGGCGGCATCATCTGGTCAGACGGCTCAGGCTGGAATTACGGAAGACTCCAGGATCCTGAGGAGCCGGAATACAATTACGTAAAGGAAGTTGACTACATTTCGGGTGCAGCCATCATGATCCGTACCGAACTCTGGAAGGAAATCGGCGGATTCGATGAGAGATTCGCTCCGGCATATTATGAGGATACGGACCTTGCCTTTGAAGTGCGTAAGCATGGAAAGAAGGTTGTGTTCCAGCCGAAATCCGTTATCACTCACTTTGAGGGAATATCCAACGGAACGGATACCCAGGATACTTCGGGACTTAAGCATTATCAGGTGGTTAATCAGGAGAAGTTTAAGGAGAAGTGGGCTGAGGAGCTGAAATCACAGTCTGTTAATGACGGAAATCCAAATCCTTTTGCTGCCCGCGAGCGTGGACAGAACAGCAAGTATATCCTGGTGGTTGATCATTATGTGCCTACATGGGATAAGGACGCAGGATCAAAGCTTGATTATCAGTATATGAAGCTTTTCAAGAGCGTTGGCTACAAGGTTAAATTCCTTGGGGACAATTTTGCTCATGAGGAACCTTACACTTCAGAGCTTCAGCAGATGGGCATCGAAGTGCTGTACGGAAATACCATGCAGGCCGGCATCTGGGAATGGATAGATAAGAATAAGAAGTTTATTAATATTGCATATCTCAACAGACCGCACATTGCAACGAAATATATCGATTATTTCCGCGATAATACCGATGTAAAGGTTATCTACTTCGGTCATGATCTCCATTCTCTTCGTCTCATGAGAGAGTATGAGCTTAATCATGACGAGAAGACTAAAGAGGATGCAGAGTACTGGCACAACATCGAGTATGGTGTTATGCGTAAGGCTGACGCAAGCTACTTCCCGTCAGAAGTTGAAGCAGAAATCGTGCGTAAAGAGGATCCTACGATTAACGTCAAAGGCATTACCGCCTATGTATATGATGAGCCGGCGGTGCTGGATGAGGATTACGCAAACAAGCAGGGACTTCTGTTTGTGGGTGGTTTCGGACATCCGCCAAACAAGGATGGTCTCCTCTGGTTTGCCAACGAGATCCTTCCAAAGATAAGAGCCCGCATTCCGGATATAGTGCTTAATGTTGCCGGCTCCAAGGCTGATGAAGAGGTGATGGCTCTTAACAACCGTCCGGATATCAATGTTCTCGGCTTTGTTACCATCGAAGAGCTGGATGAGCTTTACCGCAGGAACAGAGTTGTAGTTGTACCTCTCCGTTTCGGTGCAGGTGTAAAGGGCAAGGTGGTGGAAGCACTCCATGCCGGTGCAGCCGTGGTAACTACCTCCTGCGGAGCTGAGGGAATACCGGAAGCTTCAACCGCCCTCCATATTCAGGATACGGAAGAGGGCTTTGCCGAAGATGTTATAAACCTTTATAACAACACCTATGATATTGAGAATATGTCTAAGAGGGCAGTACAGTTCATAAAGGATTATTACTCCCCTGAGGGAGCATGGAACAAGATCCGTGATGATTTTGAATCAGACTACAGGAAGTGAGATTTTTTAATCCGTTAAGATGAGCATTTGGATGATGGATTTCCGGATAAATCCGGTTTTTGGGGAGGATACAGAGTGTGAAAAAGTATAAGCATTGCTTTGCGGTAGCCGCATACGGGGAATCCGAATATCTTCCATATCTTCTTAATTCTCTGAAAAACCAGAGTATGGAGAGTAAGGTTATCATCTGTACCTCTACACCCAATAAATTCATCACTGAATGCAGTGCCCGGTTCGGGTATCCGGTATATGTGAGAAACGGAAAGCACGGACTTAAGGAAGACTGGAATTTTGCATATGAAGAGGGGAGCCGGCTGGCTCCTCTCGTAACCATAGCCCATCAGGATGATCTGTATTTTCCGGATTATACCAAAGCGCTATTAAATGCCTACAGTGTGTTTCCGGATATGTCTCTTTTCTGCTGCCGTTACGATACCATCGACGGAGAGGGAAATACTATCCCCGGAACTTCAGAGCGGGTAAAGAGGTTACTCAGATGGCGCTTAAGGGATCATAGCAAAGCCCATAAGACCGGAGTAAAGCTGTCGGCATTAAAATACGGAAACGGCATAGGCTGCCCAACCTGCACCTACAATGTTTCCTACTGCCCTGCACCTCTCTTCAGAAACGATTATAAGTTTGCCATAGACTGGGAAACTCTGGTAAGACTTGCGAAAGAGCCCGGAAGATTCATAGTTATCGAGAAATCCCTTATGGCTTATCGCATCCATCCGGGAGCTGAGACCATGCGTAATATCGAGAACCATAACCGTGAGCTGGAGGAAGAGGAGATGTTCAGAAAGCTGCATCCTGCACCTATAGCCGCATTACTCATGCATTTCTATAAGAAAGCATACGGAGCATATGAAAATAAAAAAGATAACTAAACAACAGGTGCAAATGGTGCTTCCTGCACTTTTTGCACTTATTTTAATTGGTTTGTTTATAAATCGAAAAATACAGATAAGAGGACTTTACGGAGATGATCTGTATCTCTGGTCCTATTATGGGGAGGAAAATTTCTGGGAGTTTACCTTCCCCATGAAAACAAAGGGTAATTTCAGACCTTTTTACTGGGCTCTCAGTTACCTTGAGTTTGTTATCGTGGGCCGGCATGTAAACTACTATGCCCTGTTCAATACGGTGATAAATATAGCTGTCTCTTTTTTGATATATTTCTTTTCTCTGGGATTTACAAAGACCTTTAAACTTAAAGGAAAGAAAATGTTGGCAGGACAGATTGTTTCATTTTTTACCGCAGCCATGTATCTCGGATCACATTTTGCGGGATACCAGATAGGACAGGTTCTGGGACTTCTGGAAACCATGGCTCTTAGTCTGGCGATTTCAGTGCTTTACCTTCTTTATAAGTTTTCGGAAGTTGGACAGAGTATTTACTACAATTTGGCCTGCCTTTGCTACTTTCTTGTGTTGTTTACCCATGAGAGATTTCTGGCATTGTTTCCGCTGTTTTATCTTTCTCTTATTAACCTTCGTGATAAGTATCAGATTGAAAAAGATCAAAAGCTACGGAGATCCGGTTTAGATCAAAGAAGAATAAGTGACTATGTTCTGAAGGCAGCCATTCCTTTTCTCGAAGTAATTTTTTTCTTCGGAATCAGGCGGATCATCGCCGGTCAGGCAATGCCGGTGGGTACGGCAGGAACAAAGGTTTCAGAAACCTTTGAACTCAGTCAGGCATTTATGTATGCTCTCCAGCAGGTTCAGTACATCTTTGGAGTTAATGCAGGAGAATCCTATCTCTCCGGAATAAACTGGAGTGAAACACCTTTATGGGTTCACACCCTTGTTTATTTAAGCTGGATCGTGCTTTTCGCCATGATGATTTACTTCATAAAGGAAAGCCTTAAAATCAAAGAACCACTCTATGATATTATACAAAACCTGTTGTTTATAAGCTTCATAGCCTTATGCATTGGCTGCAGCTCCATAACCGTAAGACTTGAGATACGGTGGATTTATGTAAGCTACACAGCCGCGCTTCTCTATGTTTGTTATATGTTCGGGAAGCTGGCAGAGGCAAAAACCGCGAAATCAGGCCATTCTCAGGCAGTGGACAACCCGGAAACCCATGTGGACAACCGTTCCCGTCGGAGAAAAACTGCGGATTTTTCATCTAAAGGTGTTATATGTTTTGCGGTAATGTTTATCCTCTACTGTGGTATCATGATCCCGGTGGAGCAGCTTTACAGAAGTAATTTCAGAAACATCTTTTTCTTTACTGAGCTTGACAGAGTGAATTCTCTTGCAGATCAGACCATAGGAAAATATCAGGATTTTCTGGGAGTACGACAGACCTATATTTTTTACAATAAATATGGTATGACAGATTTCTACGGGGAGTATTTTTATAAACCCTATGATCCGGAGAAAACCGGTCAGGGATCTGAAGTACATTTTATCAATGATGTGTCGGAGCTTCCGGAGTATGCAGCCTATGAAAATTCCGTAATACTTCTTGAAAGCACCGATCAAAGGGAATATATAGATATAACAGATCAGATATTCGGAAAGGCAGATTGGGATGCCGTCAAAGAAAAGTGATAGCATAAAATCAAATAAGGATTCAGAGAGAAAAGCCCTTAACTACCACGAGGCTGTAAATGAAGCAAGGATACAAAGCCCCGGCTATAAGGTCTGGCAGAGCATAGTTTTGATTCTTCCGTTTTCAGGGGCAATGTTTCTTTTATGGTACATTAAGGGAGCATCTCTTGATGTGGTGTATTCGGATTATATAAGGCTCATAAACAGCTATCTTCCGGATACCCTGGCAAAGGAAAGCTTCCTGGTGCCGGATGTACTGACCCGTATACCGGTAACCTACCTGATAAGATGGATCAATGTCACGTTTTTTTCCTATTCTGTTAACTTTGACAGACTTCTTGGGGTATTGGGAGTGCTTATCATGATGTTTACGGTAAGCCTCTACATAAACAGAATGCATTTCAATGTATTTTCCGTTATTGCACTTATGGCTGTGGGATTCAGTCTTAACAAGTGGGAGCTTCTCCTGAATGGTTCAGGCTACCCTCACTTCCTTAGCTACGGACTCTTCTTTTATAACTATTACATTCTTGAGAGAGTGTTCACAGGCACAAAAAAGAGATACGATGATGTGCTTCTGACTGTGCTTCCATATATAGCACTTTTGACAGCCGGGCCCTACATAGTACAGTACTGCGCAGCCCTTATTGCGTCAGCCCTTTATATGCTGGTGATAAAAAACCGGAATGTGGACAGAAGCCGCATCCCTATATATGTGATAACCACAGCCATACCGGTGATAATGTTTCTGTGGAGCAATTCCATGGCAAGATATGAATACGCAGGAGCCGCTGATGTGACACTTATGGAAGTGCTGACAAAGCAGACCGGGTTCACGGTTCACTTTATACTTAACGGTTTTGCATCTGAATTGCTGTCCGGCTCATGTCTTGAGTCAATGCTTGGGCTCGGAGTCATAGGCTACAGTGATATATATCTCACAGGGGCAATTGTGGTTGCAACTTATCTTTTGGCATTTATACTGTTCTTCAGGAAAGGCATTTACAAAAAAACAGTCTTTCCGCTTATACTTATGGTCAGCGGACTCAGCAGCCATGCACTGGTATTTTTATCGAGATATATTTTTCTTACAGAAATTTACGCATGGCAGAGCAGATATTCACTCCAGTATATGCCGGGAGTTCTGGGACTCATAATGATCTATGGCCTGCTTTTTACTGACTGGTATGAAAGATATCTGGTGTACAGGCATAAAGAGAAAAGACTGGAGCCGGAAAGCAGAAAGAGACGGAGAAGCAATCCGGGAGTTCTTTCGCTTGTGTGCCTGTTTTTTGCATTGGCAATCCCGGTTTCTTTTATCGCAGGAACTCTGGTTACCGGCAGGTTAGAGATGAGCAATATGCCCTATCGGAAGATATACTTTGAATCCATAAGGGAAGCTGCATTAAATGTTGATGATTATACGGATGATGAACTTAATGCAATTTTTGAGTATAATCATGGTGCCAATAAGGTCAGACACGCTATATCCGTTCTTCAGGATAACAAGCTTAATGTCTTCAGGGAAGGATAGAAAATGAAAGTATTAATCTTAGCAGGTGGATTCGGAACACGTATTTCAGAGGAATCACATTTAAAGCCAAAGCCCATGATAGAGATCGGCGAGATGCCCATACTCTGGCACATCATGAAATACTATTCAAGCTACGGCTACAATGATTTCATCATACTGGCGGGCTATAAGCAGTATGTTATAAAGGAGTTTTTTGCGAATTACTTCCTTCATAATTCAGATGTCACCTTTGATCTCAGCAATAACAGTATGGAAGTACATAACAATATGAATGAGCCCTGGAAGGTGACTATAGTTGATACCGGACTCAATACCATGACCGGAGGACGTATCAAGAGAGTACAGAAGTATGTGGGGGATGAGCCTTTCATGCTGACCTATGGTGACGGAGTGTCCGATGTAGACATTAGCGCTCTTGAAAAGTTCCACAGAAGCCATGGAAAGATCGCAACCATTACTACAGTATCTCTCGCCCAGCAGAAGGGCGTTCTTGATATCGATGACAACAACAAGATCAGATCCTTCAGGGAAAAGCAGAATGAGGACGGCGCCATCATTAACGGAGGCTTTATGGTATTTGATCCAAAGGTCTTTGATTATCTGACCGGTGACAAATGCGTCCTTGAACGGGAGCCAATGCATAAGCTTGCGGCAGATGGTGAGCTTATGAGTTTCTATCACCCGGGTTTCTGGCAGTGTATGGATACACAGAGAGAAAAGAAGCTCCTTGAGACTCTTTGGGAAGAGAATAGGGCTCCATGGAAGAGATGGTGATAAATAAATGTCAAAATTCACAGAACTAAAGAATTACTACAACGGAAAAAGAGTGCTGGTTACAGGTCATACCGGTTTCAAAGGCAGCTGGCTGTCCCTGATGCTAAGGATGCTTGGTGCAGAGGTCTATGGCTATGCATTGGAACCTCCTACTGAGCCCTCCCTTTTCAGTATACTCGGTCTCGAAAAGGAGATGACATCAGAGATCGGAGATATCAGGGATTTTCAGCATTTAAGCTCCTTTTTTGAAAAGGTGAAACCTCAAGTGGTTCTTCACCTTGCGGCCCAGCCCATAGTGAGAACTTCCTATGAGATACCGAGAGAAACCTATGAGATAAATGTTATGGGCACCGTCAATATCCTTGAGTGTGTGAGAAAAAGCCGTGAATTTGGGGACGACAGGGTAAAGACATTCCTGAATGTTACCACCGATAAGGTTTATGAAAACAGCGACCTCATGGACCATCCTTTTAAGGAAGAAGAAAAGCTTGATGGTTATGATCCCTACAGTAACTCAAAGTCCTGTTCCGAGCTTGTGACCCACAGCTATACAAAGTCATTTTTCAGTGGTGAGGATTCGGTTACCCCGATTTCCACAGCCCGTGCCGGTAATGTTATCGGCGGAGGTGATTTTGCCAGAGACCGTATAATCCCTGACTGCGTAAGGGATACAGTTTCGGGAAAAAGCATTCATGTGAGAAACCCTTACAGTACGAGACCTTATCAGCATGTTTTGGAGCCCCTTTATGTATATCTTCTTATCGCCATGAGACAGGCTGAGGATCCGGAGGTTTCCGATTGTTATAATGTCGGTCCCGATGAGTCGGATGCCATCACAACCGGAGATCTGGCGGATAAATTTGTGGCCTCCTGGGGTGAGGGCGCAAAGTGGCATACGGAAGCAGAGGCTGACGCTCCCCATGAAGCATCATTCCTGATGCTTGATACCGGGAAGATCAAGAAGGCCCTGGGATGGACACCTGTCTGGCATGTGGATGAAGCTGTCCGGGAAACCGTTAAGTGGTACCGGGCATGGAATGACAAAGAGGACATGCTTAAATATACTGAAGAGCAAATAAAGGATTTTCTGGCGGATTAATAAAATTATTAACATGACTTATGATTTCAGAGAATGTGCCATATGATATTGCATTATCTATGATTGTATGAAAAGAGAAAAGCCGGAAATGAGCTACACGAATATAAAGCCTGAATCAGGCAAATGTATCATTTAGAAAGAGAATTACTATGGAAAAAACAGAGCAGCAGGCAAGACAGGAGATACTTGATCTTGTTTCCGAATATGCAAAAAAATATAAAGTACCGGCAAAGCCCTATGAAGAGGGAGACCGTATACCTTACGCAAGCCGGGTTTATGACGATAAAGAAATGGTGAATCTTGTGGACAGTGCTTTAGCGTTCTGGCTCACAGCGGGAAGATTCACGGATAAGTTTGAGCATGATTTCGGAAAGTACCTGGGCGTTAAGTATGTGAGTCTCGTGAACTCCGGTTCCAGCGCCAATCTTCTTGCCTTCAGTACATTAACAAGTCCTCTTCTTAAGGAGAGACAGGTGAGACGCGGAGATGAGGTTATCACAGTTGCGGCGGGATTCCCCACAACCGTAACGCCTATAATCCAGTACGGTGCAGTGCCTGTTTTTGTGGACGTGACATTACCCACCTGTGACATAGATGTGACAAAGCTTGAGGAAGCTTTAAGTGATAAAACAAAGGCGGTTATGATCGCCCACACTTTAGGTAATCCTTTCAATCTTAAGGCCGTAAAGGAATTTTGCGATAAACACGGTCTCTGGCTTGTGGAGGATAACTGCGATGCCCTGGGCTCCACCTACACAATTGACGGTGAAACAAAGCTTACAGGTACCATCGGCGATATAGGAACCTCCAGCTTCTACCCTCCTCATCATATGACCATGGGAGAGGGCGGTGCCTGCTATACCAACAACCCTCTGCTTCATCGTATCATGAGAAGTATCAGAGACTGGGGAAGAGACTGCTGGTGTGCACCGGGAAAGGACAATACCTGCGGCCATCGTTTCGACGGGCAGTACGGCGAGCTTCCTAAAGGCTATGACCATAAGTATGTATATTCTCATTTCGGATATAACCTGAAGGCAACAGATATGCAGGCTGCCGTGGGAGTTGCGCAGCTTGAAAAGTTCCCGGGATTTGTTGAGAAGAGAAAACATAATTTTACTTATCTTAAGGACCTTCTCATAAAGGGAGGAGCTGAAGAAAAGCTCATTCTTCCTGAGGCAGAGCCGGATTCGGATCCAAGCTGGTTCGGTTTCCTTATGACCTGTAAGGAAGGTGTTGAAAGAGAGCAGGTTGTAAGATACGTGGAGGACCACGGGGTTCAGACCAGAATGCTTTTTGCGGGAAATCTCATAAAACATCCATGCTTTGATGAAATGAGAAAAACCGGAGAAGGATTCCGTGTTGTGGGAAACCTTGAAATAACAGACCGGATCATGAAGGATACCTTCTGGGTAGGCCTTTATCCCGGCATGACAGACGAGAAGCTCAGCTACATGGCAAAGACATTGCTTGAGGCATTAAGATAAAAATGGAAAAAACGACTAATAATACTGACTTTGAATTTGACCTCGAAAAAATCCATAAGGCCAATCTTGAAATACTAAAAGCCGTAAGAGAAATCTGCATAAGACATAACATTACATATCTTATTGATTCCGGTACTCTTCTCGGAGCCGTGAGACACCGTGGTTTCATTCCCTGGGATGATGATGTGGATCTCTGCTTCAGACGGGAAGAGTTTGAAAAGTTTAAGGTGATAGCAAATCTTGAGCTTCCGGGAAATATGGAGCTGGTAATGCCGGATGACTATCGGGATGGAGAAGCCTTTTACGACTTTGTTCCGAGAGTTATATATAAGAATTCCCGCAGGCACTCAGAGGATGACGCGGATATGGAGTTCTACGAAGGAAAGCTTAATCACCTGTGGGTGGATCTTTTCATTATAGACAGACTGCCTAAGGGAAAGCTTTCTTCCAGGCTTATGCGTTTAAAGCAGCAGATTTTTTTCGGTATGGGTATGGCCCACAGGAGAAAGCTGGACTGGTCCAAATACAAAGGCCTCCAGAAGCTGGAGGTTTCGGTACTTGTAGGACTTGGGAGACTCATTCCCATGAAGACCATCTTTAAGTGGCAGGATAACAGCGCAAAAAAGTACACTGAACTTTATAAAACAGATAATAATGTTTCCGCCGGAAAATCCTTTTTCTCAAACTACCAGCCTGATTTTCAGTACTGTGTGGTTGATGACAGCTGGGAAGAACCGATATCCTTTGAGTTTGAAGGTGAAAGATTCACAGGTCCCAGGGAGTGGGACAAGGTTCTCAAAATGCTTTATGGAGATTATATGAAGCTTCCGCCGCTTGAGAAGCGTCAGCCCTCCCACAGCGGAAGAGAGTTGGAGATACAATGAAACTGCTTAGCATCGTCGTTTCCGCCTACAATGAAGAGGCAGGAGTAAATGAATTTTACAGAGTCACAAAGGAATATGGTGAGAAGCTTCGTGAAAAAGGATGGAACTACGAGTTTATATTTGTGAATGACGGCTCAATGGACAGAACAGGCGAGATTCTTTCGGAACTGGCTGATACTGACAAAGAGCACATTAAGCTCATAAGCTTTTCCAGAAATTTCGGTCATGAAGCAGCGATGATAGCAGGTCTTGACTATGCATCAGGAGACGGACTGGTGTTTATGGATGCGGATCTTCAGCATCCGCCTGAGTATCTTTTGCCCATTACAGAGGCTTTTGATGAGGGATACCAGGTTATATCAATGGTAAGAACCAGCAATGAAACTGCAGGAATTATCAAAAAGATAACCTCCGGGGGATTCTATTGGCTCATCAACAGGCTTTCCGATATCTATCTTGAACCAAATGCTTCGGATTTCTTTGCCATCACAAGTACAGTCCAGAAGGTACTTATGAAAAACTACCGCGAGAAGGTAAGATTCCTTCGGGGCTATGTACAGAATGTTGGATTCAGAAAAACCACAATAGAGTATAAGGCAGCTCCGAGAATTGCCGGAAAGAGTCATTATTCCATAAAAAAACTCTTTACCTTTGCCATGAATACCATCATGTGCTTTTCCAATGTTCCGCTTAAACTCGGCATCTTCGCAGGCTTAAGCAGCGGATTCCTGGGGTTTATACTTCTTATCTATACACTGTGCACCCATGACGGGGCACCCTCGGGATATGCCACTATAGTTGTGCTTTTATGCTTTATGTTTGCGGTTCTTTTTATAGTTATCGGTATCATCGGAGAGTATATTGCAGTGCTTTTTGAGGAGCTTAAAGACAGACCTTTATACATTATCGAAGATAAGAAGAATTTCTAAGATTAAAAGAAGAATAATCTATTCTTTCGTGAGATTGCCTTTGTTATTATTTATACAACGAAACGCGGGGACACCGCAAAACAAAACAAAATCTAGGAGGATTGGATTATTATGAAGAAAGCACTTAGCTTACTTACAGTATCAGCAATGGCAGTATCAATGCTTACAGGTTGTGGATCATCTAACACAACTGCTACAACAGCAGCTCCTGCAGCAACAGAGGCAGCCGCAACAGAGGCAGCAGCAACAGAGGCAGCAGCTCCTGCAGAGACAACAGCAGCTACAGAAGCAGCCGCAGCTGCAACAGAGGCAGCTGCAGCAACCGGTGATGTTGATCTTTCAGATAAGAAGGTTGGCGTATGTATCTATCAGTTCTCTGATAACTTCATGACACTTTTCAGAAACGAATTACAGTCATATCTCGAGTCACTCGGATTCAAGGCTGAGAATATCTCTATCGTAGATGGTGCTAATGACCAGGCTACTCAGACAAACCAGATCCAGAACTTCATCACATCAGGTGTAGACGTTCTCATCATCAACCCTGTTAACTCTTCATCAGCAGCTACAATCACAGATATGGTAACTGAGGCTAACATTCCTCTCGTTTACATCAACCGTGAGCCGGATGCTCAGGAAGAGGAGAGATGGAAGGCAGATAACATGAACGTAACATACGTTGGATGTGATGCACGTCAGTCAGGTACAATGCAGGGTGAGATCGTATTAGACCTTGAGAACAAGGGCGATATCAACGGCGACGGCAAGGTTTCTTACATCATGATCGAGGGTGACCCTGAGAACGTTGATGCTCAGTACAGAACAGAGTTCTCAGTTAAGGCTCTTACAGATGCAGGCGTTGAGGTTGAGTGTCTCGATGATCAGGTAGGTAACTGGGATCAGGCTCAGGCACAGTCACTTGTAGCTAACTCTCTTGCACAGCATGGCAAGGATATCGAAGTTGTATTCTGTAACAACGATGCTATGGCTCTTGGTGCTCTTCAGGCTATCGAGGCAGCAGGCGAGACAGTCGGAACAGATGTATATCTTCTTGGTGTAGATGCTCTTCAGGAGGCTTGCGACAACGTTAAGTCCGGAAAGCAGACAGGTACAGTATTTAACGATCACATCTCACAGTCTCACTCAGCAGCAGATGCAGCTGTTAAGTATCTCACAGGTGAGGGCAATGAGCACTACATCGGATGCGATTACGTTAAGGTTACAACCGCTAATGTAGATGACATCCTTGCATCTCTTGGCTAATTCATAAGGAATCAGACAAATTAAATCAGAAACATCAAAAGAGTGCGGGTGCGACATCGCACCTGTACTCTTTCTTTAACATCAGATTAGGTGTATAATTAAGGTTTTGTTTTGACCGATGCACCTGGGCAGCGAATGGGAAAAGATTCCCCATCCTGCACGATAAAGAAAATTTACTGGAGGACAAAATGGCGGAGTATAAGCTGGAACTTAGAGGAGTATCTAAGTCATTTCCGGGTGTAAAAGCGCTGGATAAAGTCAATCTTGCTGTTCGTCCGGGTTCGGTTCTCGCTCTCATGGGTGAAAACGGTGCCGGAAAGTCCACACTTATGAAGTGTCTTTTCGGAATTTACCATATGGACGAAGGCGAGATATATCTGGATGGAAAGAAAGTAGTTATCGATAACCCTGATGAGGCCGCAAAGCATGGTATAGCCATGGTGCATCAGGAGCTTCAGCCCATCCCGGCCAGAAGCATCGGTGAAAACATGTATCTGGGACGTTTCCCGTTAAAAGAGTATGGTCCCATCAAGATGATAGACCATAAGACCATGTACGACGAGACAGAAAAGTGGTTGAAGGAACTTGGTCTTGAATATAATCCGAGGGCTCTTTTAAGCACCCTGTCCATCGGACAGATGCAGCTGGTTGAGATCGCAAAGGCGGTTTCCCATGAAGCCAAGGTTATCATTTTCGATGAGCCAACATCTTCACTTTCCGATAATGAGGTAGACTTCCTCTTCAAGATCATGAACCAGCTTCGTGAAAGAGGCGTTGCCATGATCTATATCTCCCATAAGATGGATGAAATCAAGAGGATAGCGGATGATATCCAGGTAATGAGAGACGGAACCTACGTAGGTACATGGCCTGCTGCAGAACTTTCAACAGAAGATATCATTTCAAAGATGGTAGGACGTGAGCTTACCCAGATTTATCCTGAGCATGATCATGAGATAGGTGAGGTTATCCTTGAGGCAGACCACTTAACCTCCATACATGAAAAGTCTTTCAAAGATTGCTCCTTCAATATACGTAAGGGAGAAATCCTTGGATTCGGAGGACTTGTAGGAGCTCAGAGAACAGAGCTTATGGAAGGTCTCTTCGGAATCAGACATTTGGCAGAAGGAACCATAAAGATCCATGGAAAAGAAGTTAAGATTACAAAGTCAAAGGACGCCATGGATGCAAAGCTTGGAATGATCACGGAAGATCGTCGTGGAAACGGTATCTTCGGATGTCTTTCAATCAAAGATAACGTAGGCATCTCAATCTACAACAAGCACTTAAAGAGTGGTTTCATTCTTGATCATCCGACAATTAACAAGATAGTTGATGATAGCATCACACAGCTTTCTATAAAAACACCAAGCATGAACCAGCACATCGCTAACCTTTCAGGTGGAAACCAGCAGAAGGTTATCGTTTCAAGATGGCTTGCCAACGATCCTGACATCCTTATCATGGATGAGCCTACAAGAGGTATCGATATCGGAGCAAAGCATGAGATTTATGAAATCATGGAGAATCTTGCAAAGCAGGGTAAGGCCATCATCATGATCTCCTCCGAGATGCCTGAGCTTCTTGGTATGGCGGATCGGGTTTATGTTATGTGTAATGGAAAAATCACAGGAGAGATAGATCAGAGAGAAGAAATGACACAGGAAAATGTCATGAGATATGCAACACAGTTCTGATCGATTAAAGATTTAAAGGGGAAAGAAAAATGCAAAAGACACAGAAACAGAAAATCGTAGATTTTCTTATCAATAACGGTGTTATCATCGTAATGTTCATCCTCGTTATTTATACAGGACTTACAACCAATAACTTCCTGACAAAAAATAACTTCATGAACCTTCTTGCCAATATGTCATACAGACTGGTTATCGCTCTCGGTATCTCAGGTGCAGTTATCACCGGCGGATGCGATCTCTCCGGTGGACGTATGGTTGGATTTGGTGCCTGTATCGCAGGTACACTTTTACAGAAGGTAGAGTACGGCGGACGTTTCTTCAAGGAAGGCTTCATGGCAAGCATCACACCGCTTAACCCGTTTGTGGTTCTTATCCTTGTAATGATCATCTGCGGATGCTTTGGTGCCGTAACCGGATGGTTTATAGCATTCCTTCATGTTCCTCCATTCATTTCAACACTTGCAATGATGGAGATCATCTATGGTCTTGGTCTTATCTATACAGGAGCTACACCTCTCGGCGGATATATCGAAGGATATACAAACTTCGCTAAGCCCGGTCTCCTTGGTATCAACTGGCTGGTTTGGATGGCACTTGCAATGGCCGGAATCACCTGGTTCATTTACAACATGACCCGTCACGGAAAGTACATGTATGCAATCGGCGGAAACAAGCAGGCAGCAGAGGTTGCCGGTGTTCCTGTAAAGCTTACAATGATTCTTATCTATGCCAAGGCATCAGCATTCTTCGCAATGGCAGGTTTCATGCTCGGAGCAAAGGCCGGCGGTGCTTCTATCAATACCGGTCTTTCATATGAGATGGAAGGTATCGCAGCCTGTGCACTTGGCGGTGTATCCGTAACCGGTGGACGTGGTAAGGTTTCATCCGCCATCATCGGTGTTGCCGTACTTGAGCTTTTGAAGGTTGCCCTCCAGTTCCTCGGAGTAGATGCAAACTCTCAGTACATCGCCATCGGTATCGTTATCTTCGTAGCTATTTCTCTCGATATCAGAAAGTACGTTCAGAAGAAGTAATTGAGCGAAATAATTCAATCGATTATAATGGGGTCTGTGGTTTTTCCACAGACCTCTTTTGTTTATTGAAGAGATTCCAAAGGGAAGAGACTAAATTCCGAATAAGCAGCCAAATGGTCACTAGGCGTAGAAAACTCCTCCCCTCGATATAATAGGACTAAAGGAGAAAATAATGGGATTTTCAAATATTGCGTTTTCAGGCATGGTGCTTCTGGCAGAAACCCAGAGTCCCGTCACCGTGTTTTTTGCCCAGCATGGCATACAGGTAGTGCTCGCGGTAATGACGATTTACTATGCTGTGAAGCTTTTGGTTTTTAAGGATGTAGATTCCGTAAGACCAAAAGAGTGGAAGAAGCTTAAGGAAGAAAATGTTGAGCCCTATGCAAGGGAAGCGGGAATCCTTGCACTTGGATTCGCTGCCTGCCTTATTTTTATGGAGATAGTCTCCATGTATGATGGGTTCATGGCTTTACTTTTTATGATACTTGCCGTTTCCCTGATGTTTTTCAGATTCAAGAAGATTGAAGAGAAGTACGGAGAAAAGAATCCAAAATAAAGATTCCAAAATAAAGAATCCAAAATAAGAAGCTTAGACAAACAGGATTTCATGAATAAAAGAAACAACTTTAGACGTAGCTATAAGGAGCAGTGAATTTGAAGAATTATTCGGTAATGCTGGTAGATGACGAAGAGGATGTTATCAATGTCATAATCCATAAGATAGATTGGGAAGCTCTGGGCTTTTCGGTACAGGGATATGCCCATAACGGTCTTGAAGCCCTGGAGATGGCGGAAGAGGAACAGCCGGATGTGGTCATGACAGACATAAAGATGCCTTATATGGACGGATTGGAGCTTGCCAAAAGACTTAAGCAGCAGTATCCAACCATAAAGATCATCATCTTTTCGGGATTTGATGAATTTGAATATGCCAAGGAAGCCATAAGGCTTGAAGCTGAAGAGTACATACTTAAGCCCATCGATGCAACAGAGCTAAGTGAAGTCTTTAAGCGGATAAAGTCCGCCCTTGATAAGGAGTTTGATGAAAAGCAGAACATAAACATGCTTAAAACCTACTATCAGGAAAGTCTTCCCATATTACAGGAGAATTTTTATACCTCCCTTATAGAAGGGCGTGTATCAGAGAGCTACCTCAAAAGAGACATGATGGATTATCAGGTAAGCCTGGAGGGATCCTTTTTTGATGTTGTGATACTTCATAACAGCATTTCCCTTGCGCCGGAAGGTATCAACCCTGTACTCATCACCATGTCCGTAAGGAAGCTTTGGGAAGAACAGATGGAGGAAAGGTGGAAGGCAAAGTATTTCTCCTACCTCGGAAACATTATCATCATAGTTCAGATGGAAACTGAAAGTGATGTTACCCAGCTTACTGACGCCTGTCAGGTTCTCTGCAGACTCAGTAAGCGTGTGTCCAATGCCACCATAACCGCCGGAATAGGAAAGCCTGTTTCAAGTATAATGTCTTTGCCGAAGGCTTATGAAGGAGCCAGGGAGGCCATCTCCTACAGAGTCATCTATGGAAGAGGCCAGGCCATAAACATTTCCGAGATAGCTCCCGAAAGAAACAAGACCCCGGATAACCTGAAGGCTGAGCCTGTGGATCAGAAGCTTTATGCTGTGTTTAAGGCGATAAAAATGGATTCAGGGGATAGTCTTGATATGGAAGTGGAAAGGTACATTTCGGAAGAAATGCCGGTAAATCCTTCCATACAGGATTACAGATTCTTTGTTATGGATATGGTGTCTGAACTATATCGCTTTATAAAGTCCAATCATATCGATACAACAGAGATCTTCGAAAAGGATGAGGATCCTTATGACAAGGTACAGCACATGGATAAGCAGGAGCTTACAAAATGGCTTAAGTCTGTTACGCATGAAATAAGAGAGATCCTTCGCACAAGCCGTCAGGATACAACAAAGGGTTTCGTGTCAAAGGCCATTGATTATGTCAGGGAAAATTACAGCAATAAGGACCTTACTGTAGAGAGCATGTGTTCCTACCTTGGCATCAGCTCTGCGTATTTTTCTACGGTATTTAAAAAAGAGACCGGAAAAACCTTTATAAACTATCTTACTGACATGCGTATGGAAATGGCTGTGCGTATGCTTTTGGATGAGAATGAGAAAACCTATGTTATAGCTGAGGCTGTGGGTTACAGTGACCCGAACTATTTCAGTTATGCATTCAAAAAGAAGTTTGGCGTTTCGCCATCAAGATATAAATCTCAGCAAAATGGATGATCAGGAAAACAAAAAGGAATTGAATAAGGCTTCAGGGGTAGAAAAGATTGTTGAGGCAAGAGAGTCCGGGGAGGAGCTTTTGAACAAAAGGGTTTCCGAGGTTAATGAAAGAATCAGGAAATATATGCCCCACACCATACAGAGTACCATTCTTATGGCTTTTACGGTGGTATCCTTTACCCTTCTTTTGATCCTCGGGTTAATGCTGTACACCCTTTTTGCCCGCCGTATGAGAAGCGGTACCATAGAAGCCACGCAGCAGCTCATGGAGCAGTCGGTTGTAAACCTTGAGGACTATCTTGTGAGTATGCGGCGTATCTCTGATGCCATGTACTATGATGTCATCAAAAATGCTGATTTTGAAAGAGATTCGGTTGATAATGAGATGAATATCATATATGAGGCTCACAAGGATAATCTGGTGAGTCTTTCCCTGTTTATGCAGGATGGCACCCTGGTTTCGGCATCCCCCATCTCAAGCCTAAAGACCGATCTTCAGGTAACAACCCAGAAGTGGTTCACCTCGGCCTTTGATAAAATGGAGAACCTTCATTTTTCAACTCCTCATGTGGAAAATCTGTTTCTGGATCCTGCTTACAAGTACAGCTGGGTCATATCTCTTAGTCGTGTGGTGGAGCTAACCGAAAACGGAAGTCCGTCTCTCGGAGTACTGCTGGTAGATATGAACTACTCCACCATTAAGCAGATGATGGAACGCATCAATACTGACAGTACCGGTCAGTATATCTATCTTACGGATTCAAGCGGAAATATCATATATCATCCGAAGCAGATGCAGATAAACTATGAAATCATCAGGGAAAACAACATTAACAATGCTCATTATGCGGATGGTATACATGATGAGATCTTCGGGGGCGAAAAAAGACAGGTTATAGTTGACAGCATTTCCTATACCGGCTGGAAAATGGTAGCCGTGCTTCCGGAAGAGGCATACCAGCTTGACATCAGCAATATGCGACTTCTTGTCATACTCCTTATCGCCTGCGGACTTCTCATCATGATCTTCATAAACAAAATGATCTCAAGCCTCATCTCAAGACCTCTTAATCTTCTGAACAGATCCATAAGAAATATGGAAAACGGAGATATTTATCCTGAAGATATTTATGTTGGGGGAACCCGGGAGGTTGAGCATCTGGGAAAGACTCTGAGACATTCCCTGGGACGTATCAATCAGCTTATGGATGATATCGTTATAGAGCAGGAGGAAAAGCGAAAGACTGAGATGGACGCCCTCCAGTCTCAGATAAATCCACACTTTCTTTACAATACCCTGGATTCCATTGTATGGATGATAGAGGGTGAGAAAAATAAAGATGCAGTGTTCATGGTGACACAGCTTGCCAGCCTCTTCAGAATAAGTCTCAGCAGGGGAAAAAATATCATTCCTGTGGAGCAGGAGATACGCCACGCAGAGAACTATATGAATATTCAGAAGGTAAGGTATAAGAATAATTTCAAGGTGACCTTCGACGTTCAGGAGGAGGTGAAAAAATTTGCAACCATAAAGCTTATCATTCAGCCCATCCTGGAAAATGCCATATATTACGGAGTTGGTGATATGGATCCTGATGATGAGGGAGAGATAAAAATCATTGCAAAATTTGAGCCTTATGGTGATGACATGGTCATATCGAAGGGGATCGATGATATATCGAAAAAACCGGATGAAACAAATTTGCGAAATTCCGGCAGGGTTGGTGAAACCGGAATGGAGAATGACATTTCCATGGGAGATATTTACATTGAGGTGAGAGATAATGGATTTGGTATGCCTCCGGAGGTTCTGGAAAATCTCCTAAACGATCAGGAAGGGGTAAAACGTGCTCCAAAGCACGGATCCGGGGTAGGACTTGTTAATGTTCATAAGAGAATCAAGCTCAGATTCGGTGAGCAGTATGGTTTAAAGGTGGAATCGGAACCCGACGAGGGAACCTGCATTACCATACACCTTCCGGCGGTACTGTTTAATGAGGAAAATCAGAAGCTGCTGGAAAGCGGACATTATAAATCCCTGAGAAATAAATCTGCCCATGATTTTTAATCCCGGGAGCCATGCGGCTTCGGGCGGTTCAAAAGAATCCGTAAGGATTCTATCTTTAAACAGGTAATGGTTAGAAATAATGAACGAAGATAAAGAATTTCTGCTGCCTGTGGTGGTGGCGACCCTTATAGTTATTATGTTCTGCCTTGTCATGCTCACAAAGGGCATAAACTCGGAGAACTATAAGATTTCCGTGATAGTCAGCAACTCCTCCGAAGGAAGATGGGTACCTTTTAAGGCAGGTCTTGAACAGGCTGCAAAGGATAACGGCATCGAGCTTGACTATGTGTATACAGATTATATAGACAATATCCAGGAAGAAGCATCTATGATCAATTCAAGGATCTCTCAGGGAGCTGACGGTGTCATAGTGGAATTCTGCCTTAGTGAGGGAATACATGAAATGGTTTCTTCCATAAGTGCCAGGGTACCGGTTGAATTTGTGGTTACAAACGTTGACGCGGATGTGGATGTCAGAGGCAATCATGCAACCGTTGCCCCCGACAATTATGCCGTGGGAAGAGCCATAGGTAATGAGCTTGCCATAGATTTAAAGGGCAGGACAGAAGAGGGAAGAGTTAAAATAGGAATAGTTTCAGGTAATCAGAAACAGTCCGGGATGCAGCAGAGGCTCCGGGGATTTATGGATGCAACGAAGAATCTTGATCCGGAGATAGTCTGGAATGTTTCAGAATCCCGTTACACCAGCGAGGATTTGGAAAAGGCGGATACAAAAAATCCGGCAGAGATAATCGTATGCCTTGATAATAACAGCATGGAGAAAGCGGTAGATTACTGCACAAAGGGGGATTCGGGTGACAAAAGGCTCTACGGCTCGGGCTGCAGCGAAAAGCTTGTGTACTATATCGATTCCGGGCTGATCGACTCCATGATACTTACCAACGATTTCAGCATGGGGTATCAAAGCCTGTCAGACCTTGCATTAAAGCTTCAGAACCGAACCTCAGTCCTTGAGGACAGAGAAGTGAGTTTCGGCGTTGTGAATAAAGAGAATCTGTTCGGAGAGGATAACCAGCAGATATTATTCCCCATAGTCCGCTGAAACCTGAGGCCAGAATCAGAGCCTGCCAGATTGTAAGGTGTCTGTGTGTCAGATAAAACCACAAAAAAAAGTGTTTATCAGGAGTGACTAAAAACCATTGTCGATCCTTTGTAAATATGGAGCTTATAAGATGTGTATTTGTGTAAGCTTAAGGCTCTAAAATGCTGAATAATAAATGAGAGGTTGTTATCCCGATGATCAAGAAGAAGCATATGAAGAAAAAATTATTAATGCTTATTACGGCAGGGGTACTCCTGACTCTGCCGGGGTGCGGATCCGGAGCTGTGCCTGAAAAGCCGGACAATGAAATAAAGATCGGTATCACGGTTTATGACAGGTATGATACCTTTATCGCTGAGATCCTCAAGGATCTGAATGAAGATGTCCTTTCGGCAAGGGCCGAAGCCGGGCAGGAGATAACATTGGAAATATATAACTCTTCCCAGAGCCAGTCCACACAGGATGATCAGGTTGAGGAAATGATAAAACACGGCTGCGATGTTATATGTGTGAATCTTGTTGACCGCACGGCACCTTCCAATATCATAGATGCAGCAAGGAATGCCGATATCCCCATAGTATTCTTTAACCGGGAGCTGGTGGATGAGGATATGCTGAGGTGGAATAAGCTCTATTATGTGGGGGCGGATGCATTTGAATCCGGAATCATGCAGGGAGAGCTGGCGGTTGACATTATAAAGAACGAAAACGTTGACAGAAACAATGACGGCGAGATCCAGTACGTTATCCTGGAAGGCGAGGCAGGTCATCAGGATGCCATAGTCCGCTCAGAGAATTGTGTAAACCGGATACGGGAGCTGGGAGTGAAGCTTGATAAGCTGGGATATGCCATTGCCAACTGGAATCGGGCTCAGGCTTCAAACCAGATGGAAAAGCTTATAAAAAACCATGGAGATAAAATAGAGTTCGTCTTCGCAAACAATGATGATATGGCCCTCGGAGTTATAGATGCATATAATGTTTCTGATATTCCCAGGAATAAGTGGCCCTATGTCATAGGCATAGACGGAACGGAACCCGGAAGGGCGGCTGTTAAGGAAGGCAGCATGGCTGCAACGGTCTATAATGATGCCCGTGGTCAGGCCGATGCCATCTTTAACCTTTCGAAAAGACTTGCTTCCGGCGAAAGCCTCGAAGGCCTGGGACTTCAGGGAGATAAATATATAAGGCTCCCCTACCGGAAGATCACAAAACAAAATGTTGACAGCTTCAAGGATTGAGGGTGTAGGCTTCTCCTATAACAAATCATTTTTATCACTTACAGCTTCTGACCAGTAGATATCACCGTGATCGATCATTTTTAAAAATGTTTGTCTGAAAATGTTTCGAAGTGGTGCACACTCTTCTGTATAACCAAACTTTTCCGGAAGGGTGAAGGTTACATCTATGATCTCAGAAGCTATTTTGCTGCCTAAACGCTTGTCATTTAAGCGCAGTAATCCAAAAGCAGTTGAGTCATAAGTGGTATCCCTGGTGCAGGACTTTATCCAAAATTCCGCAAATTGCGCCCACTCCTGACATAGAATGTCATCTGCAACAAAATCAATAACAAGAAGATCCCTGAGGCATCTTGTCACATCCTTTCTTACTCTGTTTCTGTTCAGAAAGTTGATATCCATACGTGAGTCTGCGAGAAGATTCAGCCAGGCCATAGCAAATCTGTCTGCACGAGTCTGATTTTTTATAGCTTCAGGGTAGCGTTTAAGGAGGATTTCAAGCCTTCTTTCATTGTCTGAAAAAAATTGCCTGTATTCATCCTCAGAAGCAAATCCGTCTATATTTTTTGGATCGACAGATTCCTGAAAGGATTCATAATTATCCGATAGGGAGATCAATTCGCGAAGTACTTTTTCCCGGTCATCTATATCGGCTATGTCATAATACTGTTTAGCCCAGTCTTTTTTTAAGTTTAAATTATCTTTAATGATCTGATTTAAAAGCATGTGATTTTTATTCCGATCTCTGTTCCGTAATTGATTTTTTCATAATTCTATCATCAAAACTTTAAAAACTACAGATATATAAAACTATTGACGAAAAAGATAGTCAATGTTATCATGTTCACAAAATAGCGGAAGGAGTAAAAAATGAACAAGAAATCAACATTTGACAAAAACAGAATAGATTGGGTTATAACTTTGGTTCCGTTTCTTCTTATAGGATTGATGTGTGTGTTCTTCTTTGTGATGCCTCAGGAGTCCAATGTCATCATTAACAGCATCAGGAGCTACCTTGGTGATAGCTTCGGAGTTTATTATCTTTTCATAGGACTTGCCTTTGCGGTGATCTCCATCTACATTGCCTGCTCTGATATCGGAAATATAGTATTGGGTGAGCAGGACGAGAAGCCCAAATACAGCTTTTTTGCCTGGGGCTCAATGATGTTCACCTGTGGTCTTGCGGCAGATATACTTTTTTATTCTCTTTGTGAGTGGATACTTTACTGGGTGGATCCTCATACTAAAGAAATGGGTGACCTTATGGACTGGTCAAGTACCTTTACACTTTTCCACTGGGGACCTATCCCATGGGCCTTCTATCTGGTGCTTGCTGTAGCCTTTGGCTTTATGCTCCATGTTCGTAAGCGTAAAAGACAGAAGTATTCAGAGGCCTGCAGACCACTTCTCGGAAGATATACAGACAGATTACCGGGAAAACTTATCGACCTTCTTGCGGTATTTGCCCTCCTTGCGGGAACAGCCACAACCTTTTCCGTTGCAACCCCGCTGCTCAGTCAGGTTATAAAATCACTTACAGGTCTTAACATCTCGGAAAGATCCATAACCATATTCATACTTGTTGTGACTTGTATTATCTACACTTACTCGGTAATGAAAGGAATGCTTGGCATTTCCATACTTGCCAATGTCTGCACCTACCTGTTTTATGGCCTGCTGGTTTACGTGCTCCTCTTCGGAGGCCAATGCAAATTCATCATCGAAACCGGCTTCGCAGCAATGGGAAGACTTGCCCAGAACTTTATAGGTCTTTCAACCTACACTGATCCTCTCAGAACCACAGGCTTCGCAGAAAACTGGACCATATTCTACTGGGCTTACTGGATGGTATGGTGTGTTGCGGCCCCCTTCTTTATCGGAAGCATCTCCAGAGGCCGTACAGTCCGCCAGACAATTCTCGGTGGATATGTTTTCGGAATGGGCAGTACCTTCGTAAGCTTCATAGCACTGGGAAATTACGGACTGGGACTTCAGGTAACTGGAAAGCTTGATTCGGTGGCTATATATGAAGCAACCGGTGACCTTTACATTACCATCATAGAAATACTTAAGCAGCTTCCGCTGTCAGCTTTGGTAATGGTGGTTCTGGTTGTGGCCATGATCGCATTTTATGCAACATCCTTTGACTCCATAACACTTGTGGCCGCACAGTACAGCTATAAGGATCTCAAAGAAGACGAAGAACCTAAGGATATAATCAAAGCCTTCTGGTCAGTAATGCTTATCCTCCTTCCGGTTGCACTGGTATTTTCGGAAAGCTCCATGGCCAATATACAGTCGGTAAGTATCATCGCAGCATTCCCCATAGGACTTGTGATCGTGCTCATAACCGCAGCATTTATGAAAGATGCCAGAGTATTTATCAGGGAACTGAGGGGAGAATGCGTTGAGGCAGTGGAAACCACTGAACAGACAGTGCCGGCTGAGAAAGCATTTGCACCAAAAGATGACGACGATTTATCAGATGAGAAAATTGAAGAAATCATCGGTAACTGGGAATATATCTATGGTGATAGATAAATATATGTGATAGAATGCTCGTGTTGCGACCACCGCAGCACGAGTTTTTTAATGGAGTTATCCACCGGGGACGGTTCTCTCCGGCGAGAACCGTCCCCGGTGGATTTCTTATAAAGGAGCCGATCAGATATGCATCTGTATGTCAGAGATAAACGGCGAAAAACATGCGTTTATAAAGGAGAAAATATATGCTTCAGGGCTTTTTTAATTACGACAATCCCATCTGGCGCTTCGTCGGAAGACTGGGAGATATGATACTTCTTAATGTACTGTGGATCTTATGTTCCCTGCCCATCGTCACCATAGGAGCCTCAACAACCGCATTATATTACTGCACATTAAAGATAGTGAGAAACGAGGACGACGGAGACATTAAAATGTTCTTTAAATCCTTCAAATTGAACTTTAAGCAGGCCACCATCATATGGATACCAATGCTTCTTTTGGGCATGCTCCTTGTCTTTGATTTTAACTTCTTCGGAACCGCACTTGCGGGAGCAGGAATTGCAAGGATACTGCTGCAGGGACTCACCATAGCCATGATAGTCATCTGGATCTTCGTATTCACCTATGTATGGCCCCTCCTCAGCAGATTCGACAACACCGTAAAAAACACCGTCACCAATGCAGCCTACATGTCCATACGCTACCTCGGATCCACACTGTCAATGCTTATAAGCGATGTCATCGTCATCGCCGTCGGCTACGTGGCCCTCTACTACATGGCCTGGATAACCGCCTTCATGGTACTCATGGGCTACCCCCTTCTCGCCTGGATAAACTCCACCATGCTGGACCACATATTCGAAAAATACATGCCCAAAACCGACCCTTCAAAAGATAAAGAAGTCCGCCCCATCCTCCAGGACCTGAACCTCGACGGCACCCTGAAAGAAGGTTCTTCTTCTGAAACAGAACGTGATTTGGAGAATTTAAAAAACAAGGATGAATAGTAGAGTAGAGCGGTCGGGCATCCATTTAAAATCGTAAAGCCGAGCCGTGAAAAATCAAAATCTGACCCCTTAGAGGCACTTGGTCCCCTTTTCCTTAGCCCCCTCGCCAAGTCAGAGTTGTCATAAAGAGAACTCTGACATTGGCGAGGGCCTAGTGCCTCTTAGGGGTCAGATTTTAGATTTTTCCGGCAAGGCGCCTCGATTTTAAATGGATGCCCGACCGCTCGACCGGATCACATCGTTCATATCCCGTTCACAATTGTTTACAAATTATTCAAAAGAAAAACATAGTTTGTTCATTGATGATTTTTATAGTAAAGACAGGATAACGAAATAGGTTATCAATAGTTAATAAGATTTTTTTCATAATACTCGGGCAGGGACCATTGGTCACCTGCCCTCCTCCCTTTTATAAGGCAAAAAAATAAACGTCATGAAGCTCATGGCCCGATAAAGTTAAAGAACAGTCGGGCGATACTTCATGACGTTATATTTATTTTATAGTTGCGGGACCGGGAGTGATTTCCTCGGCAGTGGCTGCAGCAGGAGCTACAACAGGGGCAATCTCAGAGAATGACACAACAGGATCCAAAGCCGATTTCGCATCCTGCTTTCTGTAATCCCTGGGAGATAAACCGAAAGCCTTGTGGAAGGCATCCTTAAAATAGTTGGCATCACTAAAACCGTTATTTAATGCAACCTCCGTAATGGTATGGTCCGTATGGGCAAGCTCGATGGCAGCCTTATTGAGACGGACAAAAGTAAGATACTCATGAACACCGATACCGGTGTCTTCCTTAAACTTTCTCGAAAGATAATTCGGGCTGAAACCGCTGGCATTCGCAATATCATTAAGCCTTATCTTTTGATTGAAATTTTTCTTGATGAAAGTGGCAGCCAGGCTCAGCTGACGGTTAGTGGTATGAAGTTCATCCAGAAGACTTGCATCTATATCCTGGGAGAATCTTTTAATGATAATTATAAGCTGGATGAGGCATAACGAAAGCATGGCAGGGCTCACTCTTTCATCATTGAAACGCTGCTCTGCCTCCATATTCTGTAAAATGTGTTCCACATGTACCTGATACATGGCCGGTATCTGTAAAATATAGGTATTTTTACGTTCTGCCAGAGTATCATATATAAACTGTGTGTTGGGGAATATTACATCCTCTTCACGGAATAATATTACAGTGCGCACCGATTGCTGCTTCGAGGTGTAGTGCACGCTGTGGGGGGTGTTGGGCGGTATAAGGAGAACACTTCCCGGAACCAGATTATAGAAGTGGGATTTTATAAAAAAATTGCAGCTTCCCTTATTGAGATAAAACAGCTCATAATGGTTATGTACATGAGGTTCAATCATCTCAAAATTCCGGTCTCTTGACTTGGTATCAATAAAAACTCTGTTAATTGTATATCCGATAATTGCCATACTAAACCTCGAAATAAGTAGTTATTATCATTATAATGCTTTGTAGTACATATTTATAATACTAAAAAGAAACTATAAAAGGATAATTATTCAGTGTTTTACCATATTTCAAACAAAAAAATAATTGATTCAATTTGTGAAATAGGATATGCTATTAAAGGACTTCAATGAGTCTAACTATTCTATACTCTATACTATCAGGATTGAGACCCGATTACCCCTCACTCAAGTCGGGCCTCACATAATCCTGAGAACTAAATTCTAATCCTGCAAACCAAAATCGTGATCACGATTTTGGTTTTTTTTATGTTCGCGCGGTTTTATATACCGGGGACGGTTTTCACCGGCGAGAACCGTCCCCTTTGGAAAACTGTGTGGATTATAGTTCCATTAAAACTTATAAAAATAAATAAAGTTCCGAGATAAATAATAAGTGACCCTAATTTTGATACGGGTTTAGGTTTAAAGCTTATCAGGGAGCGAAACTATATGAAAAGATATTTATTCGGAATTACATTTGGGTTAGCGGCGGTATCAATGCTTTCCGCCTGCGGTATCAAAGACGAGGTTGTGGAAAAAGCTTTTAATGTTGACATGAAAGAGCTTAACAATATCGCTGAAAAAAATGATTCAGAGAAGGAAGAAGATTCAACTACAGTCCAGCAGAAATCTTTAAAACTGTTTAACGGTAAAGGTGAAGTGGATGCTCAGATCAGAGAGCTGGCTCAAAAATATAAAGCGGAAACAGGCGTGAATGTGGAAGTTGAGTCCGCGCAGGCCGGAGTTGATGTCCAGGCGACACTGAAAGCCTACTATCTTTCTGACAAGATGCCGGATATTTTTGTATGCGAATCTTCCGGTTTTGCAAACTGGGAAGGTCTTCTTGAAGATCTCAGTGACCAGGCCTGGGTAAAGGATACAGAAGCGGAGTATGTTGACAAGAACTACGGAACCCTTGGATTCCCTTATGCCACAGAAGCTATAGGTCTCATATATAATGCAGACCTTCTTTCGAAGGCCGGAATAGACCCGGAAACCCTGACGAGTCCCGAGCTTATGAGGAAAGCATTTGAAACCCTTGACAGTAAAAAGGATCAGCTGGGGCTTACTGCTGTGGTAGGCTACTGTGCGGAAGATGAGAATCTCAGCTGGTCAACCGGAAACCACATATTCGGAAATTATATCGATGCAGGTCTCGACAGATCCGACACCACCTACATCGATATGATCAACAACGATCATGCCATAGATAAAAACAGATTCCTGAAATTTGCCGAATTTATAAATCTTCTTCAGGAATTCAGCGATCCCGCTCTTCTTGTCAGCGGAACTTACGATAATCAGGTAAAGAATTTTGCCTCCGGAAAATATGCATTTGTAACCCAGGGTTCCTGGATCGGAGCCGTTATGACAGGAAATAATGCGCAGGAATATGAAAAGGCAGGACATTTCAAAGTAGGAATGCTTCCATATGTTTTTGATAAGGGAGTTGACACCATACTTACGAATCCACCTTCCTGGTGGGCAGTTCTGAAAGAGGGTAATGCCGAAGAAGCAAAGGCATTCCTCCAGTGGTGCGCAGGAGATTCCGGACAGAAGATACTGGTTGAGGATGCCGGATTTGTGAGTCCTTTCACATCCTGCAAGTATGTGGCATCGGATCCGTTTGCACCGGTGGTATCCTCATATATCGCATCCGGAAAAACTTCAAACTGGCACTGGATGGATATGAAGGAAGGCATCGCAGCCAATGCCCTTGGCAAGGTATTTAACAGATATGCCCGTGGAGACATGGATGCTGAAGGATTTACTTCCGAGATAGCAAAAGCTGTAAAGAATTACTATAAGTAAGGAACGGAGGAACATAATGGATAACTTTATGGTGGCTAAAAATGCCGGAATTAAAGAAAAAAAGCTTAAAGTAAGAAAGAGTCCTTTGTTTTTCTGCACGGTAATGTTTCAGATTAGTGCTATAAATATCGTAATGCTTATCGCATTCATGTTTGTGATGAGGATGCTTATAGGACAGATGCAGCAGCAGACTCTGAACAGCAGGTCAATGTCTCAGTATGTTCTGTCTCTCAGTACAGAAGAAGCAGAACTTAAGTCAGATGTCATGTCCCTGTATGATCAGGCAATAGGCTACGTATCGGCAAAAGCCGACGAGACACGTGTAGCTCTTCTCCCTGAGATTCAGTCTACAAGAACTATTATAAGTGAGGATATTTCCGAGCTTAAAAAACAGCTGGATGCGGATTCACAGGCCGAGGCATTAGCATCTCTTCAGGAGATACAGAAACAGTATGACCGGCTTAATGTAATGATCGATGAATCCATTGCAGCCATCGATCAGGGTAATCAGGATACAGCCTATGATATACTTTTTAACAGGGCGGAGCTCCAGAAGGTAGCCATATTCCACTCCTGCAAGGTTATAGATGAAGCCGTTACAGCTGAGGCTGACAACAGTAATCTGGAAATGATGCTGATGCTGAAAAACGGAATAGAAGCTGCCATCCGGGGTACAGGACTCTTTATCCTCCTTATAGTATTTAACTTCCTTCTTAACTATTTCGGAATAGTGAGAAAGATAAAGAACATCTCAAGAGAAGTAAGTGATATCATCGGAAAGATAGAAAAGGGTGAGGGAGATCTGACCACAAGAATCTATACCAGAAGTGCATCGGAACTTGTTTATATCATAAACGGCATTAACCTCTTCATAGAGACCCTTCAGAATGTCATGAAGGAGGTTAAGTCCGGTGTTGAGGTACTTAATACTTCCACCGAAACAGTTACAATGAAGCTCAACAAGTCAAACGGAAATGTACAGAGTACCTCCGCTGCCATGGAAGAGCTCAGCGCCAGCATGCAGTCGGTTTCAGAGATGGTATCCTCCATCAATGATCAGGTAATGGAAGTAAAGGCCTCAACGGATGAGATAAACCGTGAAGCAACCGGCGGAAGAGAAACCGCATCAGGCATCAAGCTGGAAGCTGATGAGATAAAGCAGCATGTTACGGAGAGAAAGCATGGCATGAGCGTGAAGGTAAGCGAACTCAGTGAAGTGCTTGCAAAGTCTCTTGAAGATTCCAAGAAGGTTAAGGAAATCAATACACTTACCAAGAACATACTTGATATAGCGGAAAAGACCAATCTTATCGCCGTTAATGCTTCCATCGAGGCAGCCCGTGCCGGACAGGCAGGAAAGAGCTTTGCGGTAGTTGCTTCCGAGGTCAGCAATCTGGCTGCAAACTCCAAGAAGACCGCTAATGATATCCAGAGTATAAGCAAGGATGTTACATCTGCTGTTGAGGAGCTTGCATCTAATGCCCAGATGGTTCTGGATTTCATTAAGACGGATGTAACTAAGGATTACGACAGCTTCGTTGAGACCGGAAACAAGTACGAAAATACGGCAGATACCATGAATACGATGCTTGTCACATTTAAAGATAAGGCGGATTATCTCAATGGTATAATGTCTGATATGGCAAATTCCGTATCCTCCATCACAAATTCCGTATCCGAGAGCTCACAGGCCATCACCCTTTCCGCTCAGAATACCATGGAGATAGTAGGCGATATGAGTGGAATCTCAGAGGCTATGGATCACAATGTTGAAGTAACAGGAAAACTTAACGCCGCAACCAGAAAGTTTGTTGAGGTATAAAATTTTAAAAAAATAGCACAAGACATCTTGAAGATTTCAGATGTCTTGTGCTATACTTCTAATTGCTTTTGAAAGCGCTTACAAAAAGTGGGCGTGTCGTAGAATAAATGAGTTTAATTAACTGATGAACAGTATTATTTTCAGTTTAAAATGGAGGAAGATATGGATTTAAATTTAAGACCGGCAAATGAGTGTACATTTGATGCAGCTTCTTTGGGAGAGGTTATGCTCCGTCTTGATCCGGGCGAAGGCAGGATCAGAACAGCAAGATCCTTCCGTGCGTGGGAAGGCGGCGGAGAGTACAATGTTATCCGCGGACTTCGTAAGTGCTTCGGACTTAAGACAGCAGTTATCACAGCTCTTGCTGACAACGAGGTAGGTCATCTTGTAGAGGACTTCATGATGCAGGGCGGTGTTGATACATCACTTGTTAAGTGGATGGATACAGATGGAATCGGCAGAGTTTGCAGAAACGGACTTAACTTCACAGAGAGAGGTTTCGGTATCCGTGGAGCAAAGGGTTGCTCAGACAGAGCAAACACCGCTATCTCAAAGGCAAAGCCTGAAGATTTCGACTTTGACTATATCTTTGGTGAGCTCGGTGTTCGCTGGCTCCATACCGGCGGAATCTATGCAGCTCTTTCAGAGCAGGCTTCAGAGACTGTTATCGCAGCCATCAAGACAGCAAAGAAGTACGGCACAATCGTTTCTTATGATCTTAACTACCGTCCTTCAATGTGGTCAGCTATCGGCGGACAGGCAAAGGCTCAGGAAGTGAACAAAGAAATCGCAAAGTATGTTGACGTTATGATCGGTAACGAGGAAGATTTCACAGCCTGCCTTGGCTTCAAGATCGAGGGACAGGATGAGTCTCTTAAGGAGCTTAATGTTGACGGCTACAAGAAGATGATCAACGAGGCTGTTAAGACATATCCTAACTTCAAGGCTGTTGCCACAACACTTCGTACTGTTCACACTGCAACAGTTAATGACTGGTCAGCTCTTTGCTGGGCAAACGGCGAGATCTATAAGGCAGCAGATTACAAGGGTCTTGAGATCATGGACCGTGTAGGCGGCGGTGATTCCTTCGCTTCAGGACTTATCTACGGACTTATGACAACCGGCGATGCCGAGAAGGCTGTAAACTATGGTGCAGCTCACGGCGCACTTGCCATGACAACTCCTGGTGACACCACAATGGCTACAAAGAAAGAAGTTGAAGCCGTTATGGGTGGTGCAGGAGCTCGTGTACAGAGATAAACTCTCATTAAATTTACTGACTCGATAAACTCTTTTCTATAAATAACCTAAAACAGGAAAGGCAGGCTGAAAGGCCTGCTTTTTCTGTTATATGGTATCTCCGGTGGATTTCCTTCAGGATTTTAATTCCGGGATCCGTGTGGCACTGCGTTTTGGCATTTGCAACTAATAAAACCTGAAAACAGTGATTTTTGTATGCATAATTGGACTTGTGATTTAAGCCAAATGAATTATACTAAATTTCGGTAACACAATTCGGACGCGAGGGTCCTTAATTGAATATGGAGGGTAAAGATGGCAGATTTTAAACCGGTCAAGGAAGGTAAAGTACGTGAGATCTATGATCTCGGTGACAAGCTTATCATGGTGGCTACTGACAGAATTTCAGCATTTGACGTGATTCTTCATAACCAGATCACCGATAAGGGAAGAGTTCTTACTCAGATGTCAAAGTTCTGGTTCGATCTCACAAAGGATGTTATTCCAAACGATCTGATCTCAGTTGATAACGATGATATGCCGGAGTATTTCCAGAAGCCTGAATTTGATGGCAGAGCAACACTTTGCAAGAAGCTTGAGATGATACCTATTGAGTGCATCGTGCGCGGATACATCACAGGATCAGGATGGGAGAACTACAAGAAGGACGGCACCATCTGCGGATTAAAGCTTCCTGAGGGACTGGTTGAGTGCCAGAAGCTTCCCGAGCCGCTTTACACACCATCCACAAAGGCTGATCTCGGAGACCATGATGAGAATATCAACTTCGAGCAGTCCATAGAAGTCCTTGAGAAGGCATTCCCCGGAAAGGGAAAAGAGATTGCCACAAAGATCAAGGATGCAACACTCGCTGTTTATAAAAAGTGTGCTGATTATGCTCTTTCAAAGGGAATCATTATTGCAGACACAAAGTTTGAGTTTGGTCTCGATGAGAACGGCGAAGTAGTTCTCGCTGATGAGGTTCTCACACCTGACAGCTCCAGATTCTGGAGACTCGATCAGTATAAGGAAGGCCAGGGTCAGTCCTCCTTCGATAAGCAGTTTGTTCGTAACTGGTTGAAAGCAAATCCTGATAACAATGCTACCCTCCCTCAGGATATTGTTGATAAGACAGTTGACCTCTATAAGGAAGCATATACCATGCTTACAGGCAAGACACTGTAAAAGTATTGTAACAAGTACAGCCGGTGGACCATGGGCTGAACTGCTGTAAAGTATCTAAATAAAAACAAAGAGCGGCACAAGAGATGTCTTGTGCCGTTCTTTTTTTGTATGGTAAAATCACGTAAATATAGTTAGTTTGAATATTAATTTTACAGTGTTCTCCGACTTTTTGTGCACTTTTGTATACAAGATATGGGTTAAGGGGAATGATTTATAAAGAGGTCGGTCACAAGGGCATAGTATGGCATGGATAAAAGACCGGGGTTTTAAAGGAGAGATACCATGAATTCAAAAGATGATATCGATTTAAAGAAAAAAGGCTCTGAGCACAGTGGATATACGGAAGATGTAGACATTCCCGGCCTGGATTCCGACGGAAGCAGTCTTAAAAAGGAAGACTACACCGTTAAGCCCATGATACAGGAATTAATGGAAATACATGTCCGTACCGAAGGAAAGGACATAGACGAAGAAGAGCATAAGAAGAGAGAGTATTTCAACAAAATAGTTGAAAAGGCTGCGGGAGAAACAAAAATAGATGAGGACAGACCGGTAAAGGAAGCGGAAGGCTCAATCCTCTATCGAATCTGGTCCAGAGTAAATAAGGAGAGTCCCGCACCGGAAGATCACGTTGAGAAAAAGGTTGAGTACATTGAGCTTTTCTATGATCTGATTTTTGTGTACAGCCTGAGAACTATCAACGCCATTTTCCATAGCTATGAAGAATCCTTCCCGCCTGCGGAAGCCATACTGACATTTATATTCCTTACCGCGGTAGTCATGCAGGTCTGGATGTTCACCACCATGTTTTTCAACAGATACGGAAGGAAGGCACTGAGAGATTACATCAGCATTTTGATCAACATGTACCTTTTGTATTACATGGCCAGCGGTTCCAACCTTCACTTTCTTGATCATTATAATCGCTACCACATTGCCTGGGCACTGATAATGCTGAATATTGCCTACAGAAGCTGGGATAAGCTGCGATTTGCTACGAGACTGGATGAAATCGATAAGGAAATCCTAAGGAATAACGTAACCATCCTGACCTTCGAGTTTGCGTTGATCGTTATTTCAATCCCGGTTTATCATTTGACGGGAATAGTGATTTCACCGGTTGCGCTGATAGTAGGATACATCGGAAAGCTAAAGGAGCACACGGCTTATGACAAAAGACCCTGTGATTTCCCTCATTTTGCGGAAAGAAACCTGCTGCTGGTCATCCTGACCTTCGGAGAAATGATTATCGGCATCTCCGGCTTCTTTAAGGAAGAAACAGGCATCTGGCTCAATGTTTCCTCCTTCCTTGTAGTCATAGGCATGTTCCTGAGCTACGGATTCTTTTATGACAACGTACTTGACCATCATAAAAGGACCTCGGGCCTCGGTTTCCTGGTGATACATGTTATCATGATCCTGGCCATCAACTCCACCACCATTGCCCTTGAACTACTGTCAAGACCTCTGGTGCCCCTGTTTCCGAAGACCATATGGATGGTCATCACCATGACCATCTACTATATCTGCATTCTTTCCATAGAGAGGTATGCAAAGGAACATTTTAAGTTTGGATTTGATTCTATGGCGAAGATATTCCTGATTCTTGCGGCATACACCGGTCTGATGCTTATATTCGGATATAATCAGGCTGTAGGTGCACTTATAACAGTGGTATTTGTATTCGGCATCTTCTTCCTGTTCCTGAGAAGACACCATATACGTCTCAAAGAAATGAAGGTCGGCGGATATATCGAATAAATACTATAGATAACCCTATCATCGACAGCAGAGGATCTCCGCTGTCGATGTTTATTTATGGAGTTATCCCCGGTGGATAACTCTAAAAATAAAACAGTTGAGTTGTAAGGATTTAAATGATAAAATAACAACGTACATTTGTTTGAAATTTAGGGTTTGGTTTTGATAAATGAAGATTATACATTGCGCAGATCTGCATCTTGACAGCAGATTAAATACACACCTGGATGAGAAGAGAGCAAAGGAACGCAGGCAGGAGCTTCTGGGCACCTGGCTAAGGCTTCTGGAATATGCTTCAAAGCAGCAGGTTTCAGCGATTCTTATATCCGGCGATATGTTCGATACGGCAGCAGTCAGCGGGACAACTGCCAATGCTGTCATCGGCAGCATAAGAAACCATCCGGAAATAGTTTTCTTCTATTTAAAAGGAAATCATGACACGGATACCTTTTTGAACAGGGCAGAAGCATTACCGGAGAACATGTATACCTTTAATGATTCATGGAGGATGTTCAGACTGTCAGGGAACATAGTTGTATCAGGAAGAGAACTGAGTACAAGCTTTGCGGGAGCACAGCTTCCGGAGAACTGGGCGGCGAGAACCCTGAAGCTTAAAGAAGAAGACTTCAATATCGTCATGCTCCACGGTCAGGTTATAACAGGATACAGTACTGAAAAATCGGCGGAAACAGACGAAGATATATATATTTCCGACTACGCGGAGCATAATATAGATTACATGGCTCTCGGACATATTCACAAGTACAGTGAAGGCCGGATAGACGGGAGAGGTATGTGGTGTTACCCGGGATGCCTTGAAGGAAGAGGTTTTGATGAGTGTTCAAGGCATGGCTTCATAATGCTTGACATAAATGAAGAGACCCATGAAGTGAAGCGTCAGATGATCGATTTCAGTACGAGACATCTCTGGCTGGTACCCGTGGACATAACAGGTCTGGAAACCTCTATTGATATAGTAAGCAGAACTAAGGCAGAGCTGTCGCTGCTTGGCGGAGTGCCTGCTTCCTCAGAGGAGATAAAAAATTTAGACAGCGATGCCATAAAAGAAATCCTTGAGGAGTCAGGGGGCGGTCGGCTGAAACCGGAAGATATGGTAAGAGTTATCCTTAAGGGAGAGCTTGATATCACGGCCGAAAAAAATATGACATTCATAAGAAGTCAGCTTGATTCCATGTTCTACTATACAGAAGTAGTTGATGATACCCGCCGGACTGTTGACTACCGGATCTTTGAGAATGACAGATCCCTGAAGGGAGAATTCATAAGATCAGTCCGTGAAGATATGGAAATCGGTGATGAGTTAAAGGCCGAGATCATAGAATGCGGCATAAAGCTGCTTATAGGAAGCTAATAAATGAAACTTATCAGTGCAAAAATAGAAAATTTCGGAAAGCTCCATGACAGGAGCATAGATTTTAGTGGAGGTCTCAATGTTTTCCTGAGGGAAAATGGCTTCGGGAAGACAACATTGGCCTCCTTCATAAGAGTTATGTTTTACGGACTCTCCGGCGACAGAAAATCCCAGGACGAGGATAATGACCGTAAGAAGTTCAGACCCTGGCAGGGAGGTACCTTCGGAGGAGAACTGGTATTTGAACTTTCGGAAGGAAGAAGCTATCGTATAGTGCGGACCTTCGGAGAAAGAAAGGCTCAGGATACCTTTACGTTGTATGATGCCGAAACAAACCTCCCGTCAACGGACTTCAGTGAAAATATCGGTGAAGAGATACTGAAGATCGATGAAAGATCCTTCAGAAGAACCGTTTTCATAGGGCAGCAGGAACTGGAAACAGGTATGACCTCTCAGATCAATGCCAAGATTGGCAATGTTTCCGAAGACCCCGAAGACATGAACCGCTACGAAACGGTCATGGAATCCATAAAGGATGAGGTAAATAACCTTTCCCCCAACAGAAGAACCGGAGCCATCTTCAAAAAAAGAATGGAGCTGGAGATCCTTCAGTCTGAATTTAAAAACAAGGAAGCCCTGGAGAAAGAACTTACCGGCAGTGCGGAGCGGTTAAAAAATCTCGGAGATGAACAGAGAACCAGAGCAAAAAACATAGAGATACTAAACAGCCGTGCCATGGCTCTCAGTCAGTATCAGGATACACTTAAAGACAAAATGAAATATGAAGACCTTATAGAGGATATTTCAGAGTGTGAAAAGAGACTGATGGAGATACAGAGAAGACATTTCGGAGCTGAAGCCGACACCCTTACTCCGGAGGAAAGAAGTTCCCGGATTAATCACGACATGAGGGAGCTGGATGTTCGCTTCCGGAATGGTGTACCGGGAGAAACTGAGCTAAGAGGTATCGAAAAAAGGATATCACGTATACAGTTCCTCCATGAAAAGCTTGACCTTATGGAGCAGGCCGGCCTCCGGACTCGTGGAAAAGGCTATGGCGGAGAATTTTCAAATCTGACCGGAATCATGGTATGTATCCTTTCGGTGATCCTGATCATCATCGGAGCCTACATGATATTCACGGATCTCAGCCTCGTGATAGGAGTATGCATACTGGCAGCAGGATTATCCATGCTCATCATAATGCTTATCTCTCAGGCAGTCTCCGGAAACCATGGTCATAAAAGCTCAGGTGGAAATGAGAGACACCGCCAGACTATAGACGAAGTTTACGAAGAGATAGATAAACTGACTTCTGAAGTAGTTATGTATCTGATGAGATATTACCCAAAAGCTGACTTTTCGGATCCCGACAATGTTGATTTCGAAGCCTTCAGAAGTCTGGGAAACGATATCCTGAGATACAACAGACTATGTGATATAAAAGGCTTTGCCGAAGAACTGGCTCTAAAGAGACGGGAGAAGGCAGAGTTTGAACAGACCCATGATATAGAGAAATTAAGAAATGCCATGAGACCCGGAGAAGATGGTGAAAGCTTTGAAACCCTTAGCCGTAAGCTTCAGGAAACCACAGAGGAATACAATGAAGCAGTTGAAACCATCAACAGATTAAAACTGCATTCACAGAACATAGAAAAAGAACTTGAAAAGATTTATGAAAAGGAAAGACAGTATGTTCTCGGCCTGGATGAGCTCCGGGAGCTGGAACAAAGATACAACCTTCTGATACTGACAAGAGACCATATAGAAGAAGCCCATAACAATTTCACAAAAGAATATATGGCGCCCCTTATGTCTGCCTTTGAAAAGTTTTACCGTATCCTCATCAATACCAACGGTCTCAGAGAAATACCTTATCGCATGGATGCCCATTTTAACGTGAATTTCATAGCAGACGGTCGTGAGCACAGCACCCAGCTCCTCTCCGCAGGCTTCCGCAACATGGTGGAACTTGCCCGTAGAATGGCCTTCATTGAAGCCATGTATCAAAAAGAAAAACCCTTCATCCTACTGGATGACCCCTTCGTAAACCTGGACGATTACAAAATCCCCGGCGCAATGCAATTCCTCGACGAAATCGCCCGGTCCTACCAGGTAATTTATTTCACTTGTCATGAAAGCAGACAGTAGAAAGCAAAAACTCAACAGGTATAGATAGAGTAAGAGCCGGAAGGCATCTATTAAAAAACGTTGAGCGAGGACGAGAAAAATCAAAATCGAACCCCTTAGAGGCTCTTGATCCATTTTCCTTAGCTCCCTCGCCAAGTCAGATTTTTCATAAAGAAAATATCTGACATTGGCGAGGGTCTAGAGCCTCTTAGGGGTTCGATTTTAGATTTTTCCGCCGCAGCGATTCGTTTTTTAATAGATGCCTTCCGGCTCGGCCGGTTACTTCTTCCGCTGCTTTTTGCTTTCAGCCTCTGCTTCCCACTCCAGATTCTGGGAAACCGTTGACTCCTGATTGTCGATATGCTCCTTCATGAGAGTCTTGGCACGAATGATATCACGGATCTTGATAGCCTCAAGAATCTTCTCATGCTCATTGATAAGAGTACCCCTCTGAGCCTCATCCTTAATATACTCCAGACGATATCTGTACATCTGCTCACGAAGATTATTGATCATCTGAACAAGCTTATCATTGCGGGTAGCCTTGTAAATAATGTCGTGATAGGCTTCATCAGCTTCCGCAATCTCCATTTCAGAGCCATTATTCTCAACAACCTTTTTGAAATGGTCTTCCGCATCTGCAAGCTCCTTTAACTCCTCATCATTGATACGCTGACAGGCCAAATCTGTAGCAAGCTCCTCGAGTGCGCCGCGAACCTCAAGAACATCCTGTAAACTCTTGTGGGAAATCTTGGCAACCTCGGCACCACGCCTCGGAATCATGATAACAAGACCCTCAAGCTCCAGCTTACGGATAGCCTCTCTTATAGGCGTGCGGGAAACCCCAAGCTTTTCAGCAAGCTGAATCTCCATGAGACGCTCACCGGGTTTCAGCTCCCCCTTAAGGATTGCCTGTCTCAAAGTATTGAAAACGAGATCTCTGAGAGGAAGATACTCGTTCATGTTAACTGTGAATTCACTCATCAAGGTTTTGTCCTCCAATATTTAATAGGTTAGATTATCTCCGGAATAAGAAGAATCGTCATATCAGAGCCATGGCTCTGTAAGATAGACCTGCTTGGCGAGATTCCTGTATTTTCCGAATCGCAAAGCTTCATAGCATTTTTGGGCTTCGGCAACATCACTGAAAATACCGAATACCGTAGGACCTGAGCCGGACATGATCGCATTTACGGCTCCAAGCTCCTTCATGGCATCTTTTATAAGCTCTATTTCCGGGTACTTTTTGCACGTAACTGTCTCCAGGATATTTCCCATATTTACGGCAACTTCATTAACATCCTGCTTTTCAAGGGCGGCTATCACGGAATCAACGTCCGGATGAGCTTCTGCCGGCAGGTCATTAACATGAAGATTCTGATATACAAACTTAGTTGATACGGAAATCGCCGGTTTCGCAAGCACTATGGGGCAGGACGGCAGCTTCCTGAGAGGAGTCAGTACTTCGCCTATTCCCTCTGATAAGGCAGTACCCCTCGTGAGGCAGAATGGCACATCCGCTCCAAGCTTAACTCCACGTAACTTAAGATCTTCTGTGGATAATCTCAGATTAAAGAGCTTATTCATTCCGTAAAGAACAGAAGCCGCATCGGTTGATCCTCCTGCCATTCCGGCAGAAACGGGGATCACCTTTTTTAACTGCATTGAAACGCCCTCTTTGATATCGAACTCATCAATGAGCATCCTGGCTGCGCGGTACATAAGATTGTTCTCATTGACAGGCAGAAACGAAAGGTTGGTTGTAAGCTTTATTTCCGGATCCTTTGTTTTCTGCATGTCGATATTGTCATGGAGCTTTACGGTCTGCATGATCATTCTTACGTCGTGATAACCATCCTCTCTTTGTCGTAAAACGTCCAAAGACAAGTTGATCTTTCCGTAGGCCTGCAGTTTAACACTGTCCATAAATTAAATCTCCGAAATTCATATATAAATCGTTCTTTGTATACAATACTCCGTTATTGTAATGCAAATATTCTGTTTAAGCAAGGAGTTGTGTACTTGGATTTATACAATATTCTAAAAAAAATATAAAAATGAAATATATTGTTTATGAAAAAGTAAAATAATGCAGAAGAAATAATTGACAGAATGACACCTTGTCACTATACTCAGATATCACGAGGTGACAAACTGTCACTAAAAATGACAAAATGTCATAACACTGCCCTATAACAGGTATTCCACACAAGGCAGAAGACAGTTAACAGCAGTATAATGCACCCTGCATCTGAGTTTATGCAGGGATATATAAGAATCGGAGGCTATAAGTGTCAACGGAAAGGTTCGAAAAGTTGTCGAAGGACAAACGGCAACGAATCCTGAATGCGGCCAGAGAAGAATTCGCCAGGGTTCCCTATGAAGAAGCATCCATAAATCAGATCATCAAAAATGCAGGTATCTCCAGAGGCAGTTTCTATACCTATTTTGAGGATAAGAGAGATCTTCTCCAATACATATTCAAGGAAGAAGGAGAAAAAAACAGTCACTTTCTGAAGGAGATAGTATTGGAAAACAGAGGTGATTTCTGGAAAGCCATTACAGAATACACTCGAAGAGTGGCCGGGTACATGAAAAAAGGAACCATACAGCAGAGTATCAACATTCTTACTCAGACAAATATGATGAGACGAGTGGTGGACTGGGTGGAAACGGATATTAAGATCAGGGAAGAGACCGAGAAGGAACAGTTGGAATGGATGATGGAACATCTTGATCTCAGCCTTATGGATGTAAGAGGAAGTAAAGAAAGACTTGGGTTGATACTGAAATCCGCACATATGCTTTCCGTAACAGCGCTTTTTAACATGCTGCTCCATCCTGATAAAGATGAAAACCTGATCCTTCGGGAATTTAATATGCAGCTTGAGCTTTTGAGATACGGAGCAGGCAGGGAGGCCCGGAAACTTATCGAGGCTTCATAAAAGAAGAGAGCATAAAAAACAGAGAATAACCAGACAGAGTGACATTTGACTGAAAAAATATTTCCATAGAAAAGATTGGAGAGTTGTATGAAAAAACCGGTAGCAATATTAATCGTTGTTGGAATAATAGGCGTTATTGGCTGGGCAATCGCAGCCAGGATCATGAAGCCGAAGGAGGAGATCCAGACGAAGGAACTTCCTGCGGTTACCATATCCACTGCCTCCATAGGCTCCATAAAGCATGATACTTCCATAATGGGAAAGATCCAGCCTTCTGATACTTACAGTGTATCTCCGAAGGTTGCAGGCGAGATCATAGAGATCTATGTGCAGAACGGTGACACCGTAAAGCAAGGAGATCCCATCGCAAAGATAGATAACCAGAAGGCCATAGATTCTGCAAAGGCAAGCCTTGATGCAGCTAATGCTTCCGTCCGGGCATCTCAGCAGCAGGCTGCTACTGCGGCGGATGCATTAAATCGTATGACACCGCTCTTCCAGGCAGGTGATGTGGCTCCTCAGACCTTTACGTCTACACAGAATTCTGCCAATGCTGCTCAGGCCCAGGTTGCTTCCGCAAAAGCTCAGGCAGAGTCTGCAAAACTGAATTACGATACCCAGATTGAATACGCAACAGTTACAGCTCCTTCCGACGGAACCATACAGAACCAGAATATGACATTAAACGGAACTGTTTCACAGTCCTCGGTGCTTTGTGTCATCACGGGTTCCGGTCAGAGAAAGGTTACCTTCAGTGTGACTGAGGAAATCCTTAACAACCTTTCCATCGGGCAGAAGGTGACTGTTGAAAAAAACAGTTCCGAATATGAGGGAGCCATAACTAAATTAAGCAGACTGGTAGATAACTCCACAGGACTTTTTGCGGTAGAGGCAGATCTTAAAAATGCCGAAGCTCTTGCAGACGGTGTTGCCGCAAAGGTTAAACTTACCGCTGCAACAGCTGATGATACCACGATCATCCCGGCGGACTATGTTTACTATTCATCCGGAAATCCTTATGTATATGTATACGAGGACGGCATCGCCAAGAGAGCCTTCATTACTTTGGGAATCACAAATGAATCAGAGTACCAGGTACTGGACGGCATCACAACCTCCGATAAGATCGTTTCAAGCTGGACACAGGATATATATGACGGAGCCAGCGTTCGTATCATAGACGAAAATGGAAATATATCAGCTGACTGATATCAGGAAGGAGCATTATAATGCAAAAAATAACCGAATTTGTCATCAGAAGACCGGTTACCACCCTCCTGGTAGTCATCAGTCTCATATTCTTCGGCATAATGTCCCTTCTTAATCAGAAGATGGAGCTTATGTCAAACATCGATGTTCCGGTAATCATCATTACCACAACCTACAACGGTGCGTCCCCGGAAGATATCGATGAACTTATAACATCGCCTATTGAAGAAGGTGTTGCGGTACTTTCGGATGTAAAAACAGTCACCTCCAAATCCTCGGAAAACTATGGCTTCACCATGGTTCAGTATGAGTATGGTACTGACATGGATAAGGCTTACGACGAGCTGAAAAAGAAGATAGACCGGGTAAAGACAGATTTTCCGGATGGTGCCAATGATCCGGATGTCCTCACCATGAATGTTAACGAGCAGGCTTCACTCAGCCTGTCCATAGAGAATTCGGCTCAGGATAATATGTATAACTATGTTGAGAATGATATTTCCCCTGAGTTTGAAAGCCTTGGAACAGTTGCCAGTGTATCACTTGCCGGCGGACAAAAGCAGTATGTAAGCATTGAGATAAAGCCGGATAAGCTTAAGCAATATAACCTTACCATGGCAACAGTGGCTTCCACAGTGGCAGCGGCGGATTTCTCCCTCCCTGCGGGAACCACCAATGTAGGCACACAGAAGCTGTCCGTATCCACAGGTAATACCTATGACAAGGTAAAAGCTCTTGAAAGCATCCCTATCACTACAGGAAACGGAAACACCGTATATCTCAGTGATATCGCACGCGTAAATCTGGCTCTCAAAGACAGGGAGGCCATAGGAAGATACAACGGACAGGATACCATCATGCTGGATCTCACCAAGAAACAGAGTGAGTCGGCGGTTTCCATGTCAAATCAGGCTAAAAAGCTTATCGAGGAGCTGGAAGCAAGAGATGATAATCTGAAGATCCGTATAATCGATGATGATGCAGACAGCATTAAGAGCTCTCTGACATCAGTGTTTGAGACAATGATCGCGGCCGTTATCATTTCCATGATCATAATCATACTGTTCTTCGGAGATCTGAAGGCATCTCTCATAGTTGGTACCTCAATCCCGCTGTCTATCCTTACAGCACTTGTAGCCATGTGGGCAATGGGATATTCCCTTAATATGGTCACCATGTCAGCCCTGGTTCTCGGCGTTGGTATGATGGTTGATAACTCCATAGTTGTACTTGAAGCCTGCTTCAGAGCCATGGATAAGTACAGTACGGTTGGCTTGAAAACAAGACAGTCAGCAGCTCTCGAGTCCATACAGACAGTCGGTGAGTCGGTTCTTGGTTCGACCCTTACCACCTGCGTAGTTTTCCTGCCGCTTGGTTTCATGAAGGGACTTATGGGACAGTTCTTCGGACCCCTTGGATTTACCATCGTGTTCTGCATGCTTTCGTCCCTTATTTCAGCGGTTTCCATAGTGCCTCTATGCTTTGTTATGTATAAACCGAAGGAGAATAATCATGCTCCGGTACATAATATTATACAGAGAATGCAGGTAGCCTATCGCGTAATAATCGATAAGTTCCTTAACCACAGAGCTCTGGTGCTTATCATTTCAATTGCCCTTTTCATTAGCTCACTTGGATTATTGAGAGCTATCAAGGTAGAGATGATGCCGGCAACCGATAACGGTAAGCTGACCATCACCCTGAATACAAGATCGGGTCTCAGGGTAGATGAAATTGATAAGATGCTTCTCAGGATAGAGGATGTAGTCTCTCAGGATCCGGATACAAAAAACTACAGAGTGTCTTCTGGCGGTTCGGGTATCCAGACCATGTATTACGGAAGCAGTTCTACCGTCACCGTGGAGCTTATAAAAGAAAGGAGCATGAAGACAAAGGATAAAGCCACCTACTATCGTAAGCTTTTCGATGGTTTTCCCGATGCGGTGGTTTCCGTAAAGGCCAATAACTCCATGTCCGGTATGTCAACGGCAAAGGAGACGTATGAGACTATACTTAAGTCTTCAAATTATAATGATCTGAAACAGGCCTCCAAGGAAATAGTGGAAGAGCTTCAGAAAAGGGAAGATATTACAGCTGTTCACTCTTCACTGGAGAATGCGGCTCCCCTTATCAAGATTCATGTGGATCCTATAAAGGCTAATGCAGAAGGTCTTACACCTCAGGGTGTCGGAAATCAGCTTTACAACATGATCTCCGGTAAGAAAGCCATGACCATGCGTATAGACGGACAGAATACCGATGTTACCGTAGAGTATCCTAAGGATGAGTTTGATGATGTAGAAAAGATCAAGGATGTATTCCTTACAACCCCTTCCGGCTCCCAGGTACAGCTTAAGGACATCAGTGAGGTGGTATTTGAGGATTCACCTGCCTCTATTTCGAGAGAAAACAAGAAGTATATTGCAACCATAACGGCTGATTACACCACTAAGGCGGATCAGATGTCCCGAATGAGCATCAATAATGAAGTGATCAAGAAGTATCTCGTAAATGGTATAACCACGGGTCTGAATTCTTCCGATCAGTCACAGCAGGAAGAGTTCGCATCCTTTGGTGTAGCGTTGGTTATCGCTGTATTCCTCATCTGGGTAGTAATGGCATCGCAGTTTGAGTCCATGAGATTTTCATTCATGGTCATGACCACACTTCCTTTGGCACTTATCGGTTCCTTTGCACTTTTGTGGCTGACGGATGCATCTATCTCCATGGTATCACTTCTTGGATTTATGATGCTGGTTGGTACGGTTGTTAATAACGGTATCCTTTATGTAGATACCGTAAACCAGTACAGAATGGGTATGCCGAGGCGCCGTGCCCTTATAGAAGCCGGTGCAACCAGACTCCGACCTATCCTTATGACAACCCTCACCACCGTTCTTTCCATGATACCTATGGCTTTAGGTATCGGTGATAACGGTGAAATGATGAGAGGTCTTGCGATAGTAGATATAGGCGGACTTACGGCCTCTACCATACTGGCCCTACTGGTACTTCCTATTTACTACACCGTAATGGATAAGAAGAAAAAGAATGTAGATATGGATGTTCCGAGCGCCGGATACATGGAAGGTAAGAATCCTGCGGAGTATTACCAGAAGAAGGCCGCAGAGGAATGGGAACGCTACGGCACACCTGACGATGATCCAACAGGTGAAGATGATTTTGAAGAGAAACTGGAAGAGAAAGCAGATTTCACTGAAGGCTTCCCGGATTGATAAAAATTCAGGAGATATTAAATGAGAATTAGTGGAAAAAAACTGGCTATTGTTATGGCGGGAGTGATGCTGGCAGAGACATTTGCAGGATCCGCTGTGACAGCATTGGCAGCAACGGGGGCTACAGTTGACAAAGCCCCCAAACAGACCTCCTATGAAAGAGAAAGATCTGCGGAAGAGTGGGCGTCCCTCCGTGACAATGTACTTACATGGGATGAGATAAGGGATCTTGTGCATGAGTACAATCCCACAGTTTCTTCTCTTTGGATAAACTACAGAGACAATGATGACGGCGGAACCTATGACCTTACATATGACGATGTTATCGACAATATCGAAACTACCTATGAGAACTCTTTGGGAATAAGTGACGCACAGGATGCTTCTGCGGAACTCACAAGAAAAACGTCACTTGCAAGCGTTGATACAACCATCCAGAACTCAGACAGAGAAGTAGTGACAAAGGGTTATCAGAAAACAGAAGTGCAAACTGCCGAAGCCATAAAGCAGAAAATAATCGGTATATATACATCGGAGCTTAATGCAAAACTCTCTGAGATTACAGTAAATAATGACAGGAATCTTCTTGAGCAGGCACAGCGTAAGCTTCAGGTTGGTACTGGAACAGAGCTTGATGTTCTGAAGGCAGAAAAGACTCTGAAGGATGACGAGACAGCACTTCAGAAAGCATTAACCGACCGGATAAAAAACAAGCAGACAGTACTTGTAAACCTTGGCTGGAAATATGATGCGGAGCCGGTTATTTGTGCGGTACCTGAGGTTACGGACGAAATGATCAATTCCATAAACCTTCAGGAAGATATCACAAAGGCATACGGAAACAGCTACGTCCTTGCCATAGATGAAAAGAAGCTGGCACTTGCAGAATCAGAAAGTACAACAAGCAGTGCTCAACTTACTCTGAACAGTGACAAAAATCAGGTGCAGTCAGACATGACTTCTGTTTATAATGCACTTTTAACAGCCCAGAATGAACTTTTAAAGCAGCAGCTGGATGAGCTGAATCTTACAGAGACCCTGAATCAGGTCACAAGAAGTTATCAAACGGGATCCGCAAGCTTAAGGGAGCTTGAGAGTGCACAGTTTAATCTGGAATCCTCAAAGTTAAACACTGAGCTTAAGAAGTATGCACTTCAGTCAGCGTACTTTACATATATTTCATATAGGGACGGGCTTGCAGGAACAGGAACAAATTCGGCATCATAAAAATCCGGACTTTAGATAAAGATTTTGTATTTGAAGAAATAGGTTTCCCCCGGAAATATTTATGAACGTCGCATGGAGATTACTATGAAAAGGAATATTTTGAGAACTGCAGCAGGCGTTACATTGACATTGGCTTTAATGTCCTGCAATGCAGCATTGGCATCAAACCCCATGCCCGGTACCAGAACTCTGACGCCTGTGTATGATCCCTACACTAAGCAGCAAAGTCTCACCGGCGTTGACTCACAGGGACGCCCAAATGGCATGGACGATGTTACCTGGGCAAGACTTCAGGATGATGTCATCGATTATGACGAGATCGAAAACCTGGTTGAGTACAGAAGTATCATAGCACAGCAGCAGTATGCGGCTATAGATAATATTGCTGTTGATATGAATACCATAGTGGACAGTCTGAGCAGTACCATAGAAGACTTAAACGCCATGATTTCGGATCTGAAAGATGCAAAAAACAGCACGGATAATGAAGCCGAAAAGGAAGCTTATGAAGCGTCCATAAAGATGATCAGCGCCATGATCAACAGCAGTGGCTCCACAGATACCCTTCACGTGGCAAAATCAAGCGCAGAAAGCGGCCTTACAAGTACTGTGAACAGGATAAAAATGTCCATGCATGGCAGCAAGGTTTCAATTGTTACCGGCATGAATGCGGCATTTATAGGATATCAGTCACTTGCCGAGCTTGAACAAATGTATCAGAAACAGGTGGACATGTACCAGACGATTTATGATTCCACCCAAAGATCATGGGCAGTAGGTATGGCCACGGATCTCCAGGTAAAAAAAGCTGAAGCAGATCTCAAATCCGCCATGATCAACCTTAACAAAAACAGGGAAAATATGCGGAGCATAAGAGATAAGATGGCCCTGATCCTTGGCTGGGATTCTTCAAATTGTGCCAATGTTTCCATCGGTGCCATGCCTGCATATGATGAAAACTACATCTTTACCAGAAATCTCGATAACGATATTGCCGAGGCCCGCCTGCATAATGTTAAATACGGTACAGCTCAGGGCACAGTGGACAAAAACATCACAGGATACACAGAGACAGATATCAGTCGAAACGAAGCCCGTGAAAACCTTAATGTCTCTATGTCTGACCTCTACAACACCGTTATAAGGGCAGCTTCCGAAAACAATGCCGCCCAGGCAGGCTATGCCCTTGCCGCAAGACAAAAGGGTCAGGCCGAAAGAAGCTACGCCGTAGGAACAGTCGGAAACGGCGAGTACCAGGGCGCCCTTGTTCAGTACATTGTCTCCGAAGCCCAGGCCAACATGGCCATGATCAACGCCTCCGCCGCCGTCCTAAACTACCAGGCCGCTCTTAAAGGTTTTGTGTGATCCCCCTAAAAAACGAAATAATATTATTCCCTAAATCCACCGGGACGGTTCTCGCTTTCGAGAATCGTCCTCGATGGATTTATAGTAACTTTCCGGATGCACTAGGGAATCAGTAAAAGTAAATTGCAAAAAAATGCAAGGGATGGGTGACTAGGCTTGCGAGTTGAAAGAACACCCCCGCGGATATGTCCGATCAGAATGCACATACCTGTGCATTCTGGGCGGACATATCCGCGGGGGTGTCCTTTCAATCTCGTGGGCCGTCACACGTCCCTTGCATTTTTTTGCTCACAGCCTACCGTAAACTAAATATAGTCTGAATTTAGAGTATATTATTGAGCAAAACCTTGTGTTATACTCCTTGACATCGAATCTAAATAAGATTAAAATACAAAATAACACAAAACATATGTTTTACGGAGGACAAACATGGCAAAGACCACAAAAACCCCGGTTAATTTTAACCAGGACCGCGAAGAAAAATTAAAAGCACTGGACGTTGCTTTAACACAGATAGAGAAGAATTTCGGAAAAGGCTCCATTATGAAGCTCGGAGATTCCGCAGCCAGCCTCAATGTAGAAACTGTACCCACAGGTTCACTTTCTCTTGATATAGCTCTCGGAGCCGGAGGATTCCCTAAAGGAAGAATCATAGAAATCTACGGACCTGAATCATCAGGTAAAACAACCCTTGCACTTCATGCAGTATCTGAAGTTCAGAAGAGAGGCGGAATAGCCGGATTTATCGATGCAGAGCATGCACTGGATCCAAAGTATGCCCAGGATATCGGAGTAGATATTGACAACCTTTACATATCACAGCCTGATTCAGGTGAACAGGCACTTGAGATTGCAGAGACCATGGTAAGATCAGGCGCCATGGACATCCTTGTAATCGACTCTGTAGCAGCACTTGTACCAAAGGCTGAGATAGACGGAGAGATGGGTGATTCCCATGTGGGACTTCAGGCAAGACTCATGTCTCAGGCATTACGTAAGCTTACTTCCATCATTGCAAAATCAAACTGCATACTTATCTTTATTAACCAGCTCCGTGAGAAGGTCGGAGTTATGTTCGGAAGTCCTGAGACCACCACAGGAGGACGTGCTCTTAAGTTTTATGCATCTGTAAGACTTGATATAAGAAGAGTTGAGACCCTGAAGCAGAACGGTGATGCGGCAGGAAACCGTGTAAGAGTAAAGGTAGTTAAGAACAAGATTGCTCCGCCGTTTAAACAGTGCGAGTTTGACATCATGTTTGGCGAAGGTATCTCAAAGTCAGGAGATGTACTTGACCTTGCGGTTGAAGAAAATATCGTTGAAAAGTCAGGTGCGTGGTTTGCCTATAACGGTGAGAAGATAGGACAGGGCCGTGAGAATGCCAAGGAATATCTTAAGGCAAACCCGGCGATTATGGCAGAGGTTGAAGGCAAGGTTCGTGAGAAGTACGGACTTCCAAAGGATGAATTTGCCGAGGCAGAAGCCGCACGGGCAACTTCGGAGTCAGACGATGAAGCATAAAAAGACTGAATATTACAATACTGAGATATTTTCTCGCTGCTATGTTAAGGGCGGTTGCTTTGATAAGAAATGCCGACCCTTGGCCGGCATTTGATTTTGCAAGTTATATAACAGTCAAAAAAGCTTATACAGATGAGATGTTACAGTGAAAACAATAGACGATTTATTAAAAGAGCATGGCGGAGAAGTGTCTGGATATAACCTTGATCCTGACAAGATGTCCGAACATGACAAACTTTTAAACCGATGTAAGGAACGGAGTCTCTACCTTCTGGAACAGGCTGCTAAACCTGAGTCAAAACTCAGAGAAAAACTGGTTAAATCCGGAAGATACAGCGAAGAGATCATAGAAGAGACCATGGATTTCCTGAAAAAATACGATTATATCAATGACTTAAGATTTGCAAAGCAGCTGATAAAACACTATTCAGGTTCAAAGTCCCTTAGGGAAATTGAACAGAAGCTTTATCAGAGAGGTGTGAATCAAAAAGATATAAAGGAAGCAATGGCCGAATTCAAAGATGATGAGCTGTCAGAAGGTGCTGAGATGAGAGCAGTTAAAGCTGCCATATATAAAAAGTGCAAAGACCCTTCTGCATTGGATGCAGAACAGAAAAGGAAGCTTTACGCATCACTTATGCGAAAGGGATTTTCTTATTCCACAGTCAGAAATGCACTTTCAATAGAAGAAGATTATTGATCATATCAGGGAAACGCCTTAATCGGTGATTCCCTGATTTTTTTGTATTTCGAAAACACGTGCTGCACGCTGATTCAGGTTTTGCCGCCCCAAAATTATAAACTAAATTTTAGAATTAAATTGTTGACAATCTAATATAAATTGCGTACAATTCAATCAAGTCAAATGACAAATAAAAAATTTTTAAAATATAACGGAGGTAACAATATGGCAGCACAGGCAATTAATACAGCAGATTTTGATGAGAAGGTACTTAAGAGTGATGTTCCGGTACTGGTGGATTTTTGGGCAAGCTGGTGCGGACCATGCAAGATGCTCGCTCCGATCATAAGTGAGATTGCTGATTCCGCAGACGGCTTCAAGGTTATGAGTGTAGATGCCGATGAAAATCCGGAGCTTCTTGACAGATACGGAATCAGATCCATCCCGACACTCATTGTTTTTAAAAACGGTGAGATTTATAAGCAGTCTGTAGGTTTTGTTCCTAAAGAGCAGGTACTTGAGCTTCTTAAGTAATATATTGAGAGGAAAATGTTATGGTAGATGTAGTAATAATCGGCGCCGGCACAGCTGGCCTTTCCGCTGCGATCTATACCGTAAGAGCCGGAAAAAGTGCACTGGTGCTTGAAGCCTCATCCTATGGTGGACAGATAATCAACACTCCGGACATCGAAAACTATCCGGGAATAGCACATATCTCAGGATTTGATTTTGCAACAGGACTTTATAACCAGGCAAAAGATCTGGGTGCAGACATAAAATTCGAAAAAGTAACCGGCATTATCAATGACGGAGACATTAAGAAAGTAACCACTTCGCAAAACGAGTATGAGTGCAAAGCAGTGATACTTGCTACAGGTGCAAAAAACCGTCCTCTGGGACTTTCCAATGAGAAAACATTGGTAGGAAAAGGTGTTTCATACTGCGCAACCTGCGACGGAATGTTCTATAGAAATAAGGTGGTAGCTGTAAACGGCGGCGGTAACACTGCCCTTGAGGATGCACAGTTTCTTTCCAATTACTGTGAGAAGGTATATGTGATCCACAGAAGAGACCAATTCCGCGCAGATCAGAAAGAAGTAGAGCGTTTAAAAGCAAAAGACAACGTAGAATTCGTTCTGGACAGTACTATTACAAAACTTAATGAGGATGCCGCCGGTCTTGTATCAATCGAAGTTACAAATAAAACCACAGGCGATACAAGAACCATAGAAGTATCCGGATTATTCGTTGCCATAGGTCAGGCTCCCGACAATACTGCATTTGAAAATGTGGCAGAGCTTGACGAAAAAGGCTATATAAAGGCCGGTGAAGACCTGAAAACCGGAACAGAAGGTATTTTCACTGCCGGAGACTGCCGTACCAAAACGGTGAGACAGCTTACAACCGCAGCCTCAGACGGTGCGGTGGCAGCATTGGCAGCCTGCGGATATATAGATGCTATGTAGATTTTTATTCGATAAACCGAATTGTTAGTTAAGAACTGAAAGGAGATAATTATGGCTGAAATTTATGAAATCAAAGTTCTTGATAAGGAAAAGAATGAAACAACACTTGAGGAGTACAAGGGTAAGGTAATGCTTATTGTGAATACAGCTACCGAGTGTGGATTTACACCACATTACGAGCAGCTTCAGTCCATGTATGATAAGTATAAGGATAAGGGACTGGTTATACTGGACTTCCCCTGTGATCAGTTTGGACATCAGGCACCGGGAACCGAGCAGGAGATAGCAAAGTTCTGTTCAAGCAGATTTGGTGTTAAGTTCCCTATGTTTGCAAAGATAGATGTAAACGGGGAAAATGAGACAGAGCTCTTTAAGTATCTCAAGTCACAGCAAGGATTCAAGGGACTTGGTGAAGGAAAAACGGCAGACTTCATGAAGGATTTTATCGCAAAACAGCATCCTGACTATGAAAGCACACCTGATATAAAGTGGAATTTCACAAAGTTCCTGATCGACAGAGATGGTAATGTTGTGGACCGTTTCGAGCCTACCATGGATATGGCTCAGGTTGAGGAAAAGGTTGCCGCAATCCTCTGAATATAATGCGTTTTTAGAATTTGTCGGTTTTATGTTAAAATAAGGAAAATGATTTACAGGCCACTATGGCAGAGTTTTATTTTTAAACATTTATCCGGAGGTTAAAATGTCAGATAAATATGAATCTCTGAAAATAGAAAACCAGCTTTGCTTTCCGCTCTATGTCTGCGCAAAAGAACTGGTCCGGAGATATACGCCTTTTTTGGAGAAAATAGATCTAACATACACCCAGTATATAGCCATGATGGTTCTGTGGGAAAAGAAAAGAGTCAACGTAAAGGAGCTGGGCGAATGTTTATACCTCGATTCCGGCACCCTGACCCCCCTTCTTAAACGCCTCGAGGCAAAAGGCCTTATAAAAAGAGAACGCTGTCCCGAAGACGAAAGATCCCTTGACGTGACTATCACAGAAAAAGGAGTTCAGCTTAGAGAAGAAGCCCTTGAAGTCCCCAAAGAAATGGGCAGCTGCATAAAACTCACCAAAGAAGAAGCCGGCACCCTCTATCGTCTTTTATACCGCACCCTTGAATGCGTAGAAAACTCCAAGGAAACTGACAAAGACAAAAAGAAAAAATAAAACCAATAACAGGACAGAGCCGGAGGGTATCCATTTTGATCGCTAAATCAGACAGAGAAAAATCAAAGCAGGCCACGTAGAGTTGGTGGGCATCCATCTAAAAACGTTGAGCTGAGACGAGAAAAATAAAAATCGGACCCCTTAGAGGCTCTTGATCCATTTTCCTTAGCCCCCTCGCCAAGTCAGAGTTTTCATAAGAGAAAATCTCTGACATTGGCGAGGGTCTAGAGCCTCTTAGGGGTCCGATTTTATATTTTTCCGTCGAAGCGACTCGTTTTTAGATGGATGTCCATCAGATCGTAGTGGCCTGCTTTGATTTTTCGACCGAAAAACCTCACTTCAAAATGGATGCCCTCCGGCTCTGTCCGTCAGGACTGTTGTTTTATAATTGTCTATTTGACAGTGACTTCTATTTTATATAAAATATAGTAGTTAAGTTAATGTTTATATTGAAAACAATATAATTTTATATATAAATAGAATTTGACAGGGTAAAAATCTACAAAACCTTTTACCTTTTCACATATCTGTTTGTACATTAACAACAAAATAGTGAAGGAGGTACACAAAGTGTCCCCATTAGGAATTGCTATTCTTTTGGTTGTTGCTGCCATTACAGGCATAGCTATGTTCGTAGCCGGACAGAACAAGGCAAAGTCCGACTATGAGAAAACCGTCGGATCCGCTGAACAGAAGTCCAGAGAGATCATAGATGATGCTATAAGAACAGCCGAGAATAAAAAGAGAGAAGCCCTCCTCGAAACAAAAGAAGAGGCGTTAAAGGCAAAAAATGACCTTGATAAGGAAATCAAGGACAGACGTAAAGAAGTATCCGACCTCGAGCACAGAATGCTGAAGAGAGACGAAGCTTCCGAGAAGAAAGCTGCAAGCCTTGAGCAGAAAGAGCAGGAGCTCCAGAAGCGTCAGGATAAGATCAGCAAAAGAGAAACAGAAGTAGAAGAACTTCATAACCAGAAGGTTACCGAGCTTGAAAGAATTTCCGGTCTCACAAGAGATCAGGCAAAGACAGAACTTCTGAAATCCCTTGAAGAGGATACCAAGCATGATTATGCCATGATGATCCGCGAGATGGACAATCAGGCAAAGGAAGATGCCGAGAAGAATGCACGCAATTACATCGTTGATGCGATACAGAGATGCGCTGCAGATCAGGTTACTGAGTCAACAGTATCCGTTGTACAGCTTCCAAATGATGAAATGAAGGGCCGTATCATTGGCCGTGAAGGAAGAAATATCCGCACACTGGAACAGCTTACAGGTGTTGAACTTATCGTAGATGATACACCGGAAGCAGTTGTTCTTTCAGGTTTTGATCCTATCCGTCGTGAAGTTGCAAGGATAGCTCTTGAGAAGCTTATCGTAGATGGACGTATCCATCCCGCAAGAATTGAAGAAGTAGTAGAAAAAGCTCAGAAGGAAGTTGATGAGACTATCAAAGAGGAAGGAGATGCCGCAATACTTGAAGTTGGTGTTCATGGCATCCATCCCGAACTTGTTAAGCTTCTTGGCCGTATGAAGTTCAGAACATCTTACGGACAGAATGCTCTCAGACATTCAGTGGAAGTTGCCCAGATATCAGGACTTCTTGCAGAGGAGCTTGGACTCGATGTACGTATGGCAAAGAGAGCCGGCCTTCTTCATGATATCGGAAAAGCCATTGACCACGATGTGGAAGGCACACACGTACAGCTTGGTGTAGAGCTTTGCAAGAAGCATCATGAGCCGGAAATCGTCATTAACACTGTGGCATCACACCACGGCGGTACAGAGCCTACATCACTCATTGCCTGTGTAGTTGCTGCTGCCGATGCTATTTCTGCTGCAAGACCGGGTGCAAGACGTAAGTCACTTGAGACGTATACCAACAGACTTAAGGAACTTGAGGATATAACCAATTCATACAAGGGAGTTGAAAAGTCCTTTGCGGTTCAGGCCGGAAGAGAAGTTCGTATCATGGTTGTTCCCGATCAGGTATCTGATGATGATATGACTATCATGGCACATGATATGGCTAAGCAGATCCAGGATCAGATGCAGTATCCTGGTGTTATCAAGGTTAATATCATTCGCGAGTCAAGAGCTGTTGATTACGCCAAGTAAATAAGTCAAATGAATAATAACGAACAAAACACTGAAAAAAAGGCTGAGGTTTCCGCTCCATCAAAGAGACGGAAACCTCGCAGAAGACATCTTATAAAGAAAATATTTAAGCGCATGTTTGTAGGTCTGCTCGTCATTTTGGCGATAGCAGGCCTTTCTGCGTATTTTTTAGTGATTCTGCCGGAGTATGAATCACTTAAGGTTACTGCCTATGACAAGCTGGCATCGGTGGATGTGACAGATATGACCCGGCTTTCGGATACCCAGGTGTTTGACACCAACGGAAAGCTCCTCGGTATAGTTAATGCAGGCCATTTCGAATATGTGGAAATCAACGACATTTCCATAAATCTTCAGAATGCCTACATTGCACATGAGGACAGAAGCTTCAAGATTCATCATGGTGTGGACTGGAGCGCGGTTCTGAGAGCTGCCATAGAGCTTGTCCGCAATAAGGGTGTCATAACCCAGGGTGGTTCCACCATTACCCAGCAGGTGGTCAAAAATACATATCTTACTTCCGAAAGAACCTTCACCAGAAAGTTTGTTGAGATTCTCCTGGCTCAGGAACTGGAGAAGATGTACACAAAGGCTGATATCATGGAGTTTTACTGCAACACAAACTTTTATGGCAACAGCTGTTATGGTGTCGAGGCCGCAAGCCGCTACTATTTTGGAAAATCAGCAAAGGATCTGAATGTCGTAGAGGCAGCGACCCTGGCAGGAATCTCAAATGCTCCTTCCATATATGAGCCTATAGGACATCCCGAGGCCTGTCTCGAAAAGAGAAATCAGGTTCTTAATTCCATGAAGGAACAGGGATATATAACCGGGGAAGAGTATAAAGCCTATGTTGCTTCTTCCCTCGATGTAACCGCGGATCCTCAAAAGCAGACAGATGAAGACTATCTCACATCCTATGCTCTTCATTGTGCGGCTCTTACACTTATGGATATCAACCACTTCGAATTCGAATATATGTGGGACAGCGAGGAGCAGCAGGAGGAATACGAGAAAAAATACGGAGAGTCTTATGAGTACTACACAAATCTCATAAGATCCGGAGGTTACGATATCTATACCTCATTAAATCCTGATATCCAGGCAAAGGTTCAGACTGAGCTTGATGAAAAGCTTTCAAGCTTTACGGAGCTACAGACCAACGGAAAGTACGCACTCCAGGGCGCTGCAGCTGTGGTTGATAACAGAACCGGATATGTGGTGGCTGTTGTAGGAGGAAGGGGATCGGAGGATAAGTTTAACAGAGCTTATCTGAGTGCACGTCAGCCCGGATCTGCAATTAAACCACTACTTGACTATGCTCCTGCTCTTGATTCCGGTGAGTACAGTCCGGCTACTTTTATAGATGATCACAGGATAGAGAATGGTCCTTCCAACTCAGGCGGCAGTTACAGAGGCGTTCTTACCCTGAGGGAAGCCCTGAACAGATCCCTTAATACCGTAGCATGGCAGATCCTTGAAGACATCGGGACAAAGTTTGGTATAAGCTATCTTTCAAATATGCATTTCATGCAGATGAGCTGGATAGATGGTACAACAAAGGCGGTTTCCATCGGCGGCTTCACCTATGGTGTGAGAGTTGTGGATATGGCGAAGGGATACAGTACCCTTGCAAATATGGGTCAGTACAATGACAACACCTGTATTCTTAAGATAGTCCATGAAAAAGACGGAGACCTTACAAAGGATTATAAATCCACGGGAACAAAGGTATACAGAGAAGATACAGCGTGGATGATGACTGACATACTGAAGGGTACCATTAATGAGCCTTTCGGAACAGGATACGGACTTCAACTCGACAACGGTCAGATAGCTGCCGGAAAGACCGGTACCACCAATGAATCAAAGGATACCTGGTTCTGTGGATACACGAGATACTACACCATGGCAGTCTGGGTGGGTTATGACACTCCAAGGGCTATGCCGGGAGTATACGGTTCCACCTATGCGGGACGAATCTGGCAAAATGCCATGAATGTTCTTCATGAAGGATTGGAACCTGCAGACTGGACACAACCGGCAACTGTAGATCTGAAAACAAATGAATATGGAATTACAGATTATGTTTCTACAACGGCGGAAGTGAGAGCACAGCAGGCACTTCACGAAAAGGAACAGCTGAGGATTTATGAAGAGGCATCGGCATTGGTAGAAAACTATGAGAAGCTTGTGGTCAATACCGTTGAGGATGCACTTACAGCACGTAAATATTATGAGGAAGCTAAACCCTTGGTGGATTCTATCGAAGATAATGAAAAACGTGCAGATCTTCTGGGAAGACTGGAAACCAGAAAGCCATATTTTGATGAGATAGAGGAAAGCTGGGCCCAGGTTATAGACCGTGCTTTGCAGCAAAGTGAAGAGGAATCCAGCAGAGAACAAAAGAGAGCCGAAAGTGAAGCTGTGAATGAAAGATCCGAAGAAGAAAAGCGCATCAATAAAGAGTCATTCATTAGTGCCCTCACAGAGCTTGAAGAGCTTGAGTACAGGGATGAATATACGGAAGAGCTTATAACAGAAACTATAAAGAGACTTCAGTATTGCAATACATATGAAGAAGCATCCATGTACGCAAAAGAATTGCAAAATGCCATTAAGAGAGCAAGAAAACTTCCTACTTATTCAGAATATACTGAGGAAGAGGAATCCTGGGCTGGTTCAGACTCAAGCTTGATAAGAGAACTTCAGGAGTCACTTGAAAATCTTCAGGAGACGACAACAGCGGCGGTTTATAACGAGCCTACCGTTGGGGAAACATTTCCGGATGCTCCGGTACCTGTCTTTGGCTAATGTTAAGTACAATCACATAAGTTTATGTCAAACCATTGCCTTTTTGGCGATGGTTTGATAAAAACATTTTTATAATGTACCGGTTAGTCAGGGATTTCTTAAAAGCTGCAGAATTAAAGCTTTGAAGTATGTTTAAAAAGTAAACTTGTTTTTTAAATGAGGAGACCCCGGCAGGTATTCGCCTAACCGGGGTAATTATGAAAAATCTAATTTGGAAAAAAATCAACATTCAGAAACATCGAAGACAAACTTCATGTTTATGACTAAAATATAGTATTGATTTATGAATAATTTATGAACAATTATTAAAAAATCCTGTATACAACATTGTTTTTATAATTTGTATATGTAAAAGATAACAAAATTATTTTGAATTATAGTGAATCAATAAATCGGGAGGATACATGACTAAGGGAAAGAGCAATATTCCACATAATACAGAACGTGAAGTTCTGGTTACGGGTCACAGGAACCCTGACACGGATTCCATCTGTGCAGCCATTGCTTATGCAAGATTAAAGAACAAGATCACAAATACGGAGAAGTATATTCCCTGCAGGGCAGGTGAACCCTCAAGAGAGACTCAGTTTGTCCTTGATCACTTTAAGGTTGAGAAACCCAGACTTATAACAAACGTAAAGACACAGGTCACAGATATTGAGTATCGCAAGACTCCGGGCGTAACCAGAGATATGTCTCTGAAAAAGGCCTGGACCATGATGAACGAGGGGAATGTCGTAACCCTTCCCGTAGTCACCTCCAGGAATTCCCTTGAAGGTGTCATAACCATCGGAGACATCGCGAAATCTTATTTCAATGTCTACGACAGCCACATTATCTCAAAAGCCCACACCAAGTTTTCCAATATAGAAGACACCCTGGAAGCAACCACAGTAACCGGTGATGTATCAAGATGCTGTGAAAAGGGCAAGGTTATCATCGCAGCCGCAAACCCTGAGATGATGTCCTACTATATAGAAAAGCATGATATCGTTATTCTCGGAAACCGTGCGGAGAACCAGCTTTCCGCCATGGACAACGGTGCAGACTGTATCATCATCTGTGAGGGTGCCAATGTTTCCCCCACCATAAAGAGCCTGGCCGAAGCAAACGGCATGATCATCATGGTAACAAGCTATGATGCCTATACCGCGGCAAGACTTATCAACCAGTCAATGCCCATAAGCTACTTTATGACAAAAGACAATCTGATAACCTTTACCGAAGATGATTTCGTGGATGAGCTGAGAGAGATCATGGCTTCCAAGAGACATCGTGACTTCCCTATCCTTTCAAAGGACGGAAATTATCTCGGTATGGTATCCCGCAGAAACCTCCTCGGAAATCGCGGAAAGCAGGTTATCCTTGTTGACCACAATGAACCGGGACAGGCTGTTGAAGGCATCGAGGCGGCAGACATTCTGGAGATCATCGACCACCACAAGATCGCAACGGTTCAGACCATGACACCGGTTTATTTCAGAAACCAGCCTCTGGGATGCTGTTCAACCATCATCACTCAGATGTATAAGGAGAATAACATTGAAATCGACAAGCAGACTGCAGGTCTTCTTATGTCGGCAATCATTTCCGATACTCTCCTTTTCAGATCACCTACCTGCACTCCGCTTGACGAACAGACAGGAAGAGAGCTTGCAAAGATTGCTGGAGTTGACATTGAGAAGTATGCCTTCTCTATGTTCTCTGCAGGATCCAACCTGAAGGGCAAGACCATTCAGGAGATATTCTATCAGGATTTCAAGCACTTCTCTGCCGGCAAGATTGAGTTTGGCGTAAGCCAGGTTACAAGTCTTAACAAGGAAGAGCTTGAGCAGTTCAAGGACGGACTTGAAGAGTTTGCTTATAACGCTCTCAAGGTTGAAAAGCTTGATATGAGCTTCATCATGCTCACCAATATCCTTGACAAGAGCACAGATCTTCTTGCGGTTGGCACGGGAGCAGGACAGCTTGTGGAGAATGCCTTCGGCTATACACCGGAAAGAAGACAGGGTAAGAATAAGAACGATAAGTCAGACGATTCCTGGTCAGTAGTTCTTCCGGGAGTCGTTTCCAGAAAGAAACAGCTGGTACCTGCGCTTACATTATTTGCTGAACAGCTTTGATATTTGAAAAGTCCTGTACCCCGGGTGCAGGGCTTTTATTCGCGATAAAGCCGAAACTCGTCATGCGAACTTACATAAATGCAGTTGGGAACTCCAGCCATTTAATTCGTTTTGCGTAGGCTGTAGTTACATGTCTGCTATCGCGAAATCGACCAGGAATTTGAATAAAGAGGAGATATCTCAACAATGAATATTACCATGATCGGAATGCCCTCCTGCGGCAAATCCACCATAGGGGTAATGCTTGCAAAGCTGGCAGCCATGGGATTTCTGGACGTAGACATTATGATCCAGGAGAAAACCGGAAAGAAATTGAAAGACATCATCGCGGAAGAAGGCCAGGATGGATTTCTGAAGGTGGAAGGTGATATAGCCTCCTCCATAGAAGTTGAAAATACCATCATTGCCCCCGGCGGCTCCATATGCTATGAAGCGGAAGCCATGGAGCATCTTAAGGAAATAAGCAAGATAGTATATCTCAAGATTTCCTATGAAGATATGGAGCAGAGGATCGGGGATGTTACGGACCGCGGAGTCGCTATGCCGGAAGGCTTCACCCTCAGGGATTTATTCAATGAGAGGGCACCGCTCTACGAGAAGTATGCGGATGTCATCATCGATGAGAAGGGCAAGACTCCTGCGGAGATAGTCCGGGAGATAAAGAACTGGACAGAACAGATCGAAAAGAATATATAAAAGTAGAAACAGGTCGTTACGGAGGATCAGCTTTTGGAGAAACAGCAAAAAAAACATCTGGTAATAGGAATTCTGGCTCATGTAGATGCCGGAAAGACAACATTGTCCGAAAGTATCCTTTTCGAGACCGGAAAGATCAGAAACCTCGGACGGGTTGATAACGGTAATGCTTACCTTGATACCGACCACATGGAAAAGGAAAGAGGCATCACCATCTTTTCCAAGATGGCAACCTTTGACCTTCAGGACATAGCGGTATCCCTTCTGGATACTCCGGGGCATGTGGATTTTTCGGCAGAAATGGAGAAGACCCTTTCTGTCCTTGATTATGCAATTCTTGTAGTTAACGGAGCCGACGGAGTCCAGGGACATACCGAGACCCTGTGGAAGCTCCTTCAAAGATACGGCGTTCCGGTCTTTATCTTTGTGAACAAAATGGACCAGCCTGGAACCGACAAGGATAATCTTCTTGAGGATCTCAAAAAGCATTTCGGAGCGGCCGCGGTGGATTTTACCGAGGCCGGAAAGTATTCCATGTCGGAGGAGCTGAAGGAAAACATTGCCATGTGCGATGACCGGATCATGGAGAAGTATCTCGAAAAAGGCGAGCTTGATCCAAAGGATGTGAGAAACCTTATCTGGGACAGAAAGCTGTTTCCCGTATATTTCGGTTCTGCCCTTAAGAACTTCGGAGTGAAGGAATTTCTCGAAGGTATCCATACATTTACGGAGATTCCCATGTATCCAAGCGTCCTTGGCGGCAAAGTTTTCAAGATCGCAAAGGATGACTCCGACCGAAGACTTACCTATATAAAGATTACCGGAGGAGAGATTAAAGTAAGAGACGAACTCCTGCCCGGAGAGAAGGTTTCGGAGATCCGTATCTACAGTGGTGAGAAGTATGTTAATGCTGACACCGCGGAGGCAGGCATGGTCTGCACACTCCTCGGAATCTCAGGGCTTAAGACCGGGGATTCTGTGGGCTGCGAACCCAAAGGAAAGGATCCATCGCTAAAGCCGGTTCTGGACTATAAGGTGGAATCCCCGGATGTTGATGACCTTGAATTATACAGAAAGCTTGATACGCTGGCGGATGAATTTCCGGAGCTTCATATCAGCTGGGATAAAAACCTGAAAGAAATACACGTCCATCTCATGGGCGAAGTGCAGATAGAAATCATTAAAAGAGTTGTGAAGGAACGTCTGGGAGTAGAGCTTCAGTTCGGAGAAAGCCGGATACTTTACCTTGAGACCATAGACGATGCTGTGGAGGGTGTGGGACACTTTGAGCCACTTAGACATTATGCTGAAGCTCATATCCTGATTGAGCCTCTCCCCAGAGGAAGCGGACTCAAGTTCAGGTCCGATTGCAAAACAGATGACCTTGCCATCAACTGGCAGAGACTTGTGCTGACCCATCTTCGGGAAAAGGAACATGTGGGAGTGCTTACTGGAAGTCCCGTAACAGACATCAGATTCACACTGGTTGCAGGAAAGGCTCACCTTAAGCACACAGAAGGCGGTGATTTCAGAGAGGCTACCTACAGAGCAGTGAGACAGGGACTTATGAAGGCGGTTAATGTTCTTCTGGAACCCTACTATGCCTTTACGCTGGAACTTCCTCAGGAGTATGTGGGCAGAGCCATGACGGATCTCTCCAATATGAATGGGCATTTCGATCCACCTGAGATAAACGGTGAAACCTCAACTATCACAGGTACGGCTCCTGTTTCGGCCATGAGGGATTATCATAAGGAGGTAATGGTCTATACCAAAGGAAGAGGCCATATTTTCCTCCGGTTCAGCGGCTATGACAGGTGCCATAATGCGGAAGAAGTTATAGAGAAGAGAGGTTATAACCCGGAGGAAGACATTCTGAACCCAAGTTCATCTGTATTCTGTGCCCACGGTTCCGGTTTCATAGTGCCCTTCGACCAGGTGGAAAGTTACATGCATGTGGAGTCACCTTTGAAGCTGGAGGGTGAAGTTGAGAAGAGAGATTTCGAGGCGGATGTTGCGAAGCTTCAGAGAAGTGCCGAAGCAAAGTCGGACGACAAAAAATATAAAACCGGCGGACACTACATCGGGGATCAGGAGCTTGAGGATATATTTATCAGAACCTTCGGCCCCATCAAAAATCGTGCGAAGGAAGTAAATATCTCCAGCGCCCGTACCATAAGAGCCAAGGAAAAGGAAGAAAACAAGGCAGCAAACCGTAGAGACCAGAAGACTCCGGAAAAGAAAAAGGAATATCTTCTGGTGGACGGCTACAACATCATATTTGCCTGGGACGAGCTTAATGAACTCGCAAAGTCCAATCTTGATGCCGCGAGAGGCAAGCTTCAGGATATACTGTCAAACTATGCCGGCTACACCGGAAAGGAAGTAATAGTCGTTTTCGATGCTTACCGGGTGCAGGGTCATCAGGTGGAACAGACCAGGTATCACAATATCTATGTGGTATTCACAAGAGAAGCCATGACCGCCGACGAATATATAGAGGAAGAGACTCATGAGCTGAAGAAGCAGTATTCGGTTACAGTTGCAACCTCCGATAAGGTGGTTCAGGTCATAACCTGGGGAGCGGGAGCGGTGCTCCTCAGCGCCCGGAACCTTAAGGATGAGGTGGACAGAGTGGTGAATACAGTTCGGAAAGAGCATCTCAATGACTCTGCCCCGGGAAGTCGCATTGGTACAAGGCTGGAGATACCGAAAACTAATGAGTGATATTTAAACCCGGAACGTAGGGCACCAAGGCTGTAAAAAATTCATCAGGCTCCGTCCGATTCACGTTAAGACAGATTTTTTTCAATATTAATTGGATGCTCACCGGTTCGGACGGCCTCACTTGCGTTATAATTGACACGATGATATAATCTCTGAGTTAAATCGGACACGTATGACAGCGTAAAAGGCATTGTCCCCTTACGTTTTAGATAAGAAGGTATTTAAATGTATCAGATAAAATTTGACAAACCTGTACATGTACACTTTATAGGAATAGGCGGTATCTCCATGAGCGGTCTCGCGGAGATTCTGCTTTCAAGACATTTTACTATTTCCGGATCTGACAGCAAGGAATCAGAGCTTACAAAGAAGCTTGTGTCAGAAGGCGCTGTAGTAAATTATCCCCAGAAGGCTGAGAACATAACAAAGGATATCGATGTTGTGGTTTATACAGCAGCCATTCATCCGGACAATCCTGAGTTTGCGGCAGCCGTAGAGGCAGGCATACCCATGCTGACAAGAGCCCAGCTTCTCGGTGAGCTCATGCGTAATTTCAAGCAGGCTATCAATGTCTCGGGAACCCACGGTAAAACCACCACCACTTCCATGATCACTGATATTCTTCTGGAGGCAGATGTGGATCCTACAGTTACTGTAGGCGGCATCCTCAAGGATATAGGAGGCAACATCAGAGTCGGAGGACAGGATACCTTCGTTGTTGAGGCTTGTGAATATACAAATTCATTCCTTTCCTTCTTCCCGACTATTGAGATCATTCTCAATGTTGAAGCCGACCACCTCGACTTCTTCAAGGATATCGATGATATAAGACACAGCTTCAGGCTCTTTGCGGAAAAGCTTCCCGAGGACGGACTTCTGGTCATAAATTCTGACATTAAACATTTTGATTATTTTACCGAGGGACTTAAGTGTAAAATCATCACCTACGGACATGACAAGAGTTCTGATTACACAGCCAATTTCATAAGCTATGACAAGCTTGCCCATCCTACCTATACCTTATTCTATAAGGGAGAAGAGATCGCAAAGGTGGAACTAGGGGTTACGGGAGAGCACAATATCTACAACTCCATGGCTGCCATAGCTGTATGCCGTGAGCTTGGTATCGAAATGGATGCCATCTTAAGAGGTCTTAAGCGCTTCACAGGTACAGACCGCCGTTTCCAGAAAAAGGGAACAGTCAACGGTTTCACAATAATCGATGACTATGCTCATCATCCTCAGGAGATAGCCGCAACCATAGAGGCAGCAAAGAAATATCCTCACAGAAAACTCTGGATTGCCTTCCAGCCTCACACCTACAGCAGAACTGCGGCATTACTTGATGATTTTGCCGGAGCTCTCAGCCAGGCGGACGAGATAGTACTTGCTGACATTTACGCGGCAAGAGAGAAGAATACCATAGGTATAAGTTCTGATGATCTCAGAAAGCATATGCTTGAGCAGAACACCAATGTTTATTACATCCCTGAATTTGAAGACATCGAGAAATTCCTCCTTGAAAGAGTTAAGGAAGGAGATGTGCTCATAACCATGGGTGCCGGCAATATCTATGAGGTTGGAGAAGACCTCCTGAAGCTGCCGGGTGCTGTTATAGAGAAGTGATAGTATATTAATGAAGACCTGCGCCGATACCGGCGCGGGTCTTTTTCCATACCATCAGGGACGGTTCTCTCCGGCGAGAACCGTCCCTGCCGACAAGAACCGTCCCTGCCGACAAGAACCGTCCCTGCCGACAAGAACCGTCCCTGCCGACAAGAACCGTCCCTGTCGGTCTTGCTGTCCCCGGGGCTCTTTCACTGTTCGGTCGAAACATATAGGCACTTATAAAATCTATTAAATTGATATGAAAATAACTTTCTAACAAAAGTAAAAAACAATCGACCTATAAAAATAATAAATAATTCCACAAAATGATCAAAATCAACCAAAATCACATCAAAATCAATTATAAAATGGTAAAAATGCTTAAAATTTAATATAAAAATGACCATTCAGAAGCCAAAATAAGCGATTTTGAAAATAAAAATAATTTTTATTCCACACAAATTAACGGAAATACACCGTCAAATTGTGGATAAACCCTGATTGTATTTAATAAATACATCTTTTTGGGGGATTGACATTTGAAAAGCCTCGAATTTTGCACATTGGAGAGAGGTTATAAACAAAATAAAAAAATAAGTGGATACTTGACAATTCAGTAGTGCACATTATCCACACCAATGTGGACAATTTTGGTGGATAAAGTTGTGGACTAGGCTTATTGAAGCCCTAATTTTAGTATGCTAATATCAGTTCACCGAAGGGGAGAAACGTGAGATCGCAGCCGGGCAGTAGGGAAGATGGCTGCATTATCAGATCCATAATACTCTTCATTTACATTTGGGGGTTAATGAGATGGGCACGAGTATAGTAGATAATCTTGCAGTTCATGTGACATGCATATCGGATGATTTTCTGGATAAGTATCTTGGAACTGCAAACGGAGATTACATAAAAGTTTATTTGTTTATGCTTAGACACAGAGGAGAGCAGTTCTCAAAGGAGCAGGCTGCAGATGCTCTGAATCTCACCGATAAGGATATTGAGCGTGCGTTGAGATATTGGGAAAAGCAGGGCGTATTTGAAAGTTCTTCAGGATCACTTCAGGATCAGGAACGGGAGGACGAGGCAGAGCATAAAGTTGTCAGAAGAAAGAAAGCGAAAAAGGCTGCCATAACCGAGGAAGATTTTTTGGAAGCAGAAGAAAAGATAGAGACTCTTCAGGGTACGGTTGATGATGTAGAGACAGATGAAGAATTCAACAGCATTTTATACTTTGCAAGACAGATGCTTCCCTCACTGCCGAGTGTTCGCCAGGTTGGAGCTTTGAAGTTTATGTATAAAGAGCTGAAGATGTCTTCAGATGTTATAGAATTTCTTATTGAGTACTGTGCAAGTGCCAAAAAGACTACATATCAGTATATGCAGGCTGTTGCCATGAACTGGCATGAGCAGGGGGTTGCAACGGTAGCCCAGGCAACAGAACTTGTAAAATCCATAGAGGAAAGTAAGAACAAGAAGCAGACCTCGAGAGCTGCATCAAAATCCTCAGGAAAAGCCAACAAGTTTATCAATCTTGAACAGCGAGAGGTTGATTACGACAGTATAGTAAATTTAAGAACACTTAACAGGATGAAGAATGTCACTAACTAATGCACAATACAATAAAATAATGCGGGTTTATGACGACCGGCGTATGGAAAGCAACAGAGAACTTGAAATCCGTCGCCGTACCGCGTACGAAAAACTTCCGGAGCTTAAGACTCTGGAAGATTTTGTACGTTCGGAGTCTATAAAGACCTTTCATCTTATGAGAGATGGTCAGAAAGAAAAAATCGCTGTTTTGAAATCTCTCATAAGTGATGCGTCAAATAGAAAAAAGGAAGTGCTGATAAAGCATGGATATCCGGCAGACTATCTGGAAATGCAGTATGTATGTCCGGATTGTAAAGATACAGGATTTATAAACGGAAAGAAGTGTCACTGTTTTATCGAAATGCAGATGAAATATCTCTATCAGCAGTCCAATATAGATCAGATAGTTAAAACCCAGAATTTTGACTATTTTGATATTAACAGATATGACGACAGAGTTCCTATCCTTGCTGACGGAAAAACCAACCGGGAATATATGGCGGAGAACAGAAAGCTTCTTCTTCAGTGGGTGGAGGATTTCGACAAAAATCATGGAAACCTGATGTTTACGGGAAATACCGGAACCGGAAAGACCTTCCTCATAAACTGTGTGGCAAAAGCTCTTATGGACAGCTTCCATTCAGTGATATATCTGACAAGCACGGATCTTTTCGACAGCTTTTCCAAAGCTATGAAGGGTGATGATGAAGAACAGCAGGATATGCAGGAAGCAATCCTTAATTGTGACCTTCTGGTCATAGATGATCTTGGTACAGAATTAAATAACAGCTATACTTCTTCAAAACTGTTTTATGTACTAAATCATCGCATGGTTTTCCATAAATCTGTCATCATTTCTACCAATCTTAGCCTCAATACCATACGGGATTCGTACTCGGAAAGGGTATCTTCCCGCATAATTTCCGACTATTTGATCATTCCGCTGTACGGTAATGACCAAAGACTGTATTGACAGCTTTCGATACATGAAGTAATTTATCTAATGTTTATGTGTGAGATTATGTATAAAAATCCATAATTTGCCGACATATATTAAAGACATGTGTTAACATGGATAGTGTTTGCATGTTTTTGAAGGTTTGTTAAGGGACAGTTCTCATTAGGAGGAGAAAAGAAATGCCAGATTCCAGAACTTCAGAGTTTATTGAGCGTATTCCTGTTGGACCGCTTGCACTTATGCCGCTTGATTCCATCATGCCGCTTGGACAGGCTGTTGATGGCTACTTATCAAGATGGCGTGCACAGCGTGAGAGTGAGCATAAGGAAACCATTGCTTTCAGCGGATATCAGAAGGATAGTTACATTGTTAAGTCAAAGGTTTCAAGATTTGGCTCAGGTGAGGGAAAAGCCAATGTTTTGGAGACTGTCAGAGGTGTTGACCTTTACCTTATGGTAGATGTTATGAATTTTTCTCAGACCTACAGTCTTTTCGGTCAGATAAATCATATGTCACCGGACGATCATTATGCTGATCTTAAGAGAGTGATAGCTGCCACTACAGGAAAGGCAAAGAGGATCAATGTTATCATGCCGTTTATGTATGAGTCACGTCAGCATAAGCGTAACGGACGTGAGTCCCTTGATTGTGCTATCATGCTCCAGGAGCTCCATGAGATGGGAGTTGAGAACTTCCTGACCTTCGATGCACATGATCCAAGAGTGATGAATGCTATCCCAAGAGACAGCTTCGATAACATTTCCTGCTCTTACCAGTTTATAAAATCCATACTTAACAGTATAGATGATCTTGACATCGACAAGGATCATATGATGATCATTTCCCCGGATGAAGGCGGAATGAGCAGAGCTATCTACTATGCTAACGTTCTGGGAATCGACATGGGTATGTTCTATAAGCGTCGTGATTACGCTCAGGTAGTCAACGGACGTAATCCAATAGTTGCCCACGAGTTCCTTGGAACCAATGTTGAAGGCAAGGATGTATTCATCATAGACGATATGATCTCCTCCGGTGAATCATTGATCGATACAGCCAAGGAGCTTAAAGAGAGAAAGGCAAGGCGTGTATTTGCATGCTGTACCTTCGGACTCTTTACTTCAGGCTTCAACAAGTTTGATCAGGCCTATGCAAGCGGCACTTTAAATGGTGTTTATACTACAAACCTTATTTATCAGCAGCCTGAGCTTCTCACAAAGCCATGGTACCACAGCGTAGATATGGCAAAGTATATCGCGCTTATCATTGACAGCCTCAATCATGATATGTCCATATCAACGATTCTTGACACTTCAACAAGAATCAATCAGAAGGTTGCAGCATATAAAGAGCATCGTGCAGGTGTAAATAAGCAGATGGAGCTTCCCCTCTGATCTGATGGTTAATGTTGATTTTTCCTGCATCAGATGATCCGTGAGTTTACTTTAACAGTAGTAATGAAGGGTCGCCCATTCCCGGGCGACCCTTTTTAATAGAGGAGAAACCTTGGAAAAAACCTACTTTTCTAATAAAATTTACATATATACATTCATAATGAGTATCCTTGTAGTGCTTATCCATTCGGTGAATTTTGCTGATGATAACACTATACTCCTCACCATGATCCAGTCGGCAGATTATAATAACATTGATCTTTCGGGCCTGACGGGAATCCCGGCTCATGTTGAGAATTTTTTGTCCAATGCTGTCGGACAGGCAGCAGTACCGGGATTTTTCCTTGTTTCCGGCTATCTGTTTTTCAGGGGGCTCAAAGACCTTAAGGATATAGGAAATAAATGGAAAAAACGCTTCATGTCGCTTGTGATCCCCTACGGTGCATGGAATATTTTCTACTATATAATATATGTGCTTCTGGGGAAGGAAAGATTTAGTCTGACAGGGCTCCACAGAGCTGTGGCTGAATACAGCTGCAATCCGGTGTTCTGGTATGTCTTTCAGCTTATATTGCTGACGGTACTTGCACCACTGTTCTTTATTCTGTTGAGAAACAGAATCCTGACCTTTGGTTCAATGCTTTTATATACCCTTCTTGTAGTAAACGGAGTGGACTTCCCATTGATAAATGAAGATGCCCTGTACTACTTTTTATTCGGAGCCCTTATCGCAAGATGGTTTAAAGAAAGCTTTGAGACCCAGAGCACAGGAAAGATGATCTGCGGACTGGGTTTGATCACAGCTTCATGGCTCACCCAGGTTTTCACCACAGTAGGGATGCAGATGTTCGTTATGGCACCGGTGGATTTTCATAAAATGGGGATTCTTCAGTATTTATATGTCGGTGGTGAGATATCGAAGATGATGGGGGTACTGATATCCCGGTGGCCTAAGCATTGGCTTGTCCTCATCCTGTCTTCAGGCGGACAGGTGCTGGTAAATGTGATCCGTAGATTCCTTATCTGCTATGGAATCTGGTTTATACTGCCACTCAGGCTTCCCACGGCAAAGGATTTCATGAAGAACAGCTTCTTTTTATATGCCATACATTATCCGATTGCCAGAATCGGTATATATATGTTAGAGTACATGAACGTTGGTTACCATAGAGTGGAGGATCAGGCTTTGAGGCTTTTCCTATATTTTGTCACACCGGTCATTTGCGTTTCGGCCGCTTACCTGATGAAAAAAATGCTCAGCAGGAAAACTCCTTTTATATGGAAGATATTCAGTGGAGGTAGATGATAATGTTTATTGCGGATCATTGGAAAGATTATGAAGTTATAGATACAAGTTCCGGAGATAAGCTGGAGAGATGGGGTAAGTATATCCTTCGGAGACCGGATCCTCAGGTAATCTGGCAGACCCCTTTTAAAAATCCGAACTGGAAGAAACTGAACGGACATTATCATCGTTCCGAAAGAGGCGGCGGAGAGTGGGAGTTCTTTGACCTCCCGAAGCAGTGGAAGATCTCTTATATATTGGGAGGAACTGCGGCACGTCCTTCGACTTTTGATGAGAAGAATAAAGAAACCTACAGACCTGTGGCCCCGGTGTACGAGAATCTTGAAAAGCTGCCTGAAAAGAGCAGAACATTAACCTTCCACTTAAAGCCCTTTGCCTTCAAGCATACGGGACTTTTCCCGGAGCAGGCCGCAAACTGGGACTGGTTTTCCAACGAGATCCTCGGTGAAGTCAACAGACGTAAGGCTCAGGGATCGGAAGAGCCTGTAAAGGTACTCAACCTTTTTGCCTACACCGGGGGAGCAACATTGGCAGCCGCAGCAGCAGGCGCACATGTTACCCATGTGGATGCCTCAAAGGGTATGGTCCAGTGGGCAAAGGAGAATGCCGATGCCTCAGGACTCTCACAGGCCCCCATCAGATGGCTTGTTGATGACTGTACAAAGTTCGTTGAAAGAGAGATCCGCCGCGGCAATAAATATGACGCCATCATTATGGACCCGCCATCCTACGGAAGAGGACCCAAGGGCGAGATATGGAAGATAGAGGATGCAGTATATCAGCTCATAGAGCTGTCTTCAAAACTCCTTACCGATAAGAGTCTTTTCTTCCTTATTAATTCCTACACCACCGGACTTCAGCCGGCGGTCATGAGTTATATGCTGGGAGTTATAATCAAAAACAGGTTCGGTGGAGAGATCCATTCGGAGGAAGTAGGACTTCCTGTGACTGAAAACGGACTGGTACTTCCCTGCGGCTGCTCCGGAAGGTGGGTCAGAAATACGAAATAATCATTGAAAAATGCGCTTCCCGGAACCTGTTGATGTAAGATAATCGTAATTAAATCACGCCGATTGTTAATGGAATAGAAATTGCAATTAACATCCCTGAAAGCTATTATTAAATCATGGAAAGATAACTTGTGAAGTAGACAAGTTTTTGGAGATTGATGACTCCTAAAGAGACAGCTTTTGGAGAATCATCAGGAGGGTGTTATATGTTAAGAAGAAAAATTGCAAAACTTGCATTAATGACAGGCGCATTGGCAGCGATTTTTGCCATTAACGTCATGGCAGCAGGATGGACGACAAACTCAAAAGGCGAGCAGGTATATGTTCAGGATACAGGAGCAGTTGTCACAAATTCCTGGATAAAGGCCAATGATGGCGGCTCTGTTATATGGTATTACGCTACTCAGGACGGAACCTTACGTAAGGATAACTGGCAGACTGTAAACGGTTATAAGTATTACTTTGATGAGAACGGTGTTATGCAGACCGGATGGATCGATGAATATAAGTATTATTGCGATCCCAACTCAGGTGCCGCAGTGACAGGATGGAAGTATCTTCCTATCCCGGATGATTTTGCATCTTCCTATTCGGATAATGTAAACTATTCTGCAGGATCCTATGCATGGTTTTTCTTTAATACAAGTAATTCCCAGAAGTATTTTGCTGAGAGTGAAGATGTAACTGTAAAGACCATAAACGGCGTTAAGTATGGCTTTGATGAGAACGGTGTTATGCAGCTCGGCTGGGCCAAGGTTAAGGATACATCACCTGAGATAGCCGGTTATATGTACTTTGCAGAGAAGACAGACGGAAACTTCAAGCAGGGACAGCAGATTGCAGGAACCTGGTACACAACGGTTGGTCCACTTGAGACATCAGGCTCAGGATCTTTTGATAAGGATCTGGCTACCGGAGATGTTGAATATTTCTATTTCAAGAATTCAGGATATGTGGCAGCAGGCAATGGCAATGCATATCAGGTATGTTCAGTAAACGGCAAAAAGTATCTGTTCAACGAAAAAGGAAATCCGGTATACGGAATGCAGCTTGGATGCACTGAGACAGATAATACTACACACTATTATTACTGTGGCTCAAGTAAGTCTGACTGCTCTGTAAAGACAGGAAGATTCTCAATGACAGAAGCTGATGGCGATCGCATAACATTCTATGCTCAGACAAACGGAAGAGGATTTACAGGCGTAAAGGACGGTTACCTCTATTATAATGGTAAGCTTCAGTGCGCAGAGTCCGACAGCAAGTTTATGGTATGCAACGTTGAAGGAAAAGATTATGTTGTTTCAACCAGCGGTGCAGTTCAGAAGAACAAGAAGAACCTTAAGGATTCAGACGGCAACAAGGTTTCAACAAATTCTGACGGAACTCTGAAGGAAAACATCGAAGGAAGCTTTGCAGTATTGGAAGCAACTTCACCTGACATTGATGACATAGATTAAGATAATGTTTATATAAAGAAGAAACCCGGTTACACTGCCGGGTTTCTTTTTTTGGTGATAAGACCGTCACGCGGAATCGGGTAGGACGTTTTTTCCCAGCTCGATTAAAAAAGTTGTTGCAAATAAAGAACACCGGTGTTAATATATGACACGCACGGCAGGGTGTGAACCTGCCGGCGGTACATTAATAAGGATACGCACGGCTCAGTGGAAAATGTATTAAAATTTATACATTTTTTCGAAATTACCGCTTGAATTATAGAAAAGCGTGTGTTATCTTAGTATTCGCTGTGACATGATAGCGATGAAATGAAGATTGCTTATATGGACGAAAGCCAAGATCCGTACAGCAGTATCTGAAAAGATCCAGTGAACCTGCGGGTTCCGCCTGAGAGCTGATACGGCAACCAAGTATAAGGCATATAAGAGAACTTCATGGAGCGAATGTCTAGTTTAGAAACTGACGGCAGGTCACTGTACTACAATTTAATCCATTACACAGCAAATGGATTTTGATGCAGAGAAACTTTCATCTCACGATTGTTTCGCATGCAGTTAATGTACAGTCACCGACTTATCGTCAAATAACCGATAGGAGGCGACTTTTTTTATGGCAAGTCAAGTAATGAGAATCACACTCAAGGCTTACGACCACACACTTGTGGACGAATCAGCTGCAAAGATTGTGGAGAACTGCAAGAAGACAGGTTCACAGGTTTCCGGACCGGTACCACTTCCAACAAAGAAGGAAGTTGTTACTATCCTTCGTGCTGTACATAAGTACAAGGATTCACGTGAGCAGTTCGAGCAGAGAACTCACAAGAGACTTATCGACGTAATCAGTCCTAACCAGAAGACAATGGATGCTCTTCAGAGACTCGAGATGCCAGCAGGCGTTTACGTTGATATCAAAATGAAGAACAAGTAATGATTCTAGAATGAGTCTGAGATATCGGACTCCGCTGTAGAAAGGAGAAACAATGAAGAAAGCTATTTTAGCGACAAAAGTAGGAATGACACAGATCTGGAACGAAGATGGCGTGTTAATTCCAGTAACTGTACTTCAGGCTGGTCCTTGTGTTGTAACACAGGTTAAGACAGTAGAGAATGACGGTTACGCAGCAGTTCAGGTAGGATTCCAGGACAAGAGAGAGAAGCTTGTTAACAAGCCTCAGAAGGGTCAGTTCGATAAGGCTGGCGTTTCCTGCAAGAGATTCCTCAGAGAGTTCAGATTTGAGGATGCTGAGAACTACAATGTAAAAGATGAGATTAAGGCAGACATCTTTGCTGAAGGTGACAAGGTAGACGTTACCGCTATTTCAAAGGGTAAGGGATTCGAGTCAGCTATCAGAAAGTATGGTCAGCACAGAGGACCTATGGGTCACGGTTCCAAGTTCCACCGTCACCAGGGTTCTAACGGTACATCTGCAACACCTTCAAGAGTACTTCCTGGTAAGGCAATGCCTTCACACATGGGTGCTGTAAAGGTTACAACACAGAACCTTACAATCGTTAAGGTTGATGTAGAGAACAACCTGCTTCTTATCAAGGGAGCTGTACCGGGACCTAAGAAGGCACTTATTACTGTTAAAGAAGCAGTAAAGGCCTGAGACGAAAGAAAGGAGGAACATATAGATGGCTAACGTATCAGTATTTGATATGCAGGGTAAGGAAGTTGGCAAGATGGATCTCAATGATTCCGTTTTCGGAGTTGAGGTTAACGAGCACCTTCTTCACCTCGCAGTTGTTGCTCAGCTTGCTAACAAGCGTCAGGGCACACAGAAAGCATTAACTCGTTCTGAAGTTTCAGGAGGCGGAAGAAAGCCTTGGAGACAGAAGGGCACAGGACATGCAAGACAGGGTTCTATCAGAGCACCGCAGTGGAAGGGCGGCGGAGTAGTATTCGCACCTACACCACGTGACTATACAACAACAATGAACAAGAAGGAAAAGAGAGCAGCTCTTAAGTCTGCACTTTCCAACGCAGTAGCTGAGAACAAGCTTATCATTGTTGACGATATCAAGCTTGCAGAGATCAAGACAAAGAACTTCCAGGCTATGCTTGATGCCTTCAAGGTAAACAAGGCATTCGTTCTTCTTGATTCAAATGACAAGAATGTAATTCTTTCAGCAAGAAATATCCAGGACGTTAAGACAGCCGGCGTAAACGAGCTCAATGTTTATGACGTTCTTAAGTACCAGACAGTAGTTGCTACAAAGGCAGCTGTTGAGAAGATTCAGGAGGTATACGCATAATGGCAGACATTAAGTATTATGACGTTATTCTTCGCCCGGTTATCACTGAGAAGTCAATGGGTGAGATGGCATCCAAGAAGTATACATTCCTTGTTAATCCACTTGTAACAAAGACTCAGGTTAAGGAAGCCGTTGAGAAGATGTTCGAAGGAACAAAGGTTAAGGCTGTTAACACAATGAACGCTGACGGCAAGACAAAGAGAAGAGGCCTCAAGTTCGGAAAGACAGCCAAGACAAAGAAGGCTATCGTTACACTTACAGAAGATTCAAAGGATATCGAGATTTTTAAGGGCCTTTGATAAGGATTAACAATTAGACACAGTCACGTGAAAAATTCTCTATTATACGTGACATTAAAAAAGGAGAAAACAAGTCATGGGTATAAAGACATATAAACCTTATACACCTTCGAGAAGAAACATGACCGGTTCAGACTTTTCCGAGATCACAAAGAAGACTCCTGAGAGATCACTTCTTTCAAAGGTTAAGGAGAACGCCGGCAGAAACAATCAGGGTAAAATCACTGTTCGTCATCAGGGTGGCGGAAACAGACAGAAATACAGAATCATCGATTTCAAGAGAAACAGCAAGGATGGTATCCCTGCTAAGGTAATCGGAATCGAGTATGATCCTAACAGAACAGCAAACATCGCTCTTATCGCTTATGCTGATGGAACAAAGGCATATATCCTTGCTCCTAACGGTCTTACAGACGGCATGAAGGTTATGAGCGGTCCTGAGGCTGAAGCAAGAGTAGGTAACTGCCTTCCTCTTTCAAAGATCCCTGTAGGTACAAACGTACATGCTATCGAGCTCCTTCCTGGTAAGGGCGCACGTATGGTTCGTTCAGCAGGAAATGCTGCTCAGCTTATGGCAAGAGAAGGAAAGTATGCAACACTTAGACTTCCTTCAGGCGAGATGAGAATGGTTCCTATCGAGTGCCGTGCAACAATCGGTGTTGTAGGTAACGGAGATCACAACCTTATCAATATCGGTAAGGCTGGTAGAAAGAGACACATGGGATGGCGTCCAACAGTTCGTGGTTCTGTTATGAACCCTAACGATCACCCGCACGGTGGTGGAGAAGGAAGAGCTCCAGTCGGAAGACCGGGTCCTTGCACTCCTTGGGGCAAGCCAGCACTTGGACTTAAGACACGTAACAAGAAGAAGGCTTCTAATAAGCTTATTATCAGAAGACGCGATGGTAGAGCCATCAAATAATTGAGGAGGAGAGAAAAATATGGCACGTTCAATTAAAAAAGGACCATTCATCGATGCTTCACTTAAGAAGGCAGTTGATGCAATGAACGCTTCCGGAAACAAGTCAGTTATTAAGACTTGGTCTCGTCGTTCCACAATCTTCCCATCTTTTGTTGGTCACACGATTGCGGTACATGATGGAAGAAAGCACGTTCCTGTATATGTTACAGAGGACATGGTTGGCCACAAGCTTGGTGAGTTCGTTGTAACAAGAACTTTCCACGGCCACAGCGGTAACGAGAAGAGAGCTTAAACTTACGCATATTTGAAAGGAGGACATTTCAACAATGTCAAAAGGTCATAGATCTCAGATTAAGAGAGAGAGAAATGCAAATACTGTAAAGAGACCTTCAGCTACTCTTTCATATGCAAGAGTATCAGTTCAGAAGGCATGCTTCGTTCTTGATGCCATCAGAGGCAAGAATCTTGAAGAAGCACTCGGTATTGTTTCATACAACCCTAGATATGCTTCTACATTAGTAAAGAAGCTTCTTGAGTCTGCTGCAGCTAATGCAGAGAACAACAACAACATGAATAGAGACAATCTTTATGTTGCTGAGTGCTATGCAGGTGCAGCTCCTACAATGAAGAGAATTCATCCAAGAGCACAGGGCAGAGCTTACAGAATTTTAAAGAGAAACTCACACATTACAGTAGTTTTGGACGAGAGAAAGTAAAAGGAGGCATATAAATGGGACAGAAAGTCAATCCGCACGGCATAAGAGTCGGCGTTATTAAAGATTGGGATTCCAAGTGGTATGCTGACAAGAAGAACTTTGGCGATACACTTGTTGAGGACTACAATATCAGAAAATTCCTGAAGAAGAGACTTTATTCTGCAGGTGTTTCAAAGATCGAGATCGAGAGAGCTGCAAACGACAAGGTTCGTGTAGTTATCTTTACAGCAAAGCCTGGTTTCGTAATCGGTAAGGGCGGCGCAGAGATCGAGAAGGTTAGAAAAGATGTTCAGAAGCTTACATCAAAGAACGTAAACATCGATATCAAGGAAATCAAGAGACCTGACCGTGATGCTCAGCTTGTAGCAGAGAACATCGCTCAGTCACTTGAGAACCGTGTATCTTTCAGAAGAGCTATGAAGCAGGCTATGCAGAGAACCATGAAGTCAGGTGTTCTTGGTATCAAGGCATCTGTTGGCGGACGTCTCGGCGGTGCTGATATCGCTCGTCGTGAGTTCTATTCTGAGGGAACAATTCCTCTTCAGACATTAAGAGCTGACATCGACTATGGTTTTGCAGAGGCAGACACAACTTATGGTAAGCTCGGTGTTAAGGTTTGGGTTTACAAGGGAGAGGTTCTTCCTGCCAAGAAAAACAAGGAAGGGAGCGATAAGTAATTATGTTAATGCCAAAGAGAACGAAGTATCGTAAGCAGATTCGTGGAAACATGAAGGGCAAAGCAACCAGAGGCAACAAGATTGCTTATGGTGAGTATGGTATCATCGCTACTGAGCCTTGCTGGATCAGATCAAACCAGATCGAGGCAGCCAGAGTTGCTCTTACAAGATACATTAAGCGTGGTGGTCAGGTTTGGATCAAGATCTTCCCTGACAAGCCAATCACAGCTAAGCCTCTCGGAGTCAGAATGGGTTCCGGAAAGGGTGCTGTAGAATATTGGGTAGCAGTAGTTAAGCCAGGTAGAGTAATGTTCGAAATCGCTGGCGTACCTGAGGAGACTGCAAGAGAGGCTCTTAGACTTGCGTCACACAAGCTTCCTTGCAATTGCAAGATCGTTTCCAAGGCCGAACTGGAAGGCGGTGATAACTAATGAAGAAGAAAACCTACTTAGATGAGTTAAAGGCAAAGTCAACAGAGCAGCTTAATGCTGACCTTGTTTCAGCCAAGAAGGAACTCTTTAACCTGAGATTCCAGAACGCTACAAATCAGCTTGATAATACAGCAAGAATAACAGAAGTTCGTAAGAACATCGCGCGTATTCAGACAGTTATCACAGAGAAAGCTAAAGCGTGAGAAAGGAGAGCACAACAATGGAGAGAAATCTTAGAAAGACACGTACCGGTAAGGTCGTTAGTGCAAAGATGGACAAGACCATCGTTATCGCTATCGAAGATCACGTTAAGCACCCGGTAATCGGAAAGATCGTTAAGAGAACTGTTAAGATCTACGCTCATGACGAGAACAACGAGGCTGGTGTAGGCGATACAGTTAAGGTTATGGCTACAAGACCACTGTCAAAGACCAAGAGATGGAGACTGACAGAGATCATCGAGAAGGCTAAGTAATTAGGAGCAAGGAAGGAGCATTATATGATTCAGCAGGAAACAAGACTTAGAGTTGCTGATAACACAGGTGCAAGAGAACTCCTTTGCATCCGCGTTATGGGTGGCTCAACCAGAAGATATGCTGCAGTCGGAGATATAATCGTAGCATCTGTTAAGGATGCAATCCCTGGCGGACAGGTAAAGAAGGGTGATGTTGTTAAGGCTGTTGTTGTTAGAACAGTAGATGACATTCGCCGTAAAGATGGTAGCTACATCAAGTTCGATGAGAATGCAGCTGTTATTCTCAAGGACGATGGAACACCAAAGGGAACTCGTATTTTTGGACCGGTAGCTAGAGAGCTTCGTGATCATGGTTACATGAAGATCGTTTCACTCGCTCCGGAAGTACTGTAAGGAGGTTACCAGATGCGTAGAATTAAGAAAGACGATATGGTACAGATCATTGCCGGTAAGGACAATGGCAAGCAGGGCAAGGTACTTTCTTTCGACCCCGCAACCAACAAGGTAGTCGTTGAAGGCTGCAATATGGTAACCAAGCACCAGAAGCCATCTCAGGGAAATCCTCAGGGTGGTATCCTTCACAAGGAAGCAGCTATCGACGCTTCTAATGTTATGCTTGTAGTTGATGGACAGCCTACACGTGTTGGCTTCGAGATCAAGGACGGCAAGAAGGTAAGAGTTGCTAAGAAAACTGGTAAGGTTATCGACTAAGAGAAAGGAGGAATTTCAAAATGGCTAGATTAAAGGATCTTTACAATAGCGAGATCAAGGATGCTATGGCTAAGAAGTTCGGTTACAAGAATGTAAACGAGATTCCTAAGCTTGATAAGATCGTTATCAACATGGGAGTTGGAGAAGCTAAGGAAAATTCCAAGGTTCTCGACAGCGCAGTTCGTGATCTTGAGATCATCACAGGTCAGCACGCTGTAACAACTAAGGCAAAGAAGTCAGTTGCAAACTTCAAGATCAGAGAGGGCCAGGCTATCGGATGCAAGGTTACTCTTCGTGGTGATAAGATGTATGAGTTTGCTGACAGACTTATCAATCTTGCGCTTCCTCGAGTTAGAGACTTCAGAGGCGTAAATCCTAATGCATTTGATGGCAGAGGAAACTATGCACTTGGACTCAAGGAGCAGCTCATTTTCCCTGAGATCGAGTTCGATAAGGTTGACAAGGTTAGAGGTATGGATGTTATCTTCGTAACTACAGCTAAGACTGACGAAGAGGCAAGAGAACTTCTCAGACTTTTCAACATGCCGTTCGCAAAGTAATCGGAGGGAAATATGGCTAAGTTATCAATGAAGTTAAAGCAGCAGAAGGCACCTAAGTTCTCAACAAGAGCTTACACAAGATGCAAGATCTGCGGAAGACCACACAGTGTACTCAAGAAGTATGGCATCTGCCGTATCTGCTTCCGTGAGTTAGCATACAAGGGTGAGATTCCAGGAGTTAAGAAGGCTTCTTGGTAAGTCCTTAACTTCAAGTTAGAGCCGATGGCAATGTTTTGGATGATTCCAAAATGTTGTCAAAGGTGATAATTTCTGGATTGTATTAAAAGAAATACAAAAATATTTCTTAAAGATACGCCAGACCGGGTTGAAACCCGGAAAGAAATGGTTATAATGTAAATGTTGCGCCACAGGAAGTACTGTTCACACAGTACCATTTGGTTAAGCATCATATCTTTAGTGATAGGATGGACTGACCGAGTGAGAACAACCTGGAGACGTGGCATTTGCTTTGTCCGGATTTATTCCGGATATATAACAATATTATTTTTATACTATTTGAGAAAGGATATCCGTAAAAATGAGTATGAGTGATCCAATCGCAGATATGCTTACAAGAATTCGTAACGCAAATACTGCAAAGCATGACACAGTAACCATCCCATCATCAAAGATGAAAGTAGCTATTGCTGACATCCTTGTAAATGAAGGTTACATCAAGAAGTATGAGCTGGTTGATGGCGGTAAGTTTAAGGACATCAAGGTAACTCTTAAGTACGGCGCTACAAAGAACGAAAAGATCATCAGCGGCATTCGCAGAATTTCCAAGCCAGGTCTTCGTGTATACGCTGGCAAGGAGAATATGCCATCTGTTCTTGGCGGACTTGGTATTGCAATTGTTTCTACAAATCAGGGCATCATGACTGATCGTGAAGCAAGAGCAAAGGGCGTTGGCGGAGAAGTTCTTGCATTCGTATGGTAATTAACCATATTGACAGCAAAAACATCAAAGCAAGTAACTGTAAACATCTGAAAACTGTTTAATAACAGAGAATTTAAGAGAGAGGAGACATAGTATGTCACGTATCGGAAAATTACCGGTAGTTATCCCAGCAGGCGTTACTGTTGAGATCAAGGACAACAACCTCGTAACTGTTAAGGGACCTAAGGGAACTCTTGAGAAGGCATTCGCTTCAGAGCTTACTCTTGAGAAGAACGACGGTGAAGTTGTTGTTAAGAGACCTAATGATAATAAGAAAGAGAAGTCCCTTCACGGACTTACAAGAGCACTTCTCCAGAACATGGTAGATGGTGTTACTAATGGATTTGAGAAGAAGCTCGAGATCAACGGTGTTGGTTACAGAGCAGCTAAGCAGGGTAAGACACTTACACTTACACTTGGTTATTCTCATCCTGTAACTATGGAAGATCCTGAGGGCGTTGAGACAGTTCTCGAGGGTACAAACACAATCTTCGTAAAGGGTATTGACAAGGAGAAAGTTGGTCAGTACGCAGCTGAGATCCGCAGCAAGAGAGGACCGGAGCCATATAAGGGCAAGGGTATCAAGTATGCTGATGAGGTTATCAGACGTAAGGTTGGTAAGACTGGTAAGAAATAATTAGGAGGAAAGTGAAATGGTAAGTAAGAGAAATAAGGCTGAACTTCGCCAGAAGAAGCACCAGAGACTTAGAAACCGTTTATCTGGTACTCCAGAGAGACCACGTCTTTCTGTATTCAGATCTGACAAGCACATGTATGCACAGGTTATCGATGATGTTGCAGGCAACACTCTTTGCGCTGCTTCAACACTTGATAAGGATGCAAAGTTAGAGATTACAAATAACATTGAGGCTGCTCAGTATGTTGGTAAGGCAATTGCTGAGAAGGCTATGGCTAAGGGAATTAAGACTGTTGTATTTGACAGAGGTGGTTTCCTTTATCACGGTAAGGTTAAGGCTCTTGCAGATGCTGCCAGAGAAGCCGGCCTTGAATTCTAATCGAGAGGAGAACAAGCAAGATGAAGCGTGAAAGAATTGATGTAAATCAGTTAGAATTAAACGACAACGTCGTTGCCATCAAGCGTGTTGCGAAAACTGTAAAGGGTGGTCGTACCGTTAGATTCTCAGCTCTCGTAGTAGTTGGTGATGGCAATGGCCATGTAGGTTGTGGTATCGGTAAAGCAGTTGAGGTTCCTGAGGCTATCCGTAAGGCACGTGAGGCTGCTTGCAAGTCTATCGTTACAATTCCTGTAACAGAAGAGAAGTCTGTACCACACGATTATGTAGGTAAGTTTGGAAGTGCAACAGTACTTCTTAAGAAGGCACCTGAAGGAACCGGTATCATCGCTGGTGGTCCTGCACGTTCAGTTCTTGAGCTTGCTGGTATCAGAAATATCCGTACAAAGTCTTTAGGTTCAAATAATAAGACAAATGTCGTTCTTGCTACAATCACAGGTCTTACTTCAATGAAGACACCTGAGGAGTTTGCTGCACTTCGCGGTAAAACTGTAGCTGAGATCACAGGTTGATCAGGGAGGGTAAAGTAATGGCAGATAAGAAGTTAAAGATTACACTTGTAAAGTCTCCAATCGGTGCTATCCCTAAGCAGAGAGCAACCGTTCAGGCTCTTGGTCTTCGTAAGATTCGTCAGACAGTAGAGCTTCAGGACAATGGCGCTACAAGAGGTATGATTCAGAGAGTTAACCATCTTGTAAAAGTTGAAGAAATCTAAGGAGGCATACAATGGAGTTAGCTAATTTAAAGCCGGCTGACGGCGCTAAGCAGTCAAAGAACTTCAGACGTGGCCGTGGCCATGGTTCAGGAAATGGCAAGACAGCCGGTAAGGGCCATAAGGGTCAGAAGGCAAGATCAGGAGCACCAAGACCAGGATTCGAAGGTGGTCAGATGCCTTTATTCAGACGTATTCCTAAGAGAGGATTCAAGGATCCTAACTCTAAGGTTATCACAGGAATCAACCTTTCTGTTCTTGAGACAAAGTTCAACGATGGTGAGGAAGTTACAATTGAGGCTCTTCTTAACAAGGGAATCATCAAGAAGGTTAACGATGGCGTTAAGGTTCTTGGAAATGGTGAACTTACAAAGAAGCTCAATGTTAAGTTAACAGCTTTCTCTGCATCAGCAAAGGAAAAGATCGAAGCTTTAGGCGGAACCTGTGAGGTAATCTGATGTTCAAATCAATACTAAATGCATTTAAGGTTAAGGATTTAAGAGATAGACTTATATTCGTTTTCCTTATGCTCGTAGTAATTAGGTTTGGATCGAATCTTCCTATTCCGGGTGTAAACTCAGGATATTTTGCCGAGCTTTTTAAAAGCATGGCTGATAATGATGCATTTGGTTGGTTTAATACGATGACTGGTGGCTCTTTCGAGCAGCTGTCAGTCTTCGCATTGTCAATCACACCGTATATTACTTCATCCATCATCATCCAGCTCCTTACAGTTGCAATTCCTGCACTTGAGGAGTTACAGAAGGATGGTGAAGAGGGAAGAAAGAAGCTCACAGAGTACACCAGATATGTGACTATCGGACTTGCTCTTATTGAGTCAACTGCGATGGCTGTAGGATTCGGTGGACAGGGGCTTCTCATCGGTTACGCTGATGCGAGCATGATGAGAAAGATTGCAGACGTTGTAATTGCGGTTATTACAATGACAACAGGATCTGCACTTCTCATGTGGATTGGTGAACAGATAACAGACAAGGGAATCGGTAATGGTATCTCTCTGGTTCTCCTTTTCAATATTCTTTCATCTATTCCTACTGATTTTCAGACTTTGTATGTTAGATTCATACAGGGAAAAAATGTTGCAACAATGGTTGTAGCAGCTATCATTATTGCTGCATGCATCATTGCTCTTGTAGCTTTTACAGTCGTTTTGACTGATGCTGAACGTAAGATTCCGGTTCAGTACAGCCGTAGAGTACAGGGCAGAGGTCTTGTGGGAGGTCAGTCTTCATCAATTCCTCTCAAGGTAAATACGGCCAGCGTTATGCCGGTTATCTTTGCAAGTTCACTTATGACCATGCCTGTTGTTATAGGACAGGTATTAAAGGTAGATTACGGCACAGTCTGGGGCAAGATCCTTATGGGACTTAACTCCGGTTCATGGTGTAATCCTGATGCGCCTATCTACAGCATTGGTTTGGTAGTTTATATTGCACTTCTGTATTTCTTCGCATATTTCTACACTTCCATTTCTTTCAATCCTTTGGAAGTAGCAAATAATATGAAGAAGCAGGGAGGCTTTATTCCGGGAATTCGTCCTGGTAAGCCTACAAGCGATTATCTTGATAATATTCTTAAATATATCATTTTTATCGGTGCAACCGGCCTTGCAATCGTTGCTATAGTTCCGATATTTGTATCGGGAGTATTCAATGTAGGTCGTATATCTTTCGCGGGAACTTCGCTTATCATCATAATCGGAGTTGTGCTTGAGACACTTAAGGCTATTGAATCACAGATGGTTGTAAGAAATTACAAGGGATTTTTAAACGACTGATCATAACAAAAGCCTCCTCAGGACTATTTTCCGGGGAGGCTAAAAGTGTTTAAATTGAAAAACATTATATGGAGGCCTCATATGAAGATCGTTATGTTAGGAGCACCCGGTGCGGGCAAAGGCACACAGGCAATTAAAATCGCAGATAAGTATGGTATTCCTCATATTTCAACCGGAGACATTTTCAGAGCCAACATTAAAGGCGGAACTGAACTCGGTATGAAAGCTAAGTCATATATGGATAAGGGACAGCTGGTTCCTGATGAAGTAACCATCGGTATGCTTTTAGACAGAATTGCCGAGGATGATTGCAAGGATGGCTATGTACTTGATGGCTTCCCACGTACCATCCCTCAGGCAGAAAGTCTTACAAAGGCACTTGCCGATAAGGGAGACAAGATCGATTTTGCTCTGGATATAAATGTACCTGATGAAGCAATTCTCACACGTATGTCAGGAAGAAGAGCATGCCCGAAATGCGGCGCAACCTATCATATAGTATATGCAGCTCCTCAGAAGGAAAACATTTGCGATAAGTGCGGAAGCGAACTTATCATCCGGTCAGATGATAAACCTGAGACAGTTCAGGATCGTTTAAATGTTTACCACAAGCAGACTGAGCCACTTATTTCTTATTATAAGAATGAAGGCGTTTTCTGTGAGGTTGACGGTACTAAAGAGCTTCAGGAAGTATTTAACGATGTAGTTAAGGTTCTTGAGAACAAATAATGTTTTTTATAGATCATAAGTTTCTAAGTTTGAGTCGGAAAGAAGTATTAAATGATAGAAATCAAATCAAAACGAGAAATAGAATTGATGAGAGAAGCCGGAAAGATTCTCGGCGAAATGCATAACAGAGTCGGAGAGAAGATAAAGCCCGGCATAAGCACCGGAGAGCTTGATGAATATGCAGAAAAGATCATGCGTAAATTAGGCGGCTTTCCAAGCATGAAGGGTCTCTATGATTTCCCGGGCTGCTGCTGCATTTCCGTTAATGAAGAAGTAATTCACGGCATTCCGGACAGACGTCGTATCCTTAAGGAAGGCGACATTGTTTCCATTGATACCTGCACAAGCTTTCACGGTTACAATTCAGATGCAACCAGAACCTGGGCAGTGGGTAATGTTTCCGACGATGCGAAGAAAATTATGAAGGTCTGCTACGATGCATTCTGGAAGGGTGCAGAGCAGGCGGTGGAAGGAAATCATTTAAATGATATCTGTTCCACCATCGGTAATTATGTTGAATCACAGGGGTGTGGAGTCATTACAGATTATTGCGGACATGGCATCGGAAGTGAGATACATATGGATCCCGAGGTTCCCAACTATGATCTCCATAGAAAAGGACCAAAGTTATGTGCAGGTATGGTACTTGCAGTAGAGCCCATGATCACACTGGGTTCACCGGAAGTTCATACAGGCCCGAATGGCTGGTCGGTTATTCCGGATGACGGAAGCCTTTCATGCCACTATGAAAATACGATTCTTATTACAGAGAATGGACCTGAGATCCTAAGTCTGGTTAATTGATAAGAAGAAATTATTAAATAATGAAGAGGAGAACTGAATGTCAAAATCAGATGTAATTGAGATTACTGGTAAAGTAATTGAAAAACTTCCGAATGCAATGTTCCAGGTTGAACTTGAGAATGGTCATCAGGTACTTGCACATATTTCCGGAAAGCTTCGTATGAATTACATTAGAATTCTTCCGGGTGACAAGGTAACCATAGAGTTATCACCGTATGACCTTTCAAAGGGCAGGATCATCTGGAGAGACAAATAAAGCTGTATAAGTAATTCTTACAATTAAATTTAAAAAGCACTTTACAATTAAAGAGGCTTTTGTTAGAATAATACGGCAACTTTGTTCGAATTCGTTATTAGAAAGGGGAATTACTATGAAGGTAAGATCATCAGTAAAGCCTATCTGCGAGAAATGCAAAGTCATTAAGCGTAAAGGCTCTATCAGAATTATCTGCGAAAACCCTAAGCACAAGCAGAGACAAGGTTAATTTTAACAGGAGGAAACAAAAATGGCTCGTATTGCAGGTGTCGATTTACCTAGAGAGAAGCGTATCGAGATTGGTCTGACATATATTTATGGTATCGGACAGTCTTCAGCTGATAAGATTCTCAAGGCAACAGGCGTTAACCCTGACACACGTGTTAAGGATCTCACTGACGATGAAGTAAAGGTACTCGCAAACTATATTGCAGAGAACCAGACAGTGGAAGGTGATCTCAGAAGAGCAGTTGCTCTTGACATCAAGAGACTTCAGGAGATTGGCTGCTTCCGCGGAATCCGTCACAGAAAGGGACTTCCGGTTAGAGGTCAGAAGACAAAGACCAATGCCAGAACACGTAAGGGACCACGTAAGACTGTAGCTAACAAGAAGAAGTAATTTAACTTCAGCTTGTAGGTAAAAGCAAGTCCGGATCATAAATGATCCAAATCTGATGAAAATCAGAAGTAACTATTGTGATCTTCATGTTTTAAATACAGGAAGACTAGTAAAGGAAAGTAGGTTAGTTTTAATATGGCTTCAGGTAAGAGAGTAACAAAGAAGCGCGTAAAGAAAAACGTTGAACGCGGACAGGCACATATTCAGGCATCTTTCAACAACACTATCGTTACACTGACAGATGCAGAAGGTAACGCTCTTTCATGGGCAAGTGCCGGTGGTCTTGGATTCAAAGGTTCAAGAAAATCTACTCCATATGCAGCTCAGATGGCTGCTGAAACTGCTGTTAAGGCAGCTTTAGTACACGGCTTAAAGTATGTGGATGTTAGCGTAAAGGGACCAGGATCAGGACGTGAGGCAGCTATTCGTGCACTTCAGGCTAATGGTCTTGAGGTAACATCTATCAAGGATGTAACACCGGTTCCACACAACGGATGCCGTCCACCAAAGCGCAGAAGAGTATAATCTTTTTTTGGATTATCTTAAGGCAAAACTTAAAAGACATAGGCCGCAGTATGTATAAAATAGCGGCAGATCTGTCCGAAGAAGTCTACGGATGTAAAGGACGTATCACGTAATTTATCATGATATTAATAAGGAGAAAGAATTATGGCAGTTGATAAAACTCCCGTACTTAAAAGATGCAGGTCACTTGGACTTGACCCTGTATTTTTAGGAATTGATAAGAAGTCTAACAGACAGCTTAGAAATGCTCGTCGTAAGATGTCAGAGTATGGCACTCAGCTCCGTGAGAAGCAGAAGGCTAAGTTCATCTATGGCGTTCTTGAGAAGCCTTTCAGAAATTACTATGCTAAGGCAAACAAGATGAAGGGACAGACAGGTACAAACCTTATGGTTCTCCTTGAGTCTCGTCTTGATAACGTAATCTTCAGAATGGGTCTTGCACGTACTCGTCGTGAGGCACGTCAGGTTGTTGGACACAGACTTATCACTGTTAATGGCAAGGTTGTAAATATACCTTCATACCTTGTATCAGCAGGCGATGTTGTAGCTGTTAAGGAGAACAAGAAGTCTCTTCAGAGATTCAAGGACATCCTTGAGGTTACAAACGGTCGTTTAGTACCGGCTTGGCTTGATGCAGATCAGGAAAATCTTAAGGCTACTGTTAAGCAGCTTCCTTCAAGAGAGGAAATCGATGTTCCTGTAAACGAGATGCTTATCGTCGAGTTGTATTCAAAATAATTAGCCTGCAATAAAGGAGGCATTGCATGTTCGATTTTGAGAAACCAAACATTGAGATTGTTGAGATTTCAGATGATAAGAAGTACGGCAGATTTGTTTGCGAACCTTTGGAAAGAGGTTACGGAACAACTCTGGGCAATGCTTTGAAACGAATTATGCTTTCAGCATTACCTGGTACTGCGGTATCTCAGGTTAAAATCATTGGTGCCGATAAGGAAAGTGATACTATCCCCGGTGTCAAGGATACCCTGACTGAGGTTATCATGAACCTTAAGAGTCTTGAAATTAAGAACACATCGTCCTCCGATGACCCGAAGATCTTATATCTTAACTTTGATGGTGAAGGTGTAGTTACTGCATCTGACATCAAGCTTGCTGAAGATATCGAGATTCTCAATCCGGATCAGAAGATTGCAACCACAGATGGTACTGCAAATTTTGAGATGGAAATAACTGTTACTTCGGGCAGAGGCTATGTTGGTGCAGATAGAACAAAGACAAATGATCTTCCTACAGGAGTGATCGATGTTGATGCTATCTATACACCGGTTGAGCGTGTAAATATGTCAATCAACAATACTCGTGTCGGCAACATGACCGATTACGACAAGCTTACACTTGACGTATTTACTAACGGAACAATGAGTCCGGACGATGCTGTATCTGATGCAGCTAAGTTCCTTTCAGGGCATTTATCATTTTTCGTAGAGCTTTCTCAGGATGCTCAGACAGCTGAGGTTATGGTTGAGAAGCCTGATGATGAGAAGGAAAAAGTGCTCGAGATGAATATTGACGAACTTGAGCTTTCGGTTCGTTCCTATAACTGCCTTAAGAGAGCAGGAATCAATACTGTTCAGGAGCTTTGTTCAAAAACTCCTGAGGATATGATGAAGGTTAGAAACCTTGGTCGTAAGTCTCTTGAGGAAGTATTGCAAAAACTTAAGGAATTAAATCTTAGTCTTACAATAAGAGAAGAGTGATCTTCTCTTATTGTATGAATTCTGTGAAAGGCCACAGATGCTAAGATGAATTTACCGGTAAGACTAAAAAGCACGGTGGAGGAAATTAAAAATGGCAAAATATAGAAAGTTAGGTAGAGAGTCAAGACAGAGACAGGCTATGCTTCGTGCTCTTACAACATCTCTTATCTATAATGGAAGAATTTTCACAACTGAGGCACGTGCCAAGGAAGTACGTAAGCAGGCAGAGAAGCTTATCGCTCTTGCAGTAAAGGAGAAGGACAACTTCGAGGAAGTTACTGTTAAGGCTAAGGTAGCTCGTAAGGATGCTGACGGAAAGCGCGTTAAGGAAGTTGTAGACGGTAAGAAGGTTACAGTTTATGACGAAGTAGAGAAGACAATCAAGAAGGATAAGGCTTCAAGACTTGCTGCTCGTCGTCAGATGCTTGCTTATCTTTACCCTGTAACTGAGGTTCCAAAGGAGAAGGCTGGACAGAAGAAGAACACAAAGAAGGTTGATCTTGCTGCAAAGCTTTTCGATGAGTACGGTGCAAAGTATGCTACACGTAACGGTGGTTATACTCGTATCGTTAAGGTTGGTCTCAGAAAGGGTGACGCAGCTATGGAAGTTCTCCTTGAGCTCGTATAATCTGATTGATTAATCCAAAAGGAATCGCCACAAGGCGGTTCCTTTTTTTGTTAAATAAACGTAATAAGTTAGACTTTATTTAGATGATATACTTAGTATAGGTAATTGTGTGAAAAGAAAATGTTAATTACTATTTAAGTGGAGTGGGTATGAAATATAAAAGTATGGTAAAGAAGAGTTTATGTGCGGTCTTGATCGCAGCCATATTTATCATGAATTATGCTTTTTTGATATCTGCAAAGGATCGTAATGAGAGAATTTCGAATGTGAGAATAAAAGTAGAGGACTATCTCAGACATTACGAATATGAGAATTCTTCTGCAGGTTTGCCATCAATCTCAGAAAGTGATTTTTCAGTACCTGAGAATGGTGAGTATGATATAGAAAGTGTTTCATGGTACGGAGACAGCAGCTATGGCGTTTCCATGACTCCTTATGTTGAGATATATCTTACTGCCAACGAAAAAGAACGTACAAACGATAATTACACTTACTATTACTTTAGTGGTATGTATGATAGTTCAAACGTACATATCAATGGTGGATCCTTTGTTTCAGCAAGACTGGAAGGAAACTATGGTCTCAGAGTTATATTCTCTCTTAACGGAATCAAGGGAACCTTTGATGCTCCGACTTCACCGGTATGGAGCTCCTATGTATTGGGGAAAGCAAGCTGGACACCGCCATCTGTTTCCTCGGGTTATTATAAAGTAAGTCTGTACAGGGATAGTACGAAGATAGCTTCAATAATAACAGATCAGACCAGTATCAATCTTTATCCGTATATGACTAAGGCTACTGCATATTATTTTGAAGTATCTACAGTTCCATATACTAATGTGCAGCAAGGCAGCGGAAAGGAATCTGACAAAGTAGTATCGGATTTCATTAACATTTTCCAGGATCAGGTATCAGACGGAACAGGTCAGTATCCGGATTCTACTTACATAATAAATTCCAGTGCCGGATCTAATTATAATTACGCAAATACCGGAGTGGCAGGATACAGCACATCAATTGGTAATCTTTCGACATCTGCACAAAATGGTGCTTATGATTATAACAATTCCGGTACTGTATTTACTGTATATGATTCATCAACAGGCCAGACGACAACATTACCCGGACACAGCGTAGAAGCTATCAATAACGGTGGTACTTCATACAATTCTGCAACAGGCAGCACATATACAACGGGAAGCTGGTATAAAGACGGAAATTACTGGTATTTCAAAACCTCTCAGGGAACACTTGTTGCCAACGACTGGCTTATCTGGAAGAATGCCTACTACCGGTTTGATTCGGAAGGCAGGATGGTTACCGGCTTCTACAATAAAGATGATTACAGAACCTATTATCTCTCTAAAAACGGGGACATGAAGACCGGCTGGGTAAAGATAAATAATAACTGGTACTACTTCAATCCTCAGACAGGAGAGAATTATGGACTGATGTACAGAAACAATCTTGTAACCATAGGCGAAAAGAGTTATTTCTTTGATGCAGAAGGTAAGATGGTAACCGGTTGGGTAATGATAAAGGATGGATACGAGAACGACCAGTACTACTATTTCTACCCTCAGAAAAATGCTTCGGACAATGACTACGGCCAGATGGCAAGAGGCACAACCGTACTTGGAAGCTATCAGTTAGCCGATGACGGACATTGGATTCACTAAAAACCAGAATGATTAACTTAAATCAACTGATGTATTAATGGCAGGCCATTTACGGTCTGCCATTGTATTTTATTCCTATTTTTAATATACTAAACTCGCTGAAAACTATAATTTTAGAAATGGTTGACTGATTTCAGTCGACAAATTTAGGTGAATAAATTGAAGATTATCGAAGCGCTTAATCTTGTTTATAACTACATACGAACCGACGAAAATGACAAGGTTGTGGAAAGCACCAGAGCCCTGGACGGAGTTAATGTCTCCATCGAGGCGGGTGATTTTGTGTGTGTTCTCGGCCATAACGGTTCAGGCAAGTCAACATTGGCAAAACTCATCAATGGACTTAATCTGCCGTCTGAGGGGACTGTTCTGGTCAGCTCAAAAGACACCAGAAACGAACAGGATCTTTGGGACATAAGAAAAGAAACCGGAATGGTTTTCCAGAATCCTGACAACCAGATAATTGCATCAGTGGTTGAAGAGGATGTTGGATTCGGGCCTGAAAATATAGGAATTCCCACAGAGGAAATCTGGAACAGAGTAAATACTGCTCTCGAAGCGGTGGGAATGACTGCGTATCGAATGAAATCACCCAACAGACTCAGCGGCGGTCAAAAGCAAAGAGTGGCAATTGCCGGCACCATGGCAATGATTCCGAAAACCATAGTTCTTGATGAGCCCACAGCCATGCTTGACCCCACGGGACGCGCGGAAGTCATCAGAACCATCAAGGAACTCAATAAAACCCAGGGAGTAACCATCATACTTATAACCCACTATATGGAAGAGACGGTGGACGCCGACAGAATCATCGTCATGGATCAGGGCAAAATCGTAATGGATGGCACTCCGAAAGAAGTGTTTAAAAACGTTGAAGAGCTCAAGGCAATCCGCATGGACGTGCCTGAGGTCACCGAGCTTGCCTGGAAATTGCAGAAGGCAGGAATGCCGGTGCCGGATTCGATCCTCACCAGAGAAGAGCTGGTTGAATGCTTACAGAAATGCCTCCCCAAGCAGGTGGATTTTGAGCCAAATTTCGTAAAACGTAAGCCGCTTCATATTGATATAACAGACCCGGTGATCAGAGTCCGTCACCTGGATCATGTGTACCAGAAGGGAACTGCCATGGAGAGCTATGCCCTGAAGGACGTGTCATTTGACGTTCAGAGGGGATCAATAGTTGGATTTATCGGCCACACAGGTTCCGGCAAGTCGACATTAACACAGCACCTCAACGGGCTTTTGAAAGCCACAGAGGGCGTGATAGAGGTAAACTTCAGGGACAATGCTGATCTGATCAAAACCGGAAAAAATTCTAAAAACGTATATAAAGGCTCTGGGTCTAATTCCAATGTGAAAAACAACCACGAAAACTCCGGTTATGAAGATGAGAAGGATGGGGCTAATGCTGACACCCTAAAGGGAACCGCCCCCAATGACTCGATTGAATCAGGCCAGGGTACAGGATTTATCAACATCTATGACACCAACTTCAATATGAAGCAGCTTAGGTTCAAGATAGGTCTGGTTTTCCAGTACCCCGAGTATCAGCTTTTTGAGGTTGATGTAATAACAGATGTTATGTTCGGACCGAAAAACCAGGGACTCAGCGAGGATGAAGCCAGAAAGAGAGCGGAAGAAGCCCTCAAGATGGTCGGCCTCGACAGTAAATTCTGGAAAAAATCACCATTTGAACTAAGTGGCGGACAGAAGAGAAGAGTTGCCATAGCGGGAGTTCTGGCCATGCATCCGGAAGTGCTGATACTGGATGAGCCCACAGCGGGACTTGATCCTGCCGGAAGAGACGATCTTTTCAAGCAGATCAGGGAGCTTCACGATAAGGTTGGCATGACCATAATTCTGGTATCCCACTCAATGGACGATGTGGCGAGATACACAGACCAGGTTATCGTTCTTGATCACGGTGTGCTTAAGATGACAGGAACGCCGGAAGAAATATTTAAGAGATATCAGGAACTGGAAAGCATGGGCCTGGGCGCTCCGCAGATGACATATCTTATTCATGACTTAAAGGACGTAGGCATTCGCTTTGAAGATCGCCCGGATACAGTGTCGGAAATGGCGGACTGTATCATTGATTTGTGGAAACGATATAATAAATCAGTTAAATCGAATAAAAACGATGCTTCCGGAAAGGAGGCAAACTGATGATTAGAGAAATAACTTTAGGACAGTACTATCCTGTTGACTCTATAATCCACAGACTGGATCCCCGCGTAAAGCTGCTGGGAACGCTGGTTTTCCTGGTTGCACTATTTGTGGTGGACAGCTGGACGATGTATGGGGTGGCAGCTGTTGTTCTGGGCATTCTCATTAAGCTGAGCAATGTTCCCTTAAAGTTTATGACAAAGGGACTCAAGAACATCCTGATCCTGCTTCTGATTTCGGTGAGCTTCAACCTGTTTTTGACACCGGGTGAACCGATCTTCCAACTTGGAATACTGAAGATATCAAAGGAAGGTCTAACCATCGCCCTTAAAATGGGAATTAGACTGATTCTTCTTGTTATGGGTTCATCACTTATGACTCTTACAACAACCCCGAACCAGCTGACAGACGGAATGGAGAAAGGACTGAGAGCCTTCAAGAAAATCGGAGTGCCGGTGCATGAGATTTCAATGATGATGTCCATTGCACTCAGATTTATACCTATTCTTATAGAAGAAACCGATAAGATCATGAAAGCCCAGCAGGCAAGAGGCGCGGATTTTGAATCCGGAAACATCATCCAGCGTGCAAAAGCCATGGTTCCCATTCTGGTACCGCTTTTCATCGGCGCCTTCAGAAGGGCCAATGATCTCGCCATGGCCATGGAAGCCAGATGCTACCGCGGCGGCGAGGGCAGAACCAAGATGAAACCTTTGAAATATGAAGCAAGAGACGGAATCGCATATTTCCTGATGTTTTTGTATTTTGCGGGAGCAGTTGGGTCGAGATTTGTTCCGCTTGTATGAAAAAACCTATGAAACGACGTATCAAATTAACAATTTCATATGACGGGACGGGCTACAAAGGCTGGCAGATCCAGAATCCTACGAAGGAAAAGCCGGAAGGTGACAAGCCAACAATTCAGGGGATGCTCACTTTGGGGATTGGTAATTTGCTGAAGCGGAGTTCAGGCACAGACACTTCTCTCGCCTCCGATAAGCACTCCCAAGGGGATGGAGATTCACTGAAGGACGACAGCATTCAGCTTATAGGCGCAAGCCGCACAGACAGCGGAGTGCATGCTATGGGTAATGTTGCCGTATTTGACACAGACTCCACCATCCCGACAGAGAACTTCCCCTCAGCTATAAACAGTTTCCTGCCGGAAGATATAAGAGTGGTTAAAGCCGAGGAAGTGCCTTTGGACTTTAACCCAAGATTTGAACCCCATGAAAAGGTTTATGAATACAAAGTGGACAACTCTCCGATCCCTTCGCCTATGGGAAGGCTCTATGCCTATAATTTTACTTATGCCTTAAACATCGAAAAAATGCGGCAGGCTGCGGAGTACCTCTGCGGAGTCCATGACTTCACAAGCTTCGTGAATCCCGACAGCCAGGTCTTTGAGCATGGAGGAGATGCGGTAAGAGAGATTTACAGCATTGAAATCTTTTCTGATAGGGGAAGAAAAAGCTTGGAAGATACGAATTCAGTCAATATGCCAAGCGAGGTTCATGAAGACATAAATTCAGTCAATGCACCAGGCGGGGCGTATGAAGACAAGAACTCAGCCAATGCATCGGGAAGTGTTCAGGAAGCTGTAAATTCGTCTAATGCATCGAGAAAAGTCCGGGAAGAAGATGCGAGTCTTATCACCTTTAGGATAAGAGGAAACGGTTTTCTCTATCATATGATACGAATAATCGTTGGCACTCTGCTACAAGTGGGAAACGGCAAGAGAGAACCTGAGGACATCATGAACATTCTCGAAGCCAAAGACAGAACCAAGGCGGGCCCGACGGTGCCGGCCAAGGGATTGTGTCTGGTAGAACTCAAGTATTGATGTAGAGATTTATAAATTGCATTCACTGTCGTTCTAATGAGAACTATGTGTGTAGTCTTTATACCTAAAATGAGTGATTCAGAAAACATTTAGCTTAACAAGTGTAATTCATATAGATATATTTAGTGATGTATTGTCAGCCTTTAACGAAGCTAAAAGCTGAAAAAGGCTGACATTTGTTTGAAAAGGGGAAAGCTATGAAATATGACGGAATAAAAGGCTTTATATTCGACATGGATGGCACCATGTTCGACACGGAAAAGGTATATCACCATTTCTGGAAGGTAGCATCAAAGGAGCGAGGCTACACAATGACCGACGAGATGATCAACAAGATGCGCGGAGCCTCCATGGAAAACATCGGAAAGATGTTCAATGAAGTTAATCCCGACTTTGACTACTGGGAGGAAAGAGGCTACAGAAAGAAGTACATCGACCAGTATTTTATCGATAACGATATCCCTAAGAAGCCCGGGCTGGACGAGCTTTTTGACTGGCTAATCCAGAAGGGCTACAGGATAGCATTGGGCTCATCTTCATTGAAGCCGGTGGTTATGCATTATCTTGATAAAACCGGCTACACCGAAAAGTTCGACTACATCTGTTCCGGGGAAATGATAACCCACGGAAAACCTGCACCGGACATCTACCTTCAGTGCGCCGAAAGAATCGGACTTAAGCCGGAGGAGTGCATAGTAGTGGAAGATGCTCCCAATGGCATCCATGCAGGATATGACGCAGGCTGCAAGGTTTTCGGAATCAAAGACATGAGCGACCTTGATGATGTCAGGGAATTGCTTGATGAAGAGCCGGAGACATTGGCAGAAATCATAGAAATTATGGAAAAGGACTAAAAATCAGTTTTATATTAATTTTATAATTCAAAAAGCTGTCAACTATATTGACAGTCCGAAAGATTGCAAATATAATACGTATTGCTGTTTGTTTACAGGCGTATTGCGCCCGAAGATGAGCAGTTAACTATTCACAGCAGGGTCGAAAGCATCGGCCCGGGCTACATTAAATACTGAAATCAGTCTCAGAGTGGACCACTTGCGCCGAAAGAAGGCCTTCTTAAATTAAGAAGAAACCTCGCATTTAACCCGATGCGGCGGCCGACAGAAGTTCTGTTTTGGACAGAGACCAGAGTAAGTAGCCTTATAACAGGAGGTTGTTATGAATTCATACGTAGCTACAGCTTCTACTATTGCACAGGACAGAAAGTGGTATGTAGTAGACGCAGAGGGTAAGACACTTGGACGTCTTGCATCAGAGGTTGCTAAGGTTCTTCGCGGAAAGAACAAGCCAATCTACACACCGTTCCTTGATTGCGGAGATTACGTAATCATCGTTAATGCTGACAAGATCACCGTAACAGGTAAGAAGCTTGAGCAGAAGATTTATCGCACACATTCAAAGTATGTTGGTTCAATGCGTGAGACATCTCTTCGTGATCTCAAGGCTAAGAAGCCTGAGAAGGTTATCGAGTATGCAGTTAAGGGTATGCTCCCTCACGGACCATTAGGCAGACAGATGTATAAGAAGCTTTTCGTATACGCTGGCGCAGATCACAAGCACCAGGCACAGAAGCCTGTTGAGCTTACATTCTAAGGGAGGATATCAAGATGGCAACAAACAGAAATTACGGAACAGGTAGAAGAAAGTCTTCTGTTGCAAGAGTTTATATCATGCCTGGTACAGGAAAGATCACAATCAACAAGAGAAGCCTTGACGAGTACTTCGGTCTTGATACACTGAAGCTTATCGTTAACCAGCCACTCGTTCTTACACAGAACGTTGGCAAGCTTGACATCCTTGTTAATGTATGTGGTGGTGGTACTACAGGTCAGGCTGGTGCTATCCGTCACGGTATCTCAAGAGCACTTTGCGAGATGGATGCTGAGTACAGACCAGTTCTCAAGAAGGCAGGACTTCTTACAAGAGATCCGAGAATGAAAGAGAGAAAGAAGTACGGACTCAAGTCTGCACGTCGTGCTCCTCAGTTCTCAAAGAGATAATCTTCGAAGAATCGAAAAGAATTCAAAAACCCCGGAAACCGATGTGTTTCCGGGGTTTTTTATTTGGGAAAATTAATGAACTTACCGTTCACTGCAGAAAATCAACCATTTACTACATTGGCAGATGACTATATCGGTTTATAGTAGATAATATATAAATAGTATGCTTTCGGGAGGGCGTAAGATATCCGGTGGATGTCTGATCTGTGCCGGCCGGAGTTGATCGGAGACAGACATGAGAATTGCTATTTGTGATGATGAAAAAAGAATATGTGACATACTTGCTGAGAAAGTTGCAAAAATCTGTCCGGAGGCAGAGATTATTACATTCACTTCCGGAGAAGAGCTATTGGCTGCCGATAAACTCCCGGATATTCTATTACTTGATATCTGGATGCCTGAGATGAGCGGAATGGATGTGGCAAAGACATTGAGAGACAGAGATTGGAGAAAGATACTGATCTTTGTAACCGGTGAAGAAAGTCAGGTGTTTAGTTCATTTGATCTGCATCCATTTCATTTTCTTGTGAAACCTTTTGCAGATGAAAAGCTTAGTGAAGTACTTGATGATGCCATGAAAGAACTGGAACGATGCGGGGATTTGTCGGGGAATCATGACAAGTATATTGAAATTCAGTCAGGGACCTCGCATATCCGCATAAATCTGTCAAGGCTCGTATATGCAGAGGTGTATGACCGGAAAACAATACTTCATATGAAGGATGAAAACATAGAATACTATGGACAGTTATCGGCACTTGAAAGCCTTGTAGGAAGTTACTTCTATCGTATACACAGATCATATCTTGTAAACATGAAGTATGTGGAGCGATATGACAGGACAACACTGATAACGTGCAGAGGAGATAATGTTCCTATTGCAAGAAGGGAGTATGAAGGATTTATCAGAGCCTATATGGAGTATTGCAGATGTTGTTAAACTACCTATGCGGAAGTTAAATAATAAAATAGAATCGGGAACTACTATATTGCGTCATGATAAATTAAAATCGGGACTAAATAAATGAGATAATATGAATTACATGTCGGAAATATCGACAAATAGTAACATTTCAGCCAGTGGTCCAAGGGGACGGAGTTAGTGGTCCACCGGCTGAAATGTTCCACAAAAAGCGTATATACGTTAAGGAGAAGCAATTCATGGCGTTAGACATGATGAGAGCAATGGGGGATACTGCGGTAGTTACCACTAATCTATTTATAAGTGCATTGCTTGTGATGCGTTTTTATATTCCATACATGAGGAAGAAATCAGGGGCTGTGATCATAGGTATAGCCTACTTCATAATCATGTTAATCATATATTTAATCCCATATCCCATGTCAGGTCTTACGGCATATCCTTTGGGGATGATAACTGTTTTAACAATATCTATTCTTGTTGAAAAGAAAAATATCACGCAGAAATGCTTTCTGGCTTTGACCATATATATGTTCCTTTGGATATCCAGTGAAATGTCGTTGCTACCGTGGAAAGGCATTAGCAAGATAACGTTTATGAATCCCAAAATAAGAGATGGCATGCAACAGTTCATACTTTATTATATTGCAGTATCTTTGTTGTACATTATTCAGAATGCACTCAGGTATCTTGAAATCATAATATCTGAAAAAGTCTATTACAGAAAAAATGAACAAATGTCATGGCGTGAGTTCATTCTGTTTGTGACACCCTACGTTGCAATAATTGCAGGATATTGGATCTCCTCATTTTTATCTGATGCATATTTTAATACTGTTAAAGAACATGTATCCGACAGATACCCTATATATGACGGACTGCGTGGGCTATTCGGATTTATTGCGTTTCTGGCAACTATCTCAGTTATTTACTCATATCAAAAGATAAAGCAGTCACGGGACGATCAACTGCAGAACGCACTTGTATCAAAACAGGTGGAAGAACTGTCGGTTCATGTGCATTCGATTGAAAAGCTGTATGCTGAAATTCGCGGAATAAAGCACGATATAAATGATCACATCATGGTTTTGGGGAATCTTTTGGAAAAAGGTGATAATGCTTCGGCCGTAACATATCTTAATGAATGGCATGATGACTTTCCGGCTACGGATATAAATGCCAGGACGGGCAATCCTGTCACGGACATTGTTATATCTGAAAAGAGACGCGAAGCTGAGGAAGCCGGTATTGAGTTCATTGACGAGTTCCGTTATCCCACAACTGGCAAGGTTGAAGCTATAGATATAGCTGTAATACTCAACAATGCTTTGGCAAATGCTGTCAGAGCATCAAAAGAATGCTCCGGTTCTACGATAGAAGTAAGATCCCTAAAGAACAACAATGCTTACCTGATACAAGTAAAGAATACCTTTTCAGGAGAATTGTCCTTGAATACGGATACGGGGCTGCCTGAAACCTCAAAGGATGATATAGAAAGCCATGGATACGGACTTAAGAATATAAAACGGATCACAGAAAAATATTACGGAACCATTCAGCTGGAGCAGAAAGAGGACACTGTGATTTTTACAGCCATGTTGATGATACCGGAATGATAAATAACGTTTCCTTGGTTAAAGCGAACTTCTGTAAATAACAGAAAATCGAATGATCATGCGGAATATAGGCTATCATGAAATGATGAAAATTATTTCGTGGTAGCCTTTACCATTTACATCAGAAAATCTACCGTTCACTTCATTGGGGTTAATATATGGCCCTGATGTTCGAAGAAAAAAGTAGAGAGATATAACTATCAAATCATAATCATATGAAATGGATGTCAGGATTAAAGATTGATAGATTCGAATTTTCCAAATGTCCGGTTTGAAACAAACATGCTTTCAAGGGGGCGTTGTTCACTGCAAAGGAGGGCAGAAATATGGCAATGGATATAAATGGTGTATATGGTAACTACGCAGGAGCATATACAAATCAAAAGAATACAAATCGAACAAGTAATTCGAAAGTTGTAAATGAATCCGGAAAGTCAGCAGGTCAGATATCATCTGTTGAGAATGAAAATAGTACTAACAACACGAGAAAAACAGCGGCGGATGAATTGAAATATCTCAGTAAAAAATATGATGGCTACACTTTTGCCGCGGCGAATTTTCAGCCTGGAATGAGATATGGTTCCAACAAAACAACCAATGTGGCAATCTCTCCGGAGTTCTTACAGAAGATGGCAAATGATCCGGAGCTTGAAGAGGAATATGAAAAAGAAATTGCAAATATGCAGGCGTTGGATGCACAAAGGCGTCAAAGAATAGAGAGTGGTGGCGGTAGTGTTGTTGCTATGAGATGGGCCATAGATAAGGACGGAGGCATTAGCTGCTGGTCTATAGGTAAGTATGATGACAGTCGTTCAAAGGTAACGTCTCCAAATGAATATGGAGCTAAGATCCGCCAGCAAAAAGGCTTGAAGAATGATATGGTTGGTTTTAATTTTGACAAGAAGTTATAAATGCTAAAAAGGGAAGGGAGCCGGACTAATCCGACTCCCTTCAAGTATGCATCCGCAAATGCATACCCCAATTACTATCTGCAAGTGAAATATTATTTTATCCTTTAAGGATAAAGACAAATCATCAAGAAACGAATCAATGGAAATTTATAGGGGTTAATTAAGGGTTAAATTTTTGGATAGTACTAATTATATATGTGTGTTACTATGAAATAAGAAGATACAAGGAGGTGCCACTATGTCAACGCTTGAAAAAACAATAGATATGATTAAGACAATGCCTGAATCATCTGTTGAAAATATATATAGATATGCTCTATTCCTTAATTCAACCTATGCCAAAGATGGAAATCCGGATCTTAAAGGCAAAATGAAGGATCTAAAGATGATGGAAGAATTCATCGAATCTGCTGGGAAAGTTGAGATTGATGAAGATTCGGTTAATAGGTTGAGAATGGAGAGCATGATCTGATGATACTGGTAGATTCGAATATAATCATTGATTTTTGGAAGCATCCGACAGAAGAGATGAAGGAAGTGTTTGCCACTGGAGATGTTGTAATATGTGGCGTGGTGCGTTCAGAAATACTTCATGGAGCTGTTTCGCAAGAAAATTTAGATAGACTTTCAAAACTACTGAATGCGTTTGATATTGTGTCTATTAAGGATGACCAGTGGGATGGATTTGGACGTTATCTTTACAAACTAAAGACAAACGGATTGACGGTGCCTTATCAAGATGCCTTGATCTCATATATTGCAGTGCAGAATAATGTAAAAGTGTGGACCTGGGATAAGCATTTCAAGCTTTTCTCCATACCCACAGTTCTCAAAGAGATAATCTTCGAAGAATCGAAAAGAATTCACAAACCCCGGAAACCTTGTGTTTCCGGGGTTTTTCTTTGTATAAAAATCACGCATTGCGAGCGGTAAGAAGGTATGATATAATTCGTTTATCGCATTGCGTGGAGGTGCAATTATGGATATAGCAGAGAGAATTAAGCAATTAAGAGAGAGTACGGGAGAAACAAGGAAAGAGTTTTCGATTCATACAGGTATTCCGGTTCGAACATTAGAGGATTGGGAAGCGGGACGTAGAACTCCTCCAGAGTATATTCCGAGACTGATAGCCTATCAGCTTGAATATGAAAAAATGATGAAGGATAGAGGGGAAGTTAATGGCAAAGAATGAAATTGTTTTATTTACAGATGGGGATACAGAGATTGAGGTACAGATTAGTCCAGAACTAGAAACGGTTTGGCTGACACAAAAACAAATGGGTGAATTATTTGGTGTTAAGCAAGCCACTCTTAGTGAGCATATAAATAATATAATCGATATTGGTGAACTGGATGAGACTTCTATCGGTTTTTCCGATAAAAGTTCCGGAGGAAGAAAACCTAAGATTTACAATCTCGATATGATACTTTCTGTTGGATATCGAGTTAATTCAAAAAGAGGTATAGCTTTCAGACGATGGGCTAGTTCGGTACTTAAACATTATACTTTAAATGGCTATGCAATCAATGAACGCAGGCTACAGGCGCTTCAGAAAACCGTAGAAATACAGACAAAGATGATAGCAGGGACACTTGATATTGAACAACAGGACGTACTCAAAGCTGTAAATCTATACACACAGGCGCTTATGCTTTTGGATCAATATGATCACCAGTCTCTTGAGAAGCCTGAAGGCTCAAGCCCGATATACAGAATCACCTATAGTGATTGTAGGGAGATAGTCAATCATATGGAGGATACTTTCAAATCAGACGTATTTGGTGTAGAGAAAGAAGTTGGTAAGGTGGAAGGTATTCTAGCAGCAGTCTACCAGGATGTGTTTGGAGGAGAAGTATATCCCTCATTAGAGGAAAAGGCGGCCAATCTCCTTTATTTCATGATAAAAGATCATCCTTTTGAGGATGGCTGTAAGAGGATTGCAGCTTCCTTGTTCTTGGAGTTTTTGAGCAGAAACAACGCGCTCTTTAGGGATGGACAGAAGATAATAAGTGATGGAACACTTGTAGCTATAACCCTTATGATTGCTGAGTCCAATCCTGATGAAAAAGATATTATGACAGCTATGGTAATGAATATATTGAGAATATAAATTAACTGAAGAAAGTTACTTAAACTTGCTCTGATTTATAAAAAAAGGGAACCGGATTGTACCGATTCCCTTCAATCATAAACTTTGCCGGGGTAAGATCTTTTTTTTGAAATCGTATAACTAGATTATTTAAAACATTTTTTGCATGCGGTCATTCCCTTACTTTTAGCTTCATCCAGAGATACCTGTGTGGCTTTATCAGGGTTCATAGTTCCACAGTGATTATGTGCATGATATTTCGATCCGGTTGCGGAGAGCCATACTGTGTTGGTGTTGTTAATATATGTCTTGTGATAAGCAGAATTATTAAAAGGACGTGAAAGATATACAAAATATTTCTAAAATTTAAAAAGACTGTGTTTGTGTGAAACATAAGCAAAAAGGCATTCTTTATTAGTAAGAAAGTGCTTTAACTGAATATTTCACTGCAAAAATCCCGTCGCTCACAACATTATAATGAAAAGTAGAACATATTATGGATATATAATAATAGTTCATTTAATTATGAAAGGAATTCGGAAATGAATATAGCAGTATGTGATGACGACATAAATGTCAGAAAACAATTAGCTGATCTGATAAGGAAACAATATGCAGATGCGAAAATCAGTTTATTTAATGGAAGTGAAGACCTGATTTCCTGTGGAGATTTTTTCAATATTTATTTTCTTGATATCGAAATGGGAGATGTATCTGGAATAGAGCTCGCGAAGCATATCCGTGAGAGGCAGGAAGATTCCGTAAAAAGTATATGCAGGGAACATGAAGATCTGGGGAAGCGCAGCATCATCATATTTGTGACAGCCTATAGAGAGTATATGGAAGAAGCCTTCGATGTAAATGCCTTTCATTATCTTGTGAAGCCGATCAAGGAAAGCAAGTTTGCAGAAGTGTTTCAACGGGCTCTTAAAGAGGCCCAGTCTTATGACGAACAAAGAAAAAAATACGTGATCATTAAGGACGGGGAGAATAGGAAAAAAATCCTATTTTCTGAAATTCAGTATATCGAAAGCAATGACAGGAAGGTGGTTTTCCATACAGACGGCGGCTTCGCAGAAACCTATGCCAGAATGTACGATCTTGAAAATGAATTAGGTGATACTTTCTTTAGGTGCCACAGGTGCTATCTTGTGAATTTTGAAAAGGTGACTGCCTATTCCGTGAACAGCATACAGGTGCTTAACGGCGATAGCATTATCCTTGCCGAAAAGAAGTATACGGATTTCGTCAAAGCATTCCTTCGCTACGCCAAGAACGGAGGTATTGTAAATGCTTGATCTTTTGACTATTACATTGACACTGCCGATATATGTATCAGATGCGATTTTCAGTGGACTATACGGAGCCGGGTTTCTGAAATCGAAATACCCCAAGAGACTAACGCTTACTATTTGGATACTAATTTACCTTTCCGTAGAAGCTTTAATATATAAAGTGCTGGAAGCGCAGACAGTTGTACTACGTACACTGATGGATTTTGCATTGCTGGGCATACTTGAGTTCATATTCTTTGAGCAGGATTTCAAAAGGCAGATATTTGCCGCCATAAGCTTTACCGCCGGAAAAGAGTTGATCAGAAATATTGGAAGTGTCGGTTATTATCTGATCTCCCACGCTACCTGGAATAAGTTTGAGAGCATGGTTCTCCAATCCGAAAACCTGACCATGGAAAAAGCAGATATGTTTCTAAATATCTATCTTTTCGCTCAAAGCTTAGCATCCGTAGCCATATATGTGGGGCTAATGTTTACATATCTCAAAGTCCTCAGTGGAAAATATATCCACAAAGGCTATGAGCCAAGCCCCGGGGAGAGTGTATTTTTGATACTCCCCTGCATTACCGGTCTTGGGGTGTCCATGACTTTGCGTGTAATGATACTGAAAATCAACGAAAGATTATCCCTGCTTATTTATGACAAGGTTCCGGAGGTTCTCATATGGATCATAGTTATTTGCATATTGCACCTTGGCTCCATCATTGCCGCCATGATGCTGTTTCAATATCTTATTGAACGTAATGAAGAGAGGCGGAAGCAGGCTATCCTTGAAAAGCAGGTGGAGCAGCTTCACAGGGAAATCGAAGATGTTGAAAATATATATTCTGACCTGCGGGGGCTTAAGCATGATATGAGGAATCACCTTAACAATATCATGCAGTATGTTAAGAACACCGGAAATGATATGGCGGAGATAGACGGATACCTCGATAAGTTGGAGAATGCAGTTAATAAACTGGATTTTTCATCAAGGAGCGGAAATCCAATCACGGACATCATTATTTACCAAAGGATGCAGGAAGCGAAGAGGAGTGGAATAACCTTCGAAGTAGATTTTGTAGCACCAGACGCTGGACTCAAATATACGGATTATGTGGCGCCGGACCTCGGGCACATAAAGACGGATTATGTGACGCCTGGTTTCGGGCACATGGAGGCATGTTTTGTGGCTCCAAACTCTGGACGTATAGACATTTACGACATAGCAGTCATTCTGGATAATGCCTTGGACAATGCCTTTGAAGCTTGCCGAAAGGTGGAGGGTGCAAGAGAAATTTCTCTTAAGTCCTATATGAAAGGAACCCTGTACTTTATTGAGATTGAAAATGTATTTGACGGGAAGGTGACTTTTGACAAAGATACCGGACTTCCTGTGACGAGTAAAATGGATAAACATTCGCATGGGATTGGGATGTCTAACATCCAAAAATGTGCAAGAAAATATATGGGAGATATAGACATTGAGATAAAAAATGAAGGAGAAAGACATAGGTTTATTTTGACTGTTATGATGAATACCAAGTGCGCAAGGTAGTGACCGTGGATTGAGATGCTCGAAGTTGGAACGACGGTCATTCCCTCAATAATATAGGATGCAGGATTGGCGGAAGTATTTTCCTAAGTCGTGGCCGGAAACAATAAATCAGGTAATTGACCGCAAGAATAGTGGTGTTCACTGCAATTGCATTATATCTGGTTTTTGACCTCCGAAGTAAAGATTAGATGAAGGAGGTTTGAAATGGCAGTAGAGATTAATGATACATATGGAAAATATGTCGGCAATAATGTAAATCCAAAAATAATAAAACGAGGAAAGAACTCCGGAATCAGACGAGACACAGAGATGGGAGACAGAGCCGGAGAGTCAGTGGTTGAAGTATTGCTAAACCAGAAAGATACCCTGGAGATTTCAGAACAGGGTAGGACAGCACTAAAAGCAAACCTGAAAGCAGATGATGCGAAATCCGATCCGATATTTTATATGGACAAAGATCCGTCATTCGACACGGTCGGTGATCTGACATCTGATACAATCAAAGATCTGTCATTTGATACAGTTGATGATCTTTCAAAATACCTTTATGAGAACTTTAACATCGTAAAACAGGGTATGGCGGAAATTTCATCAAAATACCTGAGAGATTGTCTCACGGATTCGGACAAACGCCAGTCTCTTTTCGAAAATTTAAAGGCAGCAGATGAATCTCTTGAAGAAAAGCAGGGAGAAGTAGGCTTCCAAAGCATGAAGATAAAAATCGACGATGATGGAGAAGTCACAACGGAATCCACCAGTAAATCTGTGGCTGTCAACGAACAAAAGCGAAGGAGACAGATTGCAGCAGCTGCTACCAGAGGTGACATGCAGGCAATCATCGCCTTGCTGGAACAGGATCTTCAGGAGGTGGAAGCAGGGCTTGAAGAAAATGCCTGCGACGAAAGAGAAGTGGAAAAGGTGAAAGCACTTCTTTCTGAAGCAAAGCAGAAGATGGCATCCCTCCCTGACCGCGAACCCACACCGGAAGAACAAGCTATAATGATGATGAATACGTTGATGTGAATTTTTTGTAAAATCAGTTGAGTTTGTGATTTTGCTACTTGAAAGATAAGATCATTGATGTATACTCTAATTAAGTAGGTGATGCACAGCCTTATAAATGAGCGAGTTAATAGTAGGTGATGCACAGCCTTATAAGTGAGCGAGTTAACAGCAGGGACAAGGTTTCTTGTCCCTGTTTTATGTTTAGGTGGAATATGAGAAGCTTAAAGTTATATGAAGTTGATTCCCAATATGTTAAATACTTATCGGCATTTCAGGAACATATATTTTTTTCTGATGAGGATAAGTCCTCCAGGAAATACATAGGTATTGTCTTGGAAATAAATGGTTTTAAATACTTTGCACCATTATCATCATTTAAGTCAAAGCATAAGAAAATGTCTGAAAGTGTTGATTTTGTTAAGATCAAAGATTATGCGGTGATCAATATAAATAACTCAAACTTCCCACACCCAAAAGGTGTGATGCACCTTGAAAACTCTATACTTTAGACAAATAAAAAGGCATAGGTCGCTTTCAAATAAGGTATAATGAATTTACCACAAAACATTTACCAAGAAAGGACTTACGCCATATGCATATCTTACCACAAGGACAGCACTCAGAGGAAGAAATTAATTGCTCAGTTTCGGATTTTATTTCAACCTTTAAGGTAGGTAACTTACTCCGTAAATGCAATGCCGAAAAGCAAAAGGGAATCCCTGTAATAAATATCTTTCGGTATAAGCTTGTAAATGTTTTTTCAAGAAGCAGCATGTACATGCAGATGAAGACTAACCACTTCTC
>NZ_JNJM01000012.1:0-143220 GCF_000701645.1 Oribacterium sp. FC2011
TTTTCAGCAGCCTGACGGATAGAAGCAAAAATATCTTCGTACATAAAAACCTCCATGATTAAGTAGTGTTTACAGTGACAACTACCCATCAGGAGGCGCGTTGGCATCATAATTCCGATTGCGGAAGACGCCGTTAAATGCTATTGTTTTCATAGGCAGTGGGGCTTTCCGTATTCAGTTGTTTTGTGTGGTAACTTAACAATACCGAATTACGAAAAGTACTTCCACTGTTTTTTAATTGTCAATAAAGTAAAACTGCGCCACAGCCCTGGCAGGCCATCGCGCAGCGATTTTGTTCAATCTCAATTTATTTTCGTCGCTTAGGACACTACAGTTACACATTCAGAAGCTTCTCAAGCTCATCCATTTCTTGGCTAATCTGCTTCTCGATTTCTCTGATATTTGCCATAATCTCTGATGTAGGCGGATACTCTACCGCTACATATTCAACTTCTTTGTACTTGTTGATAGAGAGATCATAATCATTATCAGCAATTTCCTTCTTAGAAACCATAAAGGACTTGTCCGTACGTTTTCTGTCTTTTTCAGCCTCAAGATTCTTAAAACGGCTGATAATATCAGGGATATCGTTATCCTTGATTTCAGTACGTTTATCATCAAGACTGAAGCCATCAGCAGTCATATCATAGAACCACACATCATCTGTTCCACCATGACCGGTCTTAGTAAAGATAAGTATTCCGGTAGATACTCCGGCATAAGGTTTAAATACACCGGAAGGCATGGAAATCACCGCTTCAAGTCACTGATTTTCTACGATTTCCTTTCTTATAGCCTTATGTGCATTGGAAGATCCAAAGAGCACTCCGTCAGGAACGATGCACGCGCATCTTCCGCCAATCTTAAGCATTCTTACAAACAATGCCAGGAACAAAAGCTCTGTCTTCTTGGTCTTACACACCTTCTGAAGGTCTGTTGATACGGTATCTGCAACAAGATTACCCTTAAATGGTGGATTTGCCAAAATAAGGGTATACATATCCTTATCCGGGTTCTGATCAGATAAGCTGTCACGATACTCGATAAACGGATTTTCTACTCCATGTGTCATCATATTCATAGCGCCAATGCGGAGCATGGTTCTGTCCATATCGTATCCATGGAACATGTCGTTCATGAAATGATTTCTGTTCTGTATATCAAGAAGTACTTCCTTCTTGTATTTTTCTCTTAAGTAGTCTCCGATGGTAACAAGGAATCCGGAAGTTCCGCAAGCTGGGTCGCAGATAAAGTCTGTAGGCTTCGGATCCATCATCTCTACCATCATACGGATGATGTGTCTCGGTGTTCTGAACTGGCCATTAACGCCGGACTGAGCAATCTTAGAAAGAAGGTACTCATATACATCACCACGGATGTCTGTCTGGTGTAGTTCTTCCATCATGGAATATATTTCATCCATAGCGTCAACAATCTTGGAGAGCATCAAAGGAGTGTTTACCTTAAAGCTTGCGTCATCCATGTATTTGCTATAGGCAGAGTTCTTGTCTCCGTGAAGATTCTTTATAAAAGGGAATACCCATTCCTGAACAACTGAATACATTCTCTGTGCCGGGAAGTCGTGGAAGGAAGACCACTTAAGCTGATTACCATCAATCTTACGGTCTCCGATCTCAACTTCATCTGCAAATATGCTCTTGTAAGAAAGCCCAAGCATGGCAGCTTCCTTTGCACGGAGGTTATCTGTATCATCCAGATCCTTTATAAACATGAGGTATGTCATCTGTTCAACAACATCAAGCGGATTGGTGATTCCTCCGTTCCAGAAAATCTCCCACAAACTATCAATTTTATTACCAAGCTCTCCGGTCATTGCTGTTCTCCTTTATTCCTTGTCTCTGTTCCAAACGTATTTTGTATATCTGCCGCCGCCAATCTTTATTATGCTTTCCGATGACAGAAGTTCTGACAGTGCCCTCTCAACAGTTATGCGGCTGATGTCGGGGCATTTCTCCATAATCTGTGACTTTGTGATCTCACCGTAAGTGTTCTTGATCAGTTCAGCCACACGCTCCGGCTTTGAAAGGCCATTGGTAACTAAAGTCTCTACTCTGTCAGAGAAATCTCTGTATGCGGCAACTATAACACCAAGCATATACTGTACAAACGGAACATAATTATTCTCTTCCTCATGCCAGTTAAGAGAGCTTTCCTGCAAGCACTCATAATATGATGTTTTAGTTTTTTCAATCAGATGTTCAATACTGATATACTTTCCCACGATGTATCCGGCTCTGTACAGCATCAGTAGTGTAAGCAATCTGCTCATTCTTCCGTTGCCGTCATTAAATGGATGGATACACAAGAAATCCAATATGAACATAGGTATCAGAAGAAGTGGATCTATTGTCCCGGTTCCGAGTGCTTTTTCAAATTCATTACAAAGATTCTCGATTGCCTCGGGCGTTTCCCAGGCTGGGATCGGTCTGAATCTTACAAACTTGTTGCCATGTTCGTCCTCTTCCTCAATGATATTATCCGCTGCTTTATACTTTCCTCCGATATCATACCCTTCAAATTTATATAAATCTCTGTGAAGCTGAAGGATCATATTCGGTCTTATTGAGATGTAATCATGACTCTCATGGATTGTAATAAGTACATCCCTGTATCCGGCAATCTCTCGCTCGTTTCTCGTCTTAGGTGTTGTCTTATCTTTTACAAGTGCTTTCAGTCTCGCATCGGAAGTATAGATACCTTCAATCTTGTTGGATGCTTCGGTACTCTGAATCTTCGCAATCTCAACAAGTTGCGTCAGCGAATCTGCCTTCGCTTTTATAAAAAGTGACTGCTCACCTTTATACTCATGGATCTGCGTAAGCAGTGCCACTATTTCCGGTGTCAGTAGTTTTTCCCATTTTTTACTGTAATCAAAATTTCTCATTTCAATATCCTCATTCAAACATCAATTCACTCATGAGTGGATATAATGATGCATTTAAATGATAACACTCATTATACTCATTGCCAATGTTAACTACATCATTTATATATAAATGATGTAGTTAAGTGAATGATGATGTAATTAAAAAATCCCTACAAGCCGCTTAAATTCACGGTTTGTAGGAATTTCGTGTGCTATTCCATCTCTATAATTCTGTGCAACTTTCTATAGTCTTGGATACATGCATGGAAAGCATGATTCCAAGACACAAAAATAACCGCCCATTGTCCTGCCAGACTGAGCGGTTATCTTTATAACTAATCATAAAACAGGGCTAACCGTCTACCGGTAGCACTATTTTCTCACAATTAGATATTAATCCATTTCCATCAATTCCAATTGTGCTACCTGATCACGCGCCACATAAATCACTGATGTAATCTGCACTCTATGATTATCTTCGTCTATCCAGAAATAGATATAGTAATTTTTTACACGCATCCGATGAATCCCCTCGCTTCTCCAAGGTTCTTCATCTGTTAATTTGATGCGTTCCGGCATTTCTGAAAGACTTCGTATTTCCTTTTTTAAAACTGTAAGGGTATTTTGAGCAGCCACAGGTGCAAGAAGCTCTTTTTCAATATATTTCTTTATTCCACGCAGATGTTCTCGAGCTTGTCTTGTAATCCTTATGGTATATGATTTCACACTTAACCCTCCAGTTCACCAAACACTTCATCGACATCAAAAGAATCATCTTCTTTCGCCTGTTGAAGTCCTGTCGCCATCATCCTATCAAACTGCGTTGTTGTCATTTCATCCCTTGCAGGAACACTTGTTGGGAGCGTGAGCGAAAATGGAATACCATTATGCGCAATGATCTGTCGATAATACATGTCAATAGCCACAGAGCGAGGAATTCCTAAACGATCAAGTATACTCTCTGCCTGCTGCTTTACATCCAGGTTCATTCTTGAATTTACATTCGCTGTTTTAACCGCCATATTCCATGCACCACCTTTCTGCATATTATTCATCTTCAGTATATACAAATGTGACGCACTTCGCAACACATCTCATAGCCTATGACGGCGATATTATCTCCACACTCGTAACAGTTCAGCCGACCTCTTGAGGGTCGGCTGAACTGTTACTATCTATGTCCTCACTTAAGCAATCATAAAAACTAAACGCTCTTCGTAGTTTCGTCCCATTCGGTCAATGCTTTTGATCACGAGGCAATCACCGGGTTTTAATTTCTTCAAGAGCTTCTTATATTGTGATCTTTCGAAGTTTTTCCCGGATTCCTTGTCTATGAATACATTCAATAATCTTGGATATATGCATGGAAAGCATGATTCCAAGACACAAAAATAACCGCCCTGAGCCTGAGAAACTCGAGCGGTTATTCTTAACCAATTAAAACTGTAGGGCTAACCGTCTACCGGTAGCACTTTTTCTTACAATTAGATATTAACATCCTTTGACTATTCCTTCAAACAAGGTTTTTTTTCAGGAAACAAAACTAACCTTTCGAAAATATCACACATTCGTCACGTATCCCTTTACCGCGCTGTAAGCGGCAGTCACAGGTGAAGCGAGGTAGATATTGACCTTATTGGTACCCATACGGCCTAAAAAGTTTCTGTTGTTGGTGGCAACTACGGTTTCACCGTCAGTAAGGATTCCTCCGGAGCGTCCACAGCAGAGGCCGCAGCCCGGATTCATGATGATGGCTCCGGCATCATTGAAGATCTTCATAAGTCCTTCCTGTACAGCCTTTATATAGATGGAACGGCTGGCCGGCGTGATGATGAGCTTCACATACGGTGCAACATGCTTTCCCTTCAGTATCTCAGCCGCGGCTCTCAGATCCTCGAGACGACCGTTGGTACATGAACCGATAAACACCTGATCGATCTTTATATCTTTAAGCTCCGAAATCGGCCTTATCTTGTCTACCTGAGAAGGGCATGCCGCTACCGGCACAAAGTCCTCTGCCTTATAGTTCAGAACCTGAACGTAGTCTCCGTCTCCCTCATCCTTGAAACATCCGTGAGCTTCATCACATGGCACTCCCGAAAACTCTGCGGTCTTCTCATCTGCATAGAAAAGTCCGCATTTAGCTCCGGCTTCTATAGTCATGTTAGCCATGGTGAGTCTCTCGGAAACGGACATCGCATCGAAGGTATCCCCGGCAAACTCCATGGACTTATATGTGGCTCCCGCTGCAGTGAGATCCCCTATGATAGTGAGTATCACATCCTTTGAAGTAACACCTTGCGGCAGCTTACCGTTGACATTGACTCTGATAGTCTCCGGCACCTTTATCCAAAGCTCTCCGGTTCCCAGAATCCCGGCCATCTCTGTGTATCCTATGCCTGTTGAAAATGCTCCCACTCCGCCATAGGTCACCGTATGTGAATCTGTTCCGAAAACCACATCTCCCGGTGTCGCATAACGAAGCTCCGGCATGAGCTGATGACATACACCGTCGGCTCTGTGTATATGCTCTATGCCCTGCTCTTTGGCAAATGCATCTCCGATCCTGAAATGTCTTGTGTCATCAACCTGACTCGCCGGTACCATATGGTCATAAATGATGACTACCTTCTCCGGATCCCAAACCTTCTTAAATCCCATTTCGTGAAACTTATCTGCCACAAAAGGAATGAATATATCGTGTATCATAACGCGGTCCGGCTTTACGAAGACGATGTCTCCGGCCTTAACATTATCATCATGAACATTTCTTCTGATGATCTTCTCAATAAGCGTCGCTCCCATCATTTTACCCCGTTTCTCTTCTTCATAGCGTTGACCAGTCCGCCCTCATTCAGGATATCCATGAGGTTGTCCGGCAGTGAACCGATCTTAAAAGCTTCCCCGTTAAGAACCAGTTCCCTGCCCGGCTCCACTGTAAGCTCGTCGCCCTCCTTGATCTTATCCTGTATATCACTGTTCTCTATGAGGAGCAGTCCGTTGTTGATGGAGTTTCTGTAGAAAATCCGTGCAAATGACTTCGCCACCACACATTTGACTCCCAGTGCCTTTATCACCTCCGGCGCCTGTTCTCTAGATGAACCGCACCCGAAGTTGCTGCCCGCAACTATGATATCCCCGGGCTTTATAAGCGAAGGAAGCTCCGGACGAAGAGGATAGAAACCATAAGGTCTCATATCTTCTATTGATTTTAATGCAAGATATTCTGTAGGAATGATGATGTCCGTATCGATATCATCCCCCAATACAAAGACTTTTCCTGTAAATGAAGCCATTCAAAACCTCCATTATATTTCTAATTGCTGTCATGATTCATAGATACTGCTTATACATCAGGTATTCAAAATCCTTCAAAAACACATCCTTAAATCAGCATTCTATAGAATTAATGTCATACCTTTATACTTCTCCTGGTCTTCTGCCCAAAAGTGTGATAGGTTCCTGAATCATCCCGTCAAAGCTTCAACTTTAATTTCATATCATATCTGCCTTTACGATCTTTCCTGCCACAGCCGATGCCGTTACAGTTGCCGCAGATCCAAGATATACAAAGGAATTCTTGTCTCCGGCTCTTCCCTTAAAGTTACGGGTTCCGGTGCTGATGAGAACCTCACCTTCACCGATGACGCCCTGACAGCTTCCCCAGCATACACTGCAGTTGGGATTAACCACGATGGCTCCGGCCTCCATAAAGGTCTCAATGATTCCCTCCGACATAGCCTGATCGTAGATATCGCGGCTGGCGGGCGAAACGAGGAATCTCACGCCCTCTGCCACTTTCTTTCCTTTTATGATGGAAGCACCAAGTCTCAGATCCTCGATACGTCCGTTATTGCAGGAGCCTAAGAAGGCTTCATTGATCTTAACATCCTCCACCTCTGACACGGGAGAAACATTATCCACAAAATGAGGCTTTGCAACCACCGGAACTATCTCCGAAAGGTCAATGTCATAGACCTTCTCAAATACAGCATCCTCATCACTTACGAAACCGTCTGCCGCCTCACGGCCATGCTCTTTAAGATATGCCTTGGCTATATCGTCAACCTCCATGAGCGCTGTCTTGGCTCCTGCCTCAACACAGAGATTGCAGATACAGATCCTGTCTGACATGGTGAGGTTCTTCATTCCCGGACCCGCAAACTCCATGGCCTTGTAGTTTGCACCATTGGCACCGATACGACCGATGATGGTAAGGATAAGATCCCTTGCGGTTGCACCGTTCTGAAGCGCCCCTGTAAGATTAAATCTCAAGGTCTCGGGACAGAGCACCCATGACTTTCCCGTAACCATAGCATAGAGATAATCCGTGCATCCTACACCGGTTCCGAAGGCTCCAAGCTCACCGTAGGAGCAGGTATGGCTGTCTGCACCGAATACAAGCTCCTTTGGATTTACATATTTCTCTATCATAAGCTCATGACAGATTCCATCGCCCTCATGGAAGGTAATGCCGTTTTCCTTCGCGAAATCACGCATTTTCTTCTGTGAAGCCGCTGTCTTCGGGCTGTCACAGGGAACATTGTGATCCACTATCCATACAAGCTTTGACTTGTCATAAATCTTTTTGTTCTTCAGCTTGTTGTACATATCTATGGTAAGATGAGTGGTTCCGTCATTACTCATGAGATGGTCCAGCTCCACCACATATATATTGCCCGCATGAGCCTCCGAAGCTTTTGCTGCTCTTGCGATTATCTTTTCAGCTATAGTCATTCCCATATCATCCCTCCAGTGATGCCAGAAGTCCGCCCTGATCCAGTATATTCTTCATATATGCAGGAACCCTGGTGCAGGCATATTTCTCTCCGTTAACGGAAACATAGCCCTCTTCCATATTGAGTTCCATTTCATCCCCACGTTCAACATGGTCATAAACCTCACTGCAAACTATTACCGGTACACCCAGATTTATGGAGTTACGATAGAAAATACGTGCAAATGACTTTGCCAGTACTGCTTTTATTCCACAGGCCTTAAGCACAGCCGGTGCCTGCTCTCTTGAGGATCCGCAGCCGAAATTCTCATCCGCAACTATAAAATCTCCAGGTTGCACCTCCTTAATAAAGTCTCCGTCAAGAGACTCAAAAGCATGTGTTTTCATCTCTTCGATTGTAGGATATAAAAGATACTGGGATGCAATGATCTGATCAGTATCTACATCCTTTCCGTATTTGAAAATTTTTCCCATACTGGTTTTTCTCCTCCTCATCTATAAATGCATATTTTTCGCCGTTTATCTCTGACATACTGATGCAGATCTGATCAGCTCCTATATATGATTGTTTACCGCGCATTCTTTTAAATCAACTATAACATCAGCCTTTCTATAATTCTAATATATGTTTTTGATGTGTATTATGCTTTTTAGTTATTTTCTTTCGTGGTTTTTTCTCCAAAGCATTGCAACAGTTCAGCCGGCAATGGTTCGCGAAGACCGTGGTCGGCTCTTTTCCCCACAATCCAGAGTTATTGGAACCACTGATTGACCTTAAAACTCAGAATTCAGAATATAAGTCAATGTAACCTGCCATTCAGTATGACCCAAATCCTGATTACCTGAAATTGAGTCAATGTAACCTGCTATTCAGTATGACCCAAATCCTGATTACCTGAAATTGAGTCATTATAACCTGCTATTCAGTATGACCCATATCCTGATTACCTGAAATTGAGTCATTATTACCTGCCATTCAGGATGACTCAAATGCTGGTAACCGGAATATGAGTCAATGTAATGCCTTGTTCACTGCGAAAATAAGGCATCCTGGCTGAACTGTTGCAAGCATCCAAAAGTTATATTAATATCTATCATAAATAATCTTGTGTTATGGCGTGAAGATATGTTATAGTACTCATAAATTTGATTTGCAAGAGGAATATCGACATCTCTTCAAAGATTCATTAGCTAGGATTGTAGACATATGCTCCCAAGGAAAGAAGGTACATCAGATGGATCAGAATTTATCAGGCTACAAAATATTCTACGAAGTTGCAACTTGCGGAAACATTTCCAAAGCAGCAAAGAAACTTTACATTTCACAGCCGGCAATTTCAAAGTCAATAGTCAAGCTTGAAGACGGATTGGATACCAAGTTATTTAACCGTAATTCAAGAGGTGTCACCTTAACCGAAGAAGGTCAGATCCTCTATAAATACATAAAGGATGCCTTTGATAATATCAATAACGCAGAAGTTGAGCTCAAGCGAATGAAGGAATTCAACATTGGACATATCCAGCTTGGCGTTTCCACAACTCTTTGCCGTTACATCCTTCTCCCCTATCTGCAGAGATTTATGGAGCAGTTTCCAAATATCCGTGTATCCATCAACACGCAGGCTACTGCCCAGACTCTTAATCTCATTGAGGCTAAAAAGATAGACGTAGGTCTTACAGCAGAGCCTAAGAGCAGACGTCCGGAAATCCGTTTTGTTAACTCCAGACAGATCCATGACGTATTTGTTGCAACTCCGGGATATATGGAGAATCTCAGATCCATCTGCGGACCTGACTTCAATGTATTTGAAGAAGCAAACCTTATGCTGTTGGATCAGAATAATATGACAAGACGCCATATCGATGACTACTTTAAGGCCATGAACATTGAGCCGGCTCAGATCCTCGAAGTAACTACTATGGATCTCCTTATCGAGTTTGCAAAAATCGGCATCGGTGTAAGCTGTGTTGTACGTGAATTTGTACAGAAGGAGCTTGATGAAGGTTCACTTGTGGAGATTCCTCTCCAGCTTCCGATTCCTTCCAGAAACATCGGATTTGTATTCAATTCAGGAAATACTTCAAAATCTCTGGATGCATTCCTTAGTATTCTGGATTAACGATCATTCACATAAAGCCATAGGATTCTTTCGAAAGGCTTTGAACAGGACTGTAAAATCCATAACACTTATATCATTTAATACAATCCAAAGACCATCGTTTCATAGACGATGGTCTTTTTCTATGGTAGAATCCTATACTAAGCGCTGTCAAAACTGATTACGCTAATGTTTCAAAAGCACCAATGAACACTAAGAATAACAGGTGCCGAAAGGAGTTAATATATATGGCAGAATTAGAAAAACAGACACCGGGATCCTGCAATTCAAACTGCAGTTCATGCGGATCGGATTGTCCTTCACGTAACGGTGGCACACCTGATTTTAAAGCAAAGCTTGCAGAAGGCTGCAGTGTAAAAAAAGTTATCGGAATAGTTTCCGGAAAAGGCGGAGTCGGCAAGTCAACCGTAACCTCTCTTCTTGCTTCCGGCACCAATAAGGACGGTTTTAAAACCGCAATACTTGATGCGGACATTACCGGCCCCTCTATTCCGAAAGCCTTCGGATTATCAAATGACGGAGTAGGCATGACCATAGACGGAAAGCTTATGATTCCTGACAAGTCAGCAAACGGAATCGAGATCATCTCCGCTAACCTTCTTCTTGAAAACGAAACCGATCCCATCATCTGGAGAGGTTCTCTTATCGCTCAGGCTGTTAAACAGTTCTGGTCTGAAGTCAACTGGAAGGATATCGAGTTCATGTTCGTAGATATGCCGCCCGGAACAGGTGATGTACCTCTTACAGTATTCCAGTCTCTTCCTATTGACGGAATCATCATTGTAACATCTCCTCAGGAGCTTGTATCCATGATCGTTACAAAGGCAGTTAATATGGCTGCAAAGATGAATGTTCCTATCATAGGTCTCATCGAGAATATGTCCTACTTAAAGTGCCCTCACTGCGGCGAAGAAATACACGTTTTCGGTGAGAGCCATATAGATGAAGTTGCTGCAGAGCATGGTCTCAAAGTTCTCGCAAAGCTTCCTATGGATCCAAAGAATTCAGCATATATGGATGCCGGTGCTGTTGAGGCCATCGACCTTCCTGAAATGAAAGAAGCAATAAAAGCAATAGAATCACTGTAAACCGGCAGGAAAACTGACTGGTTTCTAAGAGCCATTGGAGACGGTTCTCTCCGGCGAGAACCGTCTCCAATGGCTCTTGAAAAAATAGAACGCGGTCGGGAGTCTCCTCCCGACCGCGCTTTTGCAAATCAGACAGCCGCACCCCTTACAAAGTGTCAGTCATCTGCTCACTAACCAATATTCATTTTAAAAAAACTTCAGTCTAATCTATCTATAACATCAGAATCATCTGACCAGCTCTCTCAAAATACTCTATCCTCACTATTAAACTCTGTTCCTTCGCCCAACCCCGAAGAAATAGCATTTATAATTGCTTCCAGAGCCTCTTCCTCGTCAGGTCCTTCACACTCTACTCTTAAGTGTGCACCCTGCTTAACTCCTGCAGCCATTACGTTAAGAACAGATTTGGCAACTATCTTGCGATCGCCATTGTATAAGTAGATATTACTCTTATACTTTATACTGGTTTGTGTCAAAACTCCTGCAGGTCTAAGATGTAATCCTGACTCATTAACTACGGTTACTTCTCCTGATACCATTTGTAATCCTCTTCCTAAAAATTATTATTTCGGGTAAAAGAAATAAATTTAACGGGTTGATTATAACTCTATTTATCTCTAAACGCCATACGTTCTTCCCGTTCTTTTTCGCTGGCAGCTTTGGAAAATTCACAGCCGCAGAAATCCTGCCTGTATAGATCATACTCCCGGGACAGTTCGATGGACTTTTGATATCCACCATTTTTTTTGAAATCCGAAGGAAGAAATGCTTCTCCATGGTTTGTTCCCACCTCTTCACCAATCCTGTTAAGGATCTCCGCTGATTTCATCGGAGAAATAGTAAGGGTTGTACAGAAATAATCATAGGGAATTTCACCGGATTCATTACCGGACTCGGCACCATCTCTTACGGCATCCATATATGCTGCGGTTTTCTCCAGTCTCTGACGATAACACAGGTGGCATCTCTCTCCGCGTTCCGGATCTTTTTCGTGTCCCCGGGCGATTTCCAGGAATTCCTTATGATCATACTCAGGAACCACCACGGAAACTTTTCCCAGCATAGTTCCGTCTTCATCAGTCCTTTCCATGTCTATCCCCATCTCATGTGTGAGTCTTTTTAGCTCAGATACTCTGTGTTCGAACTCCGTTTTTGTAGAAATATTGGGATTATAGTAAAAAAGGGTAATGTCAAAATATTTGCACATATGATCCAGAACAGCGCTGGAACAAGGCGCACAGCAGCTATGAAGGAGCAGTCTTGGCCTTCTCCCCTTTTTTTCAGGATCCTTCTGCCATGACTCAATGATCTTGTCCAAAAGCATTTTATAGTTTTTAGTATTGGGTTCCGGCTTTATATACTCCATCATTTTCCTTTCACAACTCATGTTTATTCGGATTTATTCACCATGCGAAAAAGATAGCCGGCATTAAAGCCGGCTACCTGTCTTTAACAATCAAATCATTTATCACTGAAGGAAATCTCTGATCCGCTTTGAACGGACAGGATTCCTGAGTTTACGAAGAGCCTTCGCCTCGATCTGACGGATACGTTCACGGGTAACATTGAACTCCTTGCCTACCTCTTCGAGAGTTCTCGGATGGCCGTCCTCAAGTCCGAATCTGAGGACTATAACCTGACGTTCACGTTCTTTGAGGTCCTCGAGAAGTGAATCGATATGCTCTCTCAGCATTACGGATTCAACATTTCCCTCAGGAGATACGATATTGGAATCTGCAACAAAATCTCCGAGATTTGAGTCATCCTCTTCACCAATAGGTGTCTCAAGAGAAGCTGGTTCTCTAGCGATCTGCATGATTTCCTGAACCTTCTCCTCGGTCATATCAAGATGCTCTGCAAGCTCCTTAACACTTGGCTCGTATCCAAGCTCCAGTGTAAGTTTACGCTGCATCTTTGACATCTTGTTTATTGTCTCTACCATGTGAACCGGCACACGGATAGTTCTGGCCTGATCTGCTAAAGCTCTGGTTACAGACTGTCTGATCCACCAGGTTGCATATGTAGACAATTTAAAACCTTTTTCCGGATCAAACTTCTCAACACCCTTTATAAGTCCCAGGTTTCCTTCCTGAACCAGATCCAGGAAGCTCATGCCTCTGCCTGTATATCTCTTTGCAATGGATACCACCAGACGAAGGTTTGCCTCGATAAGACGCTGCTTTGCATCCTCATCTCCGTTAGCCTTACGCGTAGCAAGACTATACTCTTCCTCAGCCGTAAGAAGCGGAACTGTTCCGATTTCCTTGAGATACATACGTACAGGATCTTCAGTACCTATACCTTCAAGCAGATTGACAGCATCCAGATCTACATTTTCCTCTTCTTCTTTTTCAAGCTCATCATCTATGGGTTCGATATCATCATCTGCATCACCGAGAAGAACTCCTGTTTCCATTCCCTTCAAAACAGATTCATCAACGATTGGATTGATCTCGATGCCACGGTTTTCTATGAGACGACCGATATTCTCCATCTGTTCCTCAGTTATATCATCTGATGCGAACATCTCATTTATGTCGGACTGATCGATTGAGTTTTTATTGCTCTTGCCCTTTTTACACAGCAGCTCTATCTTTTTTACAAGTTCCTCTTTGCTAAGCTCCTTCTTGTCAGAAGCCTTTGAAGCATTTTCACCAACACCCTTTTTATTAGCCATCTTTACTCCTTTTTATGGTTTAAACATCCGAAAATCCTTTGATCATTATTCTGTTTAAAACCAAATAGATACTGCCGAAATGATTCCTATTCCAAAAATGATCATTCCCGCAACAATCTGAAGCGAACCACGAAAACGCTGCTTCTTGTCATGTTCGGTATCATATCTTGAAACTACCGTAACTCCGCAAATTATCTTAAGTGCGGCCGCAGCAAAAAATATCAAAGGAAACAATACCATATTATCGACAGGATTTGTGAAAGCCATAACTGACATAACAACGATCACTATCCCAAGAACGATATGTATGAGATCGATATTCTTTGCAGTACCTCTTGATACAGTATTTATTTTTGCCATCTGCACCTCTTACTTTCCGCCAAGTGTAGTGTAAATAACTGCTTTGATAGTATGCATACGGTTTTCTGCCTCGTCAAAAACCACGCTGTGGTCTGACTCAAAGACTTCGTTTGTCACTTCCATTTCCTTAAGACCGTATTTCTCATAAATATCCTTACCGATCTTTGTATTTGTATCATGGAACGATGGCAGACAATGAAGGAATACAGCATCTTTCTTTGCATAGGAAAATGCCTTTGCATTAACCTGATATGGACTGAGATCATGTATTCTCTTTTCCCAAACTTCATCCGGCTCGCCCATGGATACCCATACGTCCGTGCATATAACATCAGCATCTGTACATGCCGTTTTAACGTCTTCTGTGAACTCAAGCACTGCCCCGTTCTTTGATGCTATCTCTCTGCAGGTCTCTATAAGTTCCTTGTTAGGCCAGTACTCCTCGGGAGCACAGGCTACGAAATGCATTCCAAGCTTTGCACAGGTTACCATATAGGAATCTCCCATATTGTATCTGGCATCACCCATATAAACCAGCTTCAATCCCTTGAGCTCTCCTTTGTGCTCACGTATGGTGAGCATATCCGCAAGCATCTGAGTCGGGTGGAATTCATTGGTAAGTCCGTTCCAAACCGGAACATCACTGTACTTTGCAAGTTCCTCCACGATACTCTGATCAAAGCCACGGTACTCGATTCCATCATACATTCTTGACAGAACTCTGGCTGTATCTGCAATAGATTCCTTTTTTCCTATCTGTGAACCGGTGGGGCCCAGATAAGTAGATCCCATTCCGAGATCTGAAGCCGCAACTTCAAAGGAACATCTGGTTCTGGTGGAATCCTTCTCAAAGATCAATGCAATGTTCTTTCCCTCAAATCTTGTCTTATGCATCGGCTGTCCGTTTACCGGACCTGCCTTTTTTTCAGCTTTTAAACGCGCTGCAATATCGAGAAGATAATTTATCTCCTCCGGTGAATAGTCAAGAAGCTTTAGAAAATCTCTTCCGGTTAAATCTGCCATAATATCCTCCCCTTTCTACACTGTCATCTGTTCATGCGCTGCCTTACCGTTTCATACATCAGTACAGTTGCTGCAACAGCTGCATTTAATGACTCGGTTTTTCCCATCATCGGAATACGCATATATGCATCCGACAGTGATGCGATCTCTTCACTGAGACCATTGCCTTCGTTTCCTATCATGAACGCAACAGGTTTACTGTAATCGAATTCCCAGTGGTTTTTCTCGCCCTTAAGGTGTGCAGCATAAACAGCTATGCCTTTAGCCTTCATTTTAAGTATTTCGGCGGAAAGGTCCTCACATATAATGAAAGGCATCCTGAACATTGCCCCCATTGTAGCTCTGACAACCTTGGGTGAATAAATATCGACACAGTTCCGATTCATGATTATTCCTTTTACTCCCGCAGCCTCAGCTGTTCTGAATATGGTTCCCATGTTTCCGGGATCCTGCAGGGTATCAAGGATGATAAAGAAATCTCCGGATAAAGATTTGTAATGTTTCTGTTTTACGATAGCAAGTATGCCCTGACTTGTTTTTGTGTCCGACATGAATTCCATGATCTGCTTTGACACCTGATATACAGCGATATCTCCTCCGGCTCTTGTGTACGTACTTTTAACTTTATCCCGCACTAAACCCTCTGGCATTCGTCCATGATAATCCGGAGTGACAAATATACGAACTATGGAATCTGCAGGGATCTCACTGCAAAGCCTCTCGCCTTCGGCTACAAAGAGACCTGTTTCCCGTCTCAGCTTTGCCTTCTTTTCAAGTTCCCTAACCTCTTTTACCAGTTTATTACCGGTAGATATGATCTTCTCCAATGATTCCCCTATCTGCCCACTCGATGAATGACTTATGCCATATTTAAAAGAAAAAGTCTAAATGGTGTGCACTATAAATATTGCTCACCATTTAGACTTTTTCAACTGTTTTATAAAAATAATATTATTTCCTGACCGGATCAGATATCTACCTGCTGACGTCTGATAAGTTCTGAAAAAAGTCCTCCTTTTTCCATAAGCTCTTCATACTTGCCGTCTTCAACTATCTGCCCGCCGTCAAGCACTATTATTCTATTGCATTTTTTTATCGTACTTAACCTGTGAGCGATCACAATACGGGTACACTTAAGCACTGAAAGTGACTCTGCTATCTGATCCTGGGAAATATTATCCAGAGCACTGGTTGCCTCATCAAACATAAGAATCTTAGGCTTGCATGCTATAGCCTGCGCTATCATCAGTCTCTGTCTCTGACCACCTGATATGGTGCCGCCGCTCTCGGAGATCATGGTCTGCATTCCCAGCGGCATAGCCCTGATATCATCTGCTATATCAGCCATTTCTGCCGCCTTCCAGGCTTCCTTCATGGTAAGTCCCGGACAGGCGATGGAAATATTGGAAAAAATCGTACCTGCGAAAAGATGTGCATTCTGAAGCACAACTCCGATATTTCTGCGCAGTCTCTTTAAGTCAATGGAGTCCAGATCTCTTCCGTCATAATAGATTCCGCCCTCAGTGGGAGTCTCGAATCCGAGAAGAAGACGCATAAGGGTGCTCTTGCCGCATCCCGTATGTCCGACTATGGCCACATACTGTCCAGGCTGTATCTTTAAATTAATGCCCTTAAGAACCATGGGGCCTTCTTCGGAGTATCTGAAGCTTACGTTACTAAGCTCTATTCCGCCTGTCATACGTGGAATAGGCTTTTTACTTTCTCCTACTTCAGGAACAGCTTCAAGAATAGGCATCAGCTCTCTGGACAAAGGCTTGATCATACAAATCTCTCCCTCAACGGAGATCAAAGCAGAAAAGGCCGCCTGGAACAATGTAAACGCCGAAGAAAATGCCATAAAATCAGCTTCGCTCAGATTCTTTTCCACTGCAATCACACAAAGCACCACTGTACCCGCAAGAACGATAAACTCTTCAAGAACTACGGGAAGAGTTGTTATGGTGGGAGCATTGTAATTACAGTCAGACTCCTCTTTGAAAAGCTTCGCCCACTTGGCAAATGCCCTTTTCTCGGCACCTGCAAGCTTTATTTTCTGTATTCCCGAAAAAAGCTGATAGGTAAGTCCGTTTATCTTGGACTTGACCTCCAGAAGAGTAAAATTCCAGTCCTGCTGTATCCAGGCGATGACAACAAAGAAAAAAATCTGTATGGCAACTATGGCCATAGTAACAGGAAAAAGCTGAGGCACCATTATCATAATTTCAATAAGATATGCAACGGCAAGAACAGCCCCGACTATGGCAGCAAGAGCAATGTTTGTGGCCTTTTCAACAATCTCCTTTCCTGCCATGATTCTTCTCTGCATCTCTCCGGAATTATGATCCTCAAAAAAATGTACCGGAAGGTTCAGCACTCTTCCCATGATCCCACCCTCGGAAGCAATTTCAGCTTTTCTCTGAATGGTACGAAGGGACAGATTCTTACTCAGTTTTATCAGCATTGTCGCAACAAGAATGCCTAAATAATTGGCCGCTATGACCATAAGAGCCCTTCCGTTTTTCATAGGGATTATGGTATTGAATATATATTGGGTAAATATCGGCGTCACCAGCCCCATCAGGCTGACCATCATACTGAGAAGAATAAAATAAATGATCCTGTAAATTCTTATCTCCGTCACTATGTACCTGAAATAATCCATGAGGTTCATCTTCTTTATAGGCATGGGCCTGTAGAAAACGAGAGCCTCCCCTGTGAAGATATCCACATTATCTTTACGGGCTTTGATATATTTTCCGCTTTTATAATCATACCACTGGTATCCTCCGAAATTCTTCGGAAGAAGTGCCATGGCTTCCCCGGTTTTGGTATAAGCCAGTATCGGATTGGCGTCATGAATCCACCATCCCTTTTTAAGCTTGACATGTCTTTTCATGATACCGGTTGGACTGAGCATAAAATTCATACGGTCTTCAAAGGAGTCCAGAATGCTTGGCGGATCTTCATATCTTACACCGTAGTATATGAGAATTTCCTTCAGGGCATCATCCCTTGTTCCCTTACTCTGGAAGTAAACTTCTTCTCCCATGACCGCCGCACGGAGTTCACCCAGAGCCCGTTCCATGGCATCATTATCATTTTTTCTTCTGGTTTTTATCTGATTATCAAGAAGTCCCATTACTTACTCCATCATAATAAGCTGGCGATACAAGCCATCCCTCTCCATAAGTTCATCATGTGTTCCTCTGTCAACGATCTTGCCCTTATCCATAACGATGATTTCGTCACACTCACGGATGGTAGAGAGACGATGGGCAATAACTATTATGGAAATGCCTCGTTCCCTGATGGACTCCATGACCTTATATTCGGTCTCCGCATCAAGTGCGCTGGTGGCTTCATCAAGTATAAGTATGGACGGATCCTCCGCAAGGACTCTTGCGATTTCTATACGCTGTCTCTGTCCTCCGGAAAAGTTCTTTCCGTTCTCCCGGATCATACCATGATAACCACCTTCTCTTGAAATGATCTCATCATGGATATGGGCGTCTCTTGCTGCAAGGATAATGTCAAAGTCCTCTATGGATTTGTCCCAAAGAGAAATATTTTCAGATATCTCATCCTCAAAAAGAACTATATCCTGATCCACAACTGACAATGAACTTGTGAATATATCCCTCGGAATATTATCTATAGGTGTTCCGTCATAAAGAATTTCGCCTGACCAGGGTTTATAAAGCCCTGACAGAAGCTTCGCCATGGTGCTCTTTCCACAGCCTGAATATCCAACGAATGCAACACTGCCGCCTGCAGGAACCTTCAGGGAGAAATCCTCTATAAAAGGAGCCGACAGTTTACTGTATCCAAAAGTCACATTCTTAAACTCAATTTCTCCGCTTAACTTTTCAGGATTCTCATTTTGGAACAGTCTTTCCACTATATGATCCCTTTTTAAGTCTCTCTCCTCATCATCCGGATTTTCATCCTGATCTTCATCCGACTCTGAATCCGTTTTTGATTTAGTTAAAATGATTCCGGCGTTTTCCATCTCCTCGTCAAAAGTTTCCGGAACATCCGCCTTATATCTCATTACATCTTCTACTCTGTTGATGGCATTGACCAGCTCCTGGAACTGTTGTCCCACTGAAATCAGACTCTGTAGCGGGGTGGAAACATTACCGAGAAAGCCCTGGATGGCAAGAAGCATACCTACCGTAATCTCGCCCTTTAATATAAACCAGGCACCGGCTGTAACAACCGCCCAGTTTGCGAGATCCTTCAGGAATCCCAGATATACTTCCAGACGGGCACCACGGGTGGTATTGCCATAATTCAGAAAATTGGCCTGAAGACCTGCCCATCTTTCAAAATATTCATCCTCTACTCCCGAGGCTTTTATGGTTTCTATCATCTCGACCCCGGCGATGGTTGCATTATCCATGCGGCCCTTATACTGAAGCTGGGCACGGTTCCTGTTTATATCCACAGAAGTAGCTCTCTGGGTAAGTACAAGGTTCATAAAAAGTACCATAACCCCCAGAAAGGTAAGTGTTACCGAATAATGAAGCATTGCTGCCACAAAGAAGATAGTAAAGCATACTTCGATCAGTATCGGAGCAAGACTTTTAATGAGAAGTCTTGCGATATTCTGGTTACTTTCCTGTCTCTGAACAACATCTCCCACATAACGCTGCTTGAAAAACTCTACCGGAAGATGGAGTACGTGCCACATAAACCTCATGCCGGCGTTAACGCCAAGCTTTGCCTCTACCTGCAGACCATATACAGCTTCCACAATGGAAGCAATTCCGATGAATCCGGCCATCAATCCCATGAATCCGATAACTGTGACAAACCATTCCTCGTTTGAACCCGTCAGAATATAATCAAGATATACTCTGTTCAAAAACGGACTTATGAGACCGCCAAGTCCCACCAGAATCGAAAAAAGTACAGCAGCCAAAAATGTATTTTGGGAGTTTTTCAGTCTGCTGCTTACAAAATTGATAACCGTATCGGGATGACCTTCCTTTTTAAATTCAGGTCCCGGTTCAAGCTTCAATACAACTCCGGTGTAGGATACATCAAACTCTTCCATGGAAACATAAACCTTTCCCATGGCCGGGTCTATGATTTCAACCTTATCCCCGTCAAATCCGCAAAAAACCACAAAATGACTGAAATTCCAATGAAGTATCAGGGGAACAGATACATTTTTGAGCGCATCAACAGAAGCCCGGTAGCCACCTCCCACCAGACCGTAATTTCGTGCAGCCAAAACCAGGTTCAGAGCATTACTTCCATCTCTGTTTATGGCACAATCCTGACGAACCTGCTCAAGAGAAACCCATTTCCCGTAGTATCCCAATATCATATTGAGACAGGCAGCACCGCACTCTGTATTTTCCATCATCATAACTACAGGAATATTTTTGATCCTACTCATATGCCTCCCATAAGTCAGTCAAACAGTATTTTATATGGCGGTCTCTCTTCCACCACAACCTTTGCCTTTAGCTCGGCATTGATGGCAAGCTTATCTTTATCTTCATCCTCAACTGTTACGATAACAGAGCTAACCCAATCGGTGTCTTTCAGGTTATTTTCAAGCAGCCATGGAGCATTAACAGCTTCTCCGGCATTGTAATAAGACACGCTCATGCCAACAAGATCAACTGTTCCGATAATGCTGTTTTTCTCATCACTTACTATGACCTTCATTCCGGGTTCCACACGATGAGCTTCCTGGGAAGACACAAAGCAGGTTATACCCTTTGGGGTTCTGATGCCGATGGCAGATACTGTTTCGGGAACGCTGCCAAAGATTCCCCACAGGATAGCAGCACCTATAGTTATAAATAATGCCACTATCAAAGCCCATGTATTGGGTCCCGGTATATCCAGGAACTGATCGAGCTTCTCAGGGGAATTGATATGCTCATAACTTTTCTTTCTAAAGAGCTGTTTTTTATCCATATTTTTTACCAAGCGCCTCTGTTGAAATAACAATTGATGAAAAGTATCTCATAAAAATCCGGTATATCCTTATAACCTGACACTTTCAGGTATGATCATCTCCTGGCCGCCCATTACTTTTTTCAGATCCTGATCCGGTATGGGTTCGAATCCGGAAAAGCCATCGAAAAACTCTATTTCCGCAGATTCATTTAAATCTTCCTTTTTTTCAAGAACTTTTTTGTCATCTTTTATATTTTCCATGATTACCTCAATTCTTTTAACTCTTCAATCCAAAGAGCAACTACCGCATCACTTGGCATCCTCAGATCTCCTCTCGGTGAAACCGCCACAGAACCAACCTTTGGTCCGTCGGGGAGACAGCTTCTCTTGAACTGCTGGGAGAAAAATCTCCAGTAGAACTTGTTTAACCATTTGAATATCTCATCTGCTTCGTATATCTCAGCATTGTCTGAATCCCCCTGGTTTTCCTTTGAGAAAGCCTTCAGAGCCAGCATATAAACCTTTTTCGGACTGAAACCGAATCTCATTATCTGATAAAGGAAGAAATCATGGAGCTCATAAGGTCCCACCAGATCCTCTGTCTTTTGGGATATCTTTCCGTCTCCTGTAGGAGGAAGAAGCTCCGGGCTCACAGGTGTGTCAAAGATATCATAGAGACACGAGCTTAATGCATTATCCTCTGAAGTATCCGCTACATACTTAACCAGATATCTCACCAAAGTTTTCGGAACTCCTGCATTAACCGCATACATGGACATGTGGTCTCCGTTATAGGTAGCCCATCCGAGAGCAAGCTCGCTGAGATCTCCGGTTCCGATAACTATTCCGTCAGTCTGATTTGCGATATCCATGAGTATCTGGGTTCGCTCCCTTGCCTGGGAATTCTCATAAGTAACAGAATGATCCTCAGGGTCATGTCCGATATCCCTGAAATGAAGTAATACCGATTCCTTGATATTAATCTCCCTCAAGGTAGCGTTAAGTCTTTTTGTCAGGGTTACGGCATTGTTATAGGTTCTGTCTGTGGTTCCGAAGGCCGGCATGGTTACAGAGATAATGTTTTCTCTTGGCAAACCCAGCATATCAAAAGCTCTTGCGGTTACCAGAAGTGCAAGTGTGGAATCAAGACCTCCCGAAATACCTATAACTGCAGTTTTGCATCCAATGTGCTCCAGTCTCTTCTTGAGGCCCAATGCCTGGATGGTGAATATCTCGTTACATCTCCGGGTTCTTTCCTGCTGGTTTCCCGGCACAAAGGGTTTAGGATCAACGTATCTCCTGAGATCGGCAGCCTCTGCAAAAAGTCTTTCATGAACCGGTCCCTCTGATGATATATCAGCTTCGACCGGTTCGATTTTTTTAACATTTTCATTCTCCGGTTCAAAGCTGAATCTGACAATCTCATATTTTTCTCTCAGCTCCTCAGAAACAGAAGGATATGTGGTTGTTCTTGATCTCTCCTGATCCAGCTTCTGGAGGTCGATATCCGCAATGTAGAGTCCGGTCTCGAAACGCTTTCCTTCTTTAACTATGGAACCATTCTCCGCAATGATATCCTGTCCTCCGAAAACAAGGTCCGTTGTTGACTCACCGTCCCCGGCATTGGTATAAATATAAGCCGCCACAAGTCGGGCACTGGTGGAACGAATAAGCTCCCGGCGGTAGCTGTCCTTTCCGACTGTTTCGTCAGAAGCTGAAGTATTGGCAATAACTGTGGCTCCCGCAAGGGCATGCTTTGTGGAGGGAGTTTCCGGAACCCATACATCCTCACATATCTCAGCTGCAAGAACAAAATCCTTAAGGTCTTCGGCTTCAAGCAGTATATTCATACCGAAGGGGATCTCATAAATCTCTCCGGTTGCCTTCGACCTGTGCTTTAAAAATCTCACATCCTCGTTGCCCGGAGTGAACCATCTTCTCTCATAAAACTCTCCATAATTAGGAAGATTCTTCTTGGGAACTATCCCAAGAATCCGTCCATCGTGAATAAACGCAGCAGCATTATAAAGCTTATGATCTGTGTACCAGGTGGTGCCAACTACAACAACAATTTCTCTTCCTCTGGTTTCTTCCGCAAGTTCATCCAGTGATTTTTCTGCTTTATCAATAAGAATCGTCTGGTGGAACAGATCCGCACAGGTATATGCCGTTAATGCAAGCTCCGGGAAAACGATAAGCCTTGCTCCCTGTTTCTCAGCCTCTTCTATATTTTTGATTATCGCTTCTTTATTATGTGAAACATCCGCAACCTTTATTTTTGGTGTTGCGGAGGCAACCCTTATAAATCCTTCTATCATTGAAAAAGCCTCCGATTGATTAACTTTTATTTGATGTTGATTATACCACAAAAAAGCTGTTCCTTTCGGAACAGCTCGGAAAATAAATATTTGTTTTTAATTATCCTCAACTGAGTAGTTTGGCGCTTCCTTTGTGATGTGAATATCATGTGGATGTGATTCCTTCAGGGATGCACTTGAGATCTTTACGAACTCGCTTGTGCTCTGAAGTGTAGGAATATCCTTTGCACCGCAGTATCCCATACCTGCTCTGAGACCGCCCACAAACTGGAAGATAGTATCCTCTACTTTACCCTTGTAAGCAACACGTCCCTCAACGCCTTCAGGTACGAGCTTCTTGGCATTGGCCTGGAAATAACGATCTGCAGAACCATTCTTCTGCTTCATGGCACCCATTGAGCCCATGCCTCTGTATACCTTGTACTTACGTCCCTGATAAAGCTCGAACTCACCCGGAGCCTCATCACAACCCGCAAATACAGAACCCATCATAACTGTGTTTCCACCTGCTGCGATAGCCTTTACAACATCACCGGAATACTGAATACCACCATCTGCGATGATAGGTACACCATACTTTGAAGATACCTCGTAAGCATTCATAACTGCTGTGATCTGAGGAACACCGATACCTGCGACAACTCGGGTTGTACAGATAGATCCCGGTCCGATACCGATCTTAACACAGTCAGCTCCTGCCTTAATAAGAGCTTCAGTTGCGGCACCTGTGGCAACATTACCGGCAATGATCTGAAGATCCGGGAACTTCTCCTTGAGAAGTGATACACACTTAAGTACATTTCCGCTGTGACCGTGAGCAGAATCAAGTACTACAACATCAACATGTGCCTTTACGAGCTCAGCTGCTCTTTCTACAACATTGGCAGTGATTCCGAGAGCTGCACCGCAAAGAAGTCTTCCCTGTGAATCCTTTGCAGAGTTCGGATACTTCATCTGCTTCTCGATATCCTTGATGGTGATGAGACCCTTGAGAACTCCCTCATCATCTACGATAGGAAGCTTCTCAACCTTTGCCTTTGCGAGGATCTGCTTTGCCTCCTCAATAGTTGTTCCTTCCTTTGCTGTTATGAGATTTTCGGAAGTCATACACTCCTTTATCTTCTTTGTGAAATCCTCTTCGAAAACCAGATCACGGTTTGTGATGATTCCCACAAGCTTACGATCAACTGTGATCGGTACACCCGAAATTCTGAACTTGGCCATAAGATCATTGGCATCCTTAAGAGTATGCTCCGGACTAAGGAAGAAAGGATCCGTGATAACACCGTTCTCTGAACGCTTTACCATATCTACCTCCTCTGCCTGCTGCTCGATAGACATATTCTTGTGAATAATGCCTATGCCGCCGCAACGTGCCATGGCGATAGCCATCTGATGCTCTGTAACGGTATCCATACCTGCAGAAATAAACGGGATGTTCAACTTTATTGTCTTTGTAAGATAAGTTGAAACATCAACAGAATTGGGAACAACCTCTGAATACTGAGGTACGAGCAGTACATCATCGAATGTGATGCCATCGCCGATAATCTTGGCCATCGGAAATCTCCTTTCAAAAAAAAAAACAATCGCTGACACTTTTTAACATGTCACTCTGTCTGTTTAAAAGGTCCTTTTCCCCTTGAAGGGCTTGGATCCAGGTTATGAATGGGTATTTGTTATAAAATTTTAACGAGTATAACAAAAGGAGGATTTAAAATCAACCCTCCTTTTTATAACCAATTCTATGTTTATTATTTAGAAATCTTATTCGGCATATTGCTTTATAAGCTGCTGATATGAAGTACTGAAGTTGAGGCCCTCATACTTCTTAAGCATTTTTTCCTTCTTTTCGGCATCTGTGCCCGGCTGTGGGAAGTAAATGGTGAGACCGGATACACCGCCATCATCATTAGGAGTCACATATCTGCTGATCTCAACAGCACTTTCAACAGAACTCCTGAGAGCGGCGGCGGCCTCCCTTATCTCTTTATAATTGATGCCTTCATTTCCACTACCCGTAAAGTTACTCTCTATTGCACCGAGAAAACTGCTGAAATCAATAAGATCATAACTGTAATTAGGTGCAAATCTGTAAGCTTCCTTACTTGCCTGTCTCAGATGATCCCTTCCGTCTTCTGTTTTCTCAGCACTCTTTAAAAGCTCTGCCAATGCCTTAAGCTTGTCAGAAGTGTTTCGTTTAAGTGCCTTAAGGTCCACGAGTGAATAAGCACCTACCATTTCATCCTTACCTTCACCTTTTCCTTTGTTTCCGGCAATGAAATCATCAATAATCTGCTTACCCTGCTCTATGGCTGATAGTTCAGGATTGTTGATCAGTCTCTTCAACCAGTTTGTGTAGTTAAGACCAATGGAATACTCATTGTCTTCAGACGCGATCATATAATCCACATGTGACGAAAGGCCATAACCCGTTTCCATCGCGCCCATAAGTCTTGCATCAAAAAACAGAAGATCTAAATCCATGTCTGCATTTCCGAGAGCGGTTGACATTTCTGTCAGTGTAAGCTGCTCGCCGGAACCATTAACCTCATCATAGCCAAAACCGCTTACAGGTCCGCCGGACTGGCCCCAGAGAACCGCCTCATATCTGTTTGCAGGGAAGTTTTTCTTTACATATTTAAGAAAAGCTTCAAATGAATCACCATCTGTCATGCTGACTTCAGAAGTGTTTCCGCCATCGCCCAGATAGATAAGCTTTGTGCCGCTGATCATCCATCTTTCAATCTTTGACTCGTCAAACTCTTTGTCAGCCGTTGAGATGTTATGGAAATCCTTGGTTCCGCCGGTTTCGATGACAACATTAATATCATCTGTCTTCAGGTTTGCTGAAAGCATGGTCACAAGACTGTTGGCAGCAAGGTTTGATTTGGTTTCAAGAGAAGACCCTATCATATATACAAGAACCGTAAGCTTTTTCTTTTCCAATGGAAGAGTTACCGTACCACTGTTTGATCCGGTAGTACCTTCTGTCTTCTGAGCTTTTGTTTCTGCTTCGGTCTCTTTTTCAGTCTCCGCTGCGGTTTCCGTTTCTGATACAGTCTCTTTTGTAGTCTCAGCAGGGGTCTCGGCCTCAACTGCATTTTTGGTCTCCTGAGCATTTTCTTCTGTTTCAGTTTCTGAATCTGAATTTGTATCAGAAGAGCTGTCCATATATGGCTCGTTGCTGAGAACGCTATTAGTTTCAGATGTCTTTTTTGTTCCATCAGCCTTATCAAGCTTTGCTCCGGATGAACCCACTCCCAAAATCTGATTGAGAGCTTCCTGGTCATCTGAAGCAGTATTGGCTGAAAAGCTGCCGGTTGATGCTTCTGTGGCAGCTGTTCCTGTTAAAGTACCGGTCTCTTTCTTTGCAGAATCTGCACTGCGATCTGCTCCCGCCACGTTTTTCACTGCTGTACCGGCATCATTTCCTTTTGAAACCTTCGTGCCGGATCCGGCAGCTGCTTTCGAAGCCCGATCTTCGCCTGTCGCAGCTGCCGTCTCCGCCGTTTCCGGATTTCCGGTTTCTATAGTAGTGTTGATATTCTCTGACTGATTAAATGCAGCCTCTGTAAGGCCTTCATCGGTTGTGATCTTAATGACCTCTCCTGTAGTCTCAACCTCCGCAAGCTGCTCTGTCTGTTCCACTTCAACGGCACGATTAACGATTCCAAAAGCTATGGTTCCAAACAACAGCATAAAGGCTATAGTAAAGCCGGCACCCAAAGCAAGAACCTTTTTATGCTTTCTGAAAAATTCCACGGAGTCCTTTTTAAACTCCTGTAACTCCTCGTTCTCCCAGGTTTCGTTATTATCTTCCTGTTTTTTTCTACTTTTGAATTCTCTCATTTCTCATAAACCCTTCCCTTTGAGAAGAAACGGTTCATTATTTCATGTTGCATAAACCGCTGCTGTCTCTGTTTTTATATGTTAACCCAAATCTGCCTTAATTTGGTTGAAGTTATCCATACAAAAAAGGAACAGACTTTAATAAAAAAGTCTGTTCCTTGATTTTTGTAAGATTTTTGTAAAGACCGGCATATACCTAATTTGGATAGAGCCTTAAGCAGCGTTTAGGACCATTTATATTGGAAGCTTTGCCACCAATATAATTGGAATTAGTAGATTTCGTATTATCTTTCCAATAAACATCAATATGAGGCGTCGCTGCTTTTGCATAAATTGAAACCATAACAACCGCATTCCTATAGTCCTCTGTGGACTGATAAGCCTCTCCTGTCTCACTACCTGATGGAACACGTGTTCCACCATCGACTTTAGTACCTTTGCCATAAACGTAACGTTTACCGTTCTTATCGGGAGGAAGTAAATCTCTTGTTCTATAAATTTTTCCTGTTCTTGGGTCATAGGCACCATATGCATTCCACGACTCCGGACCAGTAGACATTCGGTCCACGCTCAATCCGATATTTTTCTTTTCCGGATCAGTTTCATTATCTAAATCAGCGCTATATTTAACATAATCTCCTATATAATAATATTCCATTGCAGCCGCTGCCGCCGTGCGCATCAAAGCTATATCGTGCGCCTCTCTCGACTTTTCAAGCTGCACATTAAGGATAGGCAAACTTATTGCCACCAAAATACCCACGATAGCGCATACTATCAGCAACTCCGCTACAGTAAATCCTTTCTTAACGTATTTCATAGTTTTCCCCTCTAAAAAACAACTATTCTCACATTTCTATTTTAATCCAAATCATGTCTATAATCCATGTTTAAACATTAAAAAAGTGGAAATTTTTGTTTTTATCAATATCTTGGAGGTATTTTGTATCATCACTGTGCATTTATTTCAGTATAATATGCTTCAAGCTGAGCCTTGCAGCCCAGGAATGGCGCCTTCATGTTGGGGTCAAACTGGGTACCCATGCCTTCGCACATGATCTGTGTGGCTTTTTCAAAGCTGAAAGGTTCTTTATAAGCTCTCTTGCTGACAAGTGCATCATAAACGTCAACCACTGCCATAACTCTGGCTTCAATAGGCGTCATGGATCCCACAAGTCCTTCCGGATAACCGCGTCCGTCCCATCTCTCATGATGGAATCTGGCTACATTATAGGCAACCTTAACGAAATGCTCTTCCTCCACACCATCCAGCAGGATCATAACCATCTCACCGCTTTTGGTAGAATGCATCTTCATGATCTCGTACTCTTCATCGGTCAGCTTTCCCGGCTTGTTGAGTATGCTGTTTTCCACTATTATCTTACCGAGATCATGCATTGGCGCTGCTCTCATAATGTCATCGGCAAATGCGTCATCAATATCCATAATTCCCTGTCTGCGGATCTCGGCAACCAGGATCTTTATGATATCACTGGTTCTCTTTACGTGACCTCCGGTATTGTTGTCACGGTTTTCAATCATATTAGCCATACCGGCGACGATCTTGTTCTGAATACCCCTGATATTATCCGTTGCCTCTTTTACCTGTCTGTTAAGAGACTCGTTATAGGAATTCACAAGATCAAAGGCCTTCTGTTCTTCTGTAGCATCCCTTAGTTCAAAAAGATATCCTCTTCTTGGTCCATTGGTTCTGATGGTAAAGGTATTTATTTCCGCTATACAGGTAACATTACCAACCCGGAATTTCTTCGATGCACCCCCCTCTTTTTCAAAGGCATTCATCATGGGATACATTAATCTTGCATAACTGCTGCCTTCTATCAGAGGTTCATCAACCACCTGCTCCTTTAACTCAGGCAAAAAATCATAAGCCCTGTCATTACAGCTTAAAAACCGCATTTTCAAGTCGACAGCAACAAATCCCCTGACGGTCTGGACATTTTGATGCTTTGTCATAACAGCCGTAAGATCATGCGCCTGGGTTCTTTCGTAATTATACGCTAAAAATATATCGCCGATAACGTAAACAAAAGGCAGAAGGGAAAACTGGACCAATCCCAGAATATCCGGCAAATATGCCATCAATCCCATGAAGATTGCTGCGGTAATAACATACACAGTTTTCTTTGAATAAGTACCTTTTCTTATATAGGCCGCTATCAGTAGAACCAGGAAAATCGCAACCAGCACAGCCATGTAAACTGTATGAATCAGCTTCAGAGGTCCGTAAGTGACCTTTGTTGCATTACCCATGGCAGTGTGCACTATTGTGATAGACTCATAATAATTTTTATTGTGAACACTCAGCCAAACCAGTGCTAAATGTAAAAAAGCGGTACCGTAAGCCAGGAATTTGGTGAGAAATCCCGGTTTTATTCCCAACGTTCTAAGCATTGACAGAATCATGATAGTGAGAAGTATCGTACAATCAAAATAACAGATACAAAAACATATCATGGCTGCTTCCCAGTTGAGAACCGTGCTTTTCAGCCAATAAGCGAGATTTACAACTATTATTATGATAAAAACAGTATAAGTGTAAGGATTTACTTTTTCATATCCTCTGCAGGCGATTACAAGACATACCAAAATAGATATTATAAGGCAAATGCCATAGGCGTATGTATACATCACTGCCCCCTTATAATCTGGTCTATTTCAAAATATGCTTCATTTCCGCCTTCCGGATCCTTTATGATATGAAGCTTCGAATCCATAAAACCGAGAATCCTGTCAACAAGTCCCAAGCGGAATTTTACATTATCAGTATCACCGTATGATCCATCATCCCTGACTGATATAACAAGATGGAGTTTATCCCCATATTCCTTTGAAAAGACCACTAACTTTATCTCACTTATATCCTTGCCATCAAGAGCATTGAGTATCAATGAATCAATTATGTACCTTATATGTTCATCGTCACCATACAGCTTGCTCCGGACATGCTGCTGAACATTTACAGTAAAAGCGACCTGACTTCCCTCAAGCTCCGGTCCGACATCCGCTTCTATATCTTTAAGGACATCATCAAAATCATACTCTTTTTCTTTTATAACATAGATACCGTCGTCAATCTTCAGAAACTCCAGCAAATCCTTCATAAGTTTTGAGGTCTTTGATACACTATGTTTTGACTTTATTGCGTATTCACGTATTTTTTCGTCCTTGCTTTCATCGATTATATGCTGTTCCTGAATAAGTGTTTCTTTACAATTCTGTATGAGCTCCACAGCCAGATTCCTGAACAGATCTATCCTTTCCTCCCTTTCCATCTCAATATCAGCTACCTTTTTAACTATGCTGTCCTTTTCACGTTTTTCGTCATCTATAACCTGAAGGGCAAACACCACCTTGTCTACAGGCTGCCCTTCAACATAATCCATGGCAAAAAAGTGTATACGAGTCCACCCTCTGTTCTTGCTTAAATATTCGTAGGTGAGATTCTTTCTTTCTTTCATCCTGTCGCTAAGGGTTGAAAGATCTGCAAATGTAAGCAATTCTTCCCTGAAGCCTTCCGCACAGTCAATTCTAAAAAGATTTTTGAACTGTTCGTTGGCTCCCAATTCTTCAGGTCTCTTCAAATCACTCTCTGCTTCGGACACAACGGAAACTATTTCATTTTTCACGATGTCCACGATGTAGATAGAATCATATATATCGGACATGCTTGATATACCTGATTTTTTAAGCTCCAGCTCCTTTTGAGCGTCCTCATAAATTTTTGAAGAAACCAGGTATATGATGAGGTTCACAATCCATATCATCAGGAGTGTGACTATAATATAAAAAACCGTACCGTTGGTTATTTCCCTGTAGTAGTAAAAACTCAGGTCAATATTATCCAGATCCAGCTTGTCAAGATAATAAAAGATCACTCCTGTGGTAAGCTCTGACTGGGGCTTAACAGGTATTTCGGAATCCTTTTGTGAAGGATAATATATTACATAATCACCCTTTGAAAGTGGGATAAGCAGGTCACCATCATAATAATAGTCAAGCTTAACATCTTCCAGTTTATAATTTCTGAGATCCAGAGTCTGAACCTTTTCATCCTCGGTTCCGATGGCCTGATGTATCTCAACAATTCCGCACCATGCATTGTTGATGTAACAGTCTCCCCGTATGTTTATACGAAGATTCCACTGACTCACCAGGTCTTCAGAATGATTATAAAGAACTCCATCGATGGTCTGTCCTTTAAGATCCACCTTTTTACCATTCAGATCAAAATCCCTTTTTAACCATTCACTGGTGGAATCACCTCTGCCGGCATATTCAAAATATGTAGGACTATTTTTATCAGCTCCACTGACAACATATTCCCTGGCATTAAACCGGCTGACGAAAACCATCTGGTAAATAAAAAGCAAAACGATCACAATAGGACACACTATAACAAAACCTTTATAAGCCTGCTTTAAATCCATCTTCATGCAAATTCCCTCATTAAAACACACCTATCGGCATCTGAACACTGTCTTTCTACTATATTACATCGGCAATAATTATCATATTATAAAATCCCACGCCGTAAAAGTGTGGGATTGTCTCTTATTAATCAATACGTTTTATACTTCTGTGGTGTATTTCTTCGCACCTGCTTCAGAAGTTCTTCCGTACCTTCTATGTACATACAAGTCTTGTTTCCGTTTCTGGTATAAATGTATGCATATTTCCTATCCTCCGGACCGGTACCTGAATAGTCCAGAACTTTTGCATTGCCTATTTCTGTTTTTGCGGAATCGGAATTCTTCGGTGCAAAAAGGACAAGCTCTTCACCGTTTGTTTCAACGATCTTTCTTCTGCGGGATTTGTTCAGGACTTCGTCCAGTTCGAAGCTTCCGCCGAAATAGGTGTATTCGTATTCAACACTTGAAAACAGCCAGATTGCATAGTCTGCTGCCAGCATCGCAAGGAGCAAAAGCAGTGCAAATGCATACTGAAGGGCCAAAAAAAGTGAGATAACCGTAAGAACTGCTGCAATGCCCAATGCTGCTTTCCAGTATACAGGGTCATTTCTTTTCACCATGTGCTCTACATAATCGTCCATATAATTACCGCTCCTCTCATTTATAAACACAGATTTTCGCTGCTTATTTCCGATATACAGATGTCAATCTGTTTTACCCTAAAAAAGCCCGAACTGCTTTAACACAGTTCGAGCTTAATTATACGAAATTTACACTAATGGTGCAATTCAAAGAATACCCTTCTTCGATTCAATAAGTTTGAAAGTTCAGGCTTTCACTTATATTACATCATTCCGCCCATACCCGGGTTTGGCATTGCAGGAGCTACAGGCTCTTTAATGTCAGCTACAACCGCCTCAGTTGTAAGGAGTGTTGAAGCTACAGAAGCTGCGTTCTGAAGAGCTGTTCTTGTAACCTTGGCAGGATCGAGGATTCCGGCCTCAAGCATATCTACATACTCCTCGTGAAGAGCATCGAAGCCCTGTCCGTCCGGAGTCTCCTTAACCTTGTTTACGATAACTGCACCCTCAAGACCTGCATTGGAAGCGATTGTATAAAGAGGTGCCTCAAGTGCCTTAAGAATGATCTTTGCACCTGTCTTCTCATCTCCGTCAAGCTCCTCAACAACCTTCTCAACAGACTTCTGAGCATGAATGTAAGCTGATCCGCCGCCTGCGATAACACCCTCTTCAACTGCTGCACGTGTAGCATTGAGAGCGTCCTCCATACGGAGCTTGGCTTCCTTCATCTCTGTCTCAGTTGCTGCACCGACTCTGATAACAGCTACGCCGCCTGAAAGCTTTGCAAGTCTCTCCTGAAGCTTCTCTCTGTCAAAATCAGATGTGGTTGTAGAAATCTGCTGCTTGATCTCAGCGATACGTGACTCGATGTCAGACTTCTGACCTTCACCGTCAACGATAGTTGTCTTCTCCTTGGAAACCTTAACGGACTTAGCACGGCCAAGCTGCTCCATAGTTGTATCCTTAAGCTCGAGACCGAGATCTGAAGAGATAACCTGTCCGCCTGTAAGGATAGCGATATCCTGAAGCATTTCCTTACGTCTGTCGCCATAGCCCGGAGCCTTGACAGCAACTACATTGAAGGTTCCGCGAAGTTTATTAACAATAAGAGTTGTAAGAGCCTCACCCTCAACATCCTCAGCGATGATAAGGAGCTTAGCGCCGCTCTTTACGATGTTCTCGAGTACGGGAAGGATATCCTGGATGTTTGAAATCTTCTTGTCTGTGATAAGGATGTAAGGATCGTCAAGGTTTGCTTCCATCTTATCCATATCTGAGCACATATAAGCTGAGATATATCCTCTGTCGAACTCCATACCTTCAACTACATCAAGCTCTGTAAGCATGGTCTTTGATTCCTCAACAGTGATAACACCGTCCTTGGAAACCTTCTCCATAGCATCGGCAACCATCTCACCGACATGCTCGTCGCCTGCTGAAATTCCGGCAACCTTAGCAATCTGATCCTTGCCCTTAACCTTTGAAGACTGAGCCTTGATTGACTCTACTGCAGCCTTAACTGCCTTGTGGATACCCTTACGAAGGATGATAGGGTTAGCACCTGCCTCGAGGTTCTTCATACCCTCCTTAACGATAGCCTGTGCAAGAACTGTAGCAGTTGTTGTTCCGTCACCGGCAACATCATTGGTCTTTGATGCAACCTCACGAACGAGCTGGGCACCCATATTCTCATATGCATCCTTAAGCTCGATCTCCTTAGCGATGGAAACACCGTCGTTTGTGATAAGCGGTGCGCCATAGCTCTTATCAAGAACTACGTTTCTGCCCTTAGGTCCGAGTGTTACCTTAACTGTATTTGCAACCTGATCAACGCCGGCCTCAAGTGCCTTTCTGGCCTCAACGCCGTACTTAATTTCCTTTGCCATTTTGAATTCCTCCTCAAGCTCTCCGCCGTTACTTTTTCGAAATCGCGGCGGGAAATCTGTATTAATCTTTCGATAACTCAGGCAAATGCTTTTGCCTCACAGTAATCTTACTTCTCTACAACTGCAAGAATGTCGTTCTGCTTAACAACTGTGTACTTGGTTCCGTCGATCTCAACCTCTGAACCCGCATACTTTGAGAAAAGAACGTGATCGCCAACCTTAACCTGCATTGTGATCTCTTTTCCGTCAACAACTCCGCCGGGACCTACTGCAACAACAACTGCCTGACCTGGCTTCTCCTTGTCATTCTGTCCGGGAAGAACGATACCGCTTGCTGTGGTCTCTTCCATCTTTTCTTTCTCAAGAACTACTCTGTCAAATAATGGAACTAACTTCATTTGATTGACCTCCTAATTTATTAACTTGTCCGGCTAGAACGGGATATAAGATTTTTACAAAAATCCACATCAAAGCTAACCGGATTTCTGTTTTTATGTCTAAAAAGACTTTTTCTCTAGCAACAAATCGTATTATAAAACGCATTATTAGCAACGTCAAGCATCGAGTGCTAACAATTTACAGATTTCACAGTTATTTCACATTCCTCGAAGGGACAGAGCCGGAGGGCATCCATTGGAATGAGAGTCGCTTCGTCGGAAAAATCTAAATTCTGACCCCTAAGAACCACTAGGCCCTCGCCAATGTCAGAGTTCTTTTTATAACAACTCTGACTTGGCGAGGGGGCTAAGGAAAATGGGACCAAGTGGTTCTAAGGGGTCAGATTTTGATTTTTCTCGACTCAGCTCAACGCATTCCAATGGATGCCCTCCGGCTCTGTCCCTTCACTGAATCCTGGTTACATCAGACTGCTGTCCCTGTCTATGGCAGCGATGATGTTATTGGTCACCATCAGGAGTACAAAACCTACCAGGCTCTGTAAAAACGATGCTGCTGCGGAAAAGCTGAAGTTTGCCTGCTGCATGAGAGCCTTATAGACATATACGTCCAGGGTCTGTGTGACTCCCTGCAGGGAGCCGGAGTCCATGGGCACCTGATAGAAAAGTCCAAAATCCGAATTAAGTATATTCCCGACACTCAATATAAAGATGGTACATATGGTCGGAGTGAGATGCGGTAAAGTGATATAGTGCACCTTTTGCATAAAGGTGGCTCCGTCAAGATCCGCACTCTCATACAGGGTCCTGTCGATGGAAGTAATGGCACAGAGATAAATGATCATGCTGTAGCCTGCAGACTTCCATACTCCGAGAATAATCAGAAACAATCTCCAGCACTTTGGAGTCTGATACCACTGGACAGCCGTTTTGCCGAAAAAGCCGAGGATATGATTTACAGTTCCCTCATCCGTGGCAAGAAATGCATATACCAGATATCCGACTATAACCCAGGACAGAAAGTACGGAAGAACCATAACCATCTGAATGCTTCCCTTTAGTTTTTCGCTGTGTAACTCCGTAAGAAAAATCGCCAGAAAAACAGGTATAACTATGTCGAGTATTATAAAGATAATGTTGTAAAAAAGCGTGTTAAACATTATCCCGGGTATGTCCGATGACCTGAGCAGAAAGGAGAAATTATCAAGTCCCGTCCATTCACTGTTTATAAACAGATTCTTAAATAGCGATTCCCCGGGTATCGGTGTGAACCTTTTAAACGCAAAGCATATTCCGAACAGGGGAATATAGCAAAAGCAGATGAACCATATTATGGCCGGAAGAGCCATAAGCGTCAGGTCACGATTCTTCTTTTTTGAGTAGCCTATTTCTTTCTTTACAGAAGCTTTATTCATGATTAAGTTTTTTCCACTCCTCCAGCTGCTGCCTTACATCCTCCACCAGTTCCTTCATACCTGCCTCTTCCATTCGCTTTTTCATCACCGGAAGTACCTCATCAGGATCGCTTGTACCGGTGATGAGCTCTGTCTTATAGTCACTGTAGATTGCATTCAAAGCGGCAATGATATCTTCCTTTCGGGCCTGATCATAGGCAAAGCCATTGATGGCACTGTATATACCGTCTGTTTTGTATTCCTCAAATACGCCCTTCCACTGATCCGGGTCTGCCAGAAAAGTCCTGCTGACAGATTCCACGGAAGCAGCAGCTGAAGCTCCGGTCTGATAAAGGGCAGTATTGTATCTGCTGAGTCCTGTATCGGTTCGAAGGACGGTACCGTTTTCCAGATATTCAAAATGCTTGCCTTCTATACCGTAAGCCAATATATCCCTGAACCTTTTGTCTGTGCTGAGCAGTTCAAGATACTTAAGGCATGCTTTTGTATGCTCGTCATCACAGGCTGCACATATACCGATCATGGCACCCTGCTCGCTGGAGCGGGATAAAAACGGACCTTCATAGATTGAGGTTTTGACATTAAATCCCCAGTTCTCGGGATTAGAGAAGCCCTGATATCCTTTCCAGGCAACTCCGAAACGAACCGGAATGGATTTATCCGAGGTCGTTGATTCTATGGTTGCGGCATCGGGATGAATGTACCCCGCCTTATACCACTTGTGTAAGAGCCTGAATCTGTCCATCAGCTGATCGCACTCGTAAAACGGGATCACATTTGAGGCTTCATGACCTTCGCCAAAAGGCAGTACCACCAGAGTCTGGACTACCCTCTCCACAGAATTCATATATCCCGGCACCCCGCCCCTGGTCATATCCAGGGGATACCTGCCCGGAAAGTCCTCCTTGTAAGCCTTAAGGAAGGGTTCTATATCCTCAAAATTCATTCTTTCCGGGATGGTCATCCCCTTCTTTCCTTCAAAATAATCGGAATTTATGCGGAACATTTCTTCGGCACCCATATCCTTAAGAAGCGGAATCCCATATATTCTCCCGTTAACCGTTCCGGCATCCCAGAAGGGATCAACGTAATCATATAGTGCAGGTGTCTCAGTCTTCACTAAATCCGTTACGTCACGATAAAGCCCGGCTGTAGCTCCTTTATCAAACGGATTTACCCATGAAGAGGTAAAGACCATGTCATAATATTCCCCGGAGGCCATCATCAGATTAAGTTTATCCGAGGGCTGAAATTCAAGCTTTACTGTAACTCCTATCTTCTCCTTAGACACGGCATTGGCAGCCTCCACCACTTCTTTTATGTCGAGAGGAACATCAGAGGCCTGGTAGGTAACCCATCGAAGGACAATGCTGTCATCGTTTTTTCTTGTGGCTTCGCAGCCTGTAAGCATAAAAACAGAAAGCGATATCGCAAAAAATACAGCCACTATTATATTTATAAATTTACGCAGCATACCAATCTCCTATTTAAGCTCATGTTTTTCGCCGTTTATTTCTGACATTCAGATGCCAATCTAATTGGCTCCTATATGAACCCATGCTTTTCGGCACTGATAATGATGAAAATCACGCCTGTCCATATCAGCCCTTTATGGCTCCGACTGTCATTCCTCGCTTCAAAAACTGTTGGAAGAACGGAAGTATCAGCATCACCGGAAGTATAACCACCACTACCATGACCATCCTGATGGTGATGGTTGGCGGAGTATAGGCATTCATTCCCGAAAGATACTGGGTATCTCTGACGAGAGTCTGAATGCTTCGATCCATATTTACAAGAACATACTGGAGTGGATAAAGCTCTGTGTGATTACTGTCAAGATACAAAAGCGATGGATACCAGCTGTTCCAATAGTTGAAGGTCTGGAACAGGGCAACTGTCATGATGACAGGCTTCGCCACGGGTGTCACTATGAGTCTGAATATCTGAAAATGACCGGCTCCGTCCAGCTCCGCTGCTTCTATGAGGGAATCCGGTATGGCATTCTGAAAGTAATTTCTCAGTATCATGATGAACCAGGTTGAACAGAGATTTGGCAGAATAAGGGCATAATAAGAATTACTCAAATGAAAAATCTGGGTGTTCACCATATAGGACGACACAAGACCACCGGAAAAAAGCATTGGAATCATAAGAAAAAGAAGGATGCCTCTTCTCAATTTATACTCTTTTCGGGATAATGCATAAGCTATGGGACACATGAGCATAAGGCCGAAAACAACACCGGCTGCAGTTATCAAAAGGGAATTCAGAAAGGCTCTTCCAAGAAAGCCACCGGAATTAAAGAGGTAGCCGTAAGCCTTCAGAGATAATCCTTTTGGAAAAAAACTGTACCCGATTTCATTTATGCTATCCTCAGAGGAGAACGAAATAATGATAACCAGAAGTACAGGAAGAAATATGAACACGGCAAGAACTATATAGATAAAGCTGACTATGGCATTCATCCTTTTGGAGTAAGAACTGTTTTCCGGGCTTACATATCGGTTTATATCTTTAAATTCATTTGCTGCCATGATCTCCCATGCCTTTCCATCGGTTAGATTATTTTGTGTCTCCCGATAAGATTTCTACTTTCTTTATACTATCGGTTGTTTTATTAATAACTATAACGCACAAAAAATGATTATTTTATATTGTTCTATCATAAAGAAAAGGGCATGATCCGAAGATCATGCCCTTAAACCCGGAACCTTTCACGAGAGCACATTCATTCATAACAAAGCGGCAAAACGCACTGTGTTCTGCCGCTTAATTCTTTTTTCAGAACCTCCCCTTCTTCCTGTACCATTTATAGAAGCCGATGCAGATCAGAGCGCTGAGAAGCGAGCCTGCGGGAGCCGCAAGTCCCATGGCATACAGCGAATCAGGGCTCAGCTCTGTGGCGAACCACGCTCCCGGGATACGCACCAGAAGCACAGACAGTACATTGTGGATGAAGCTGAGGATGGAAGCATTGCAGGCGCTGAAATATCCGGAAAAGGGGAAATGCACTCCCGCCACGATGCAGTCAAGCACGTAGGTTCTCATGTACTGAACCGAAAGCTCCCGTACAACAGGATCTGATGTAAACATTGAAAAAACAGGACCTGAAATGAACTGAAAAAGTACCGCGAATATGAGTCCGATCCCGGCAGACATCATTACCCCGTATTTCAGGGTCTGACGTGCCCTTTCTCTGTCTCCCGCTCCTATGGACTGAGCTGCAATGGTGGAGACAGTAGAAAGCATACTTGAAGGCACCAGGAAAAGGAAGCTTATGGTCTTCTCAACTATGCCGACCGCCGCGGATATATCCACTCCTCTCCGATTGGCGATCACGGTGATGACCAGGAAACCGATCTGAACAAATCCGTCCTGACAGGCGATGGGAACACCGATGCCGAGTATCTTTTCAAGGATCTTTCTGTCCGGCATGAAATCAGCCTTATGTACAACAAAGAGCCTTTTCTTCACTATGGCCATAATGGCAATGACTACACTCACCCCCTGAGCCAGCACTGTACCGAAGGCCGCACCGGATGCCCCCAGTCTCATGGGTCCCATGAAGATAAGATCAAGAACTATATTCACAAAGCAGGCGATGGCGATAAACCTAAGGGGACTCTTTGAATCTCCCATGCCTCTGAAAATGGAGCTCAGTATGTTGTAGGCTACGATAAACGGAATCCCTGCGAAGCAGATGGTGAGATAACTAACGGTTCCGGGCACCGCCTCAACAGGTGTAGAAAGGACCGAAACTATAGGATGGATGGTCATAAGCAGTATCACCGTAACTATCAATGCAGCTCCCGTGAAAAGAGTCACGGTATTTCCTATGGTACAGCTCACTTTCCTGTCATCCTCCGCTCCCACATACCGGCCTATCATGACCGTAGAGCCCATGGCGAGTCCCACAAGCATCACCGTCACCATATGCATGACCTGTGAGCCTATGGACACGGCGGATATGACCTCCGATCCGTTGAACTGCCCCGCTATAAAAAGATCTGCAAGCCCGTACAGGGTCTGCAGGAAATAACTCAGAAGATAAGGCAGTGAGAACCATATCATATTGTGAAGAAGGTTTCCCTTAGAAAGATTGTGTTGAGCCATGATGTCTCCCTTACCCGCCCCGGAGCCGCCGGTCAGAATAGCAGTCATCTTTTTTCTGCGGCCCTTCGATAAAAAAGCGTTTGTTCCAATCATTTTAAGGAACAAACGCTTTTTTCACAATATCATTTTCTCTATACCAGTTATTCTCAAAAAGATTACCTGCATTTTATCAGGCTGCCTCAACACATTTCTTTAGTTTAATGCAGCCTCAATAAGTCCCCTGAAAAGAGGGTGTGCTTTATTGGGTCGTGATTTAAATTCGGGGTGTGCCTGTGTTGCAACGAAATAGGGATGCTCCTTAAGCTCGATCATCTCAACTATATGACCGTCCGGGGACTGTCCCACAAGCATCATTCCGGCTGCTTCCAGATCTTCCCTGTAATCATTGTTAACTTCATATCTGTGTCTGTGACGCTCGGTTATGGAAGTAGTTCCGTAAAGTCTTTCCGGCTTTGAACCCTCTCTCAGCTCACATGGATAGGCTCCGAGACGCATGGTTCCTCCGAGGTCTGTGACTGTTTTCTGTTCAGGCATAAGATCGATGACAGGATGTGTGGTCTCCGGCTTAAATTCCGTGGAGTCTGCATCCTTCCAGCCAAGAACATTTCTGGCAAATTCTATGATGGAGATCTGCATTCCAAGGCAGATTCCGAGATATGGTATCTTATTTTCACGGGCATACTGCGCCGACATAATCATACCTTCGATTCCGCGCTGACCGAACCCGCCCGGGATGAGGATGCCGTTAACCCCCTTTAATAAAGTGGCTGCTCCCTCCTTTTCAACCTCTTCGGAATCCACCCAGCGGATGTTTACCTTTGCATTATTTGCGATGGCGCCGTGCTTAAGTGATTCCGCAACGGAAAGGTAGGCGTCGTGAAGCTGAGTATACTTTCCGACGATGGCAATAACGGTTTCCTTTTCCGGATGACGGAGATTCTCTACCATTGCCGTCCAGGAAGTAAGGTCCGGTTCGGGGCATGGGAGGTGTAGACATTCGCACACTGACTGTGCAAGGTGCTCACGCTCCATGAGAAGGGGAACCTCGTAAATAAACTCGGCATTTGTGTTCTGAAGCACGTGATTTGAAGGCACGTTACAGAACATACCGATCTTCTCTCTGATGTCCTTGGGGATCGGATACTCGGTGCGGCATACAAGGATGTCCGGCTGAAGTCCGAGACGCTGAAGCTCGCGGACACTCATCTGTGTGGGCTTTGTCTTAAGCTCCTCCGAGGCATGAAGATATGGTACGAGAGTCACGTGTATCATGATGGCATTTTCACGTCCGATATCATGCTGGAACTGACGGATGGCCTCAAGGAAGGGCTGGGACTCGATATCTCCCACTGTGCCGCCTACCTCAATGATGGCAATGCGGTCCTCGGAAGGATCGTTTGAGCGATAGAAATCGGACTTTATCTCGTTTGTGATGTGAGGTATGACCTGAACTGTGTGGCCTTCGTACTCACCGTGACGCTCCTTGTTGAGAACAGACCAGTAAACCTTTCCTGATGTGATATTGGAACGGTGATCCAGGGACTCGTCAATAAAACGCTCATAGTGACCGAGATCAAGATCAGTCTCGGTGCCATCATCAGTTACAAAAACCTCACCATGCTGGATGGGGTTCATGGTACCCGGGTCAATGTTTATATATGGATCAAATTTCTGCATGGTCACCTTGTAGCCCCTTGCCTTGAGAAGCCTTCCAAGGGAAGCTGCAGTAATGCCCTTTCCGAGTCCTGAAACTACACCACCGGTTACAAAAACGTACTTGATCATAGAGTCCCCTTTCAAAATACAAAAAAAAGAGGTGACAAAGGCCAGGGACCTTCTAAAGTCCCTGTGACACCTTTGTCACCTCGTGATATCTCTAAAAAACATGAAGATGATACAATCAAATCATATATTTGTAAATAGGGTTTTTACTATTTATTTTAGGTTTATAAATCGGTCGCTCCTTGACCTATAATCTGTTTTTAGAGATATAGGTCATATAGAATCATGATCTTCATTGACTCATATTCTGTTTTTTGGAATATAGGTCATTCAGAATCAGGTTCTTCATTGACTCATATTCTGTTTTTTGGAATATAGGTCATTCAGAATCAGGTTCTTCATTGACTCATATTCTGTTTTTGGAAATATAGGTCATTCAGAATCAGGTTCTTCATTGACTCATATTCTGTTTTTGGAGATATAGGTCATTCAGAAAAAGGCTCACCACCCCTATACCCCCTCCTCAGTTCAGCCCTTTAGCTGAACAGCAGCTTAAAGGCTTCCATCTCCGCATCCTGCGGTGAAGAGCCGCTGTCCTCAAAATGATTTACAGCGTCCTGCACCTTCTGGTAATCGTTCGGAACTATCTTCTTGAAGCTCGGAAGGAATCTGTCGAAATTATCAAGTATCTCCTTTCCAAGCTCGGAACCGGTCTCCTGAACATAGTCCTTAAGTATGGCCTTAAGCTCCTTCACGTCGTATCTTTCCGTCACCTCCCGGAGCTGTACCATATCCTTGTTGAGCTTCAGATACAGTGAATGGTCTTCATCAAGAACATAGGCGATACCACCGGACATACCTGCCGCAAAGTTCTTTCCTGTGTGCCCGAGGATAACCGCACGGCCGCCGGTCATGTACTCAAGACCGTGGTCACCGCAGCCCTCAGCCACCGCAGTAGCTCCGGAGTTTCTCACGCAGAAACGTTCTCCGGCTATACCTTCAACATAACACTTTCCGGAGGTTGCACCATAAAGCGCCACGTTACCGATGATAATGTTTTCGGACGGACGGAATGCCCTTCCTTTAGGCGGTGTCACGATAAGCTTTCCGCCGCTTAAGCCCTTTCCGAAACCGTCATTGGCATCACCGTGAAGCCTGATGGTGAGACCCTTAGGGATGAAGGCACCGAAGGACTGTCCTCCTCCGCCGTAGGCTTCCACAACAAAGGTATCATCCTGGAGCTCCCGGGTCTGTTCACCCATCCAGTAATTATCTGTTATCTCAGAACCCAGGATGGTTCCGAAGGTACGGTTGGTACTTGAAACCTTAACCTTCTCCTCATGATGCTCACCCTTCTCCATAGCATTTTTGAATTTAGGCAGGAGTACGCTTTCGTCCAATGTCTTCTCCAGATGGAAATCATAAACATGCTCCGGATCAAAATGACGTACATTCTCCGGAAGACTTGCGAACTCAGGGTCGAGTATGGCTGAAAGGTCTACCTTTTTCGCACGGTCGGTAACATTGGCACGCTCCTCGGAAAATGCCAGACAGTCGGTACGTCCCACCATTTCCTGCACTGTTCTGAAGCCAAGCTCTGCCATGATTTCCCGGAGCTCCTGAGCTATAAACTTCATAAAGTTCATAACATACTCAGGCTTGCCCTTGAACTTTGCACGGAGCTTGTCATTCTGTGTGGCAACTCCAAAAGGACAGGTATCCTTGTGGCATACCCTCATCATCATGCATCCCATGCTGACAAGAGCTGTTGTGGCAAAACCGTACTCCTCGGCACCGAGAAGGGCTGCAATGGCAACATCACGTCCGGTCATAAGCTTACCGTCCGTCTCCAGCATTACCCTGTTACGAAGTCCGTTACGGATAAGTGTCTGGTGAGCTTCCGTGATTCCCAGCTCCCAGGGAAGTCCGGCATGATGGATTGAAGTCATGGGAGCCGCACCGGTTCCTCCGTCATAGCCGGCTATCAATATTACCTGCGCACCGGCCTTGGCAACACCGCAGGCTATGGTTCCGACACCGTTTTCGGAAGCCAGCTTCACTGAGATTCTGGCACGGCGGTTTGCATTCTTAAGATCATAAATAAGCTGCGCCAGATCCTCGATACTGTATATATCGTGATGAGGCGGAGGCGAGATCAGAGACACACCGGGAGTTGAAAATCTGGTCTTTGCAATCCAGGGATAAACCTTCTTTCCCGGAAGGTGTCCGCCTTCGCCCGGCTTTGCGCCCTGAGCCATCTTTATCTGTATCTCACTTGCGGAATTAAGATAGGATCCCGTAACGCCGAAACGTCCCGAGGCCACCTGCTTTATGGCAGAATTCCTCTCTGTTCCGTATCTTGAAGGATCCTCTCCACCTTCGCCCGAATTTGACTTTCCGCCAAGGCGGTTCATGGCAACGGCCATAGTCTCATGGGCTTCCAGGGAAATGGAGCCGTAAGACATTGCACCTGTCTTGAAACGCTTCACGATGGACTCCACAGGCTCAACCTCACTGAGAGGAACCGGCTTATTCTTTGGAGCGAATTCCATGATGCCTCGAAGGGCATGGGGAATAGGTGCATCATCTATCATGGCGCTGTATTCCTTAAACCTCTTGTAGTCCCCCTTCTGCACTGCCTGCTGCAGTGCCTTTATGGTCTTTGGAGTATAAAGGTGTTCATCCTTATCTTTAACATTGCAGAAATTTGCCATCCTCAGCTTCTGAAGCTTTTCATTTTCCTCCCCGGAAGCCTCTAAAGAGATCTTCCTATTCTTAAGGGCGGGTACACTGTAAAACATTGACTCATCCCCATCTGCCCCATTGAGTCCCAGAGGATCAAAGGCCAGCTCATGCCTCCAGTTTACGCCTTCGGATATTTCTTTTATGCCGATGCCTCCTACCCTTGAAACAGTGCCTGTAAAATACTTGTCCGTAAACTCACGGCTAAGCCCGATGGCCTCAAATATCTTCGCCGACTGGTAGGACTGGATGGTGGATATACCCATCTTCGCCGAAATCTTTACTATGCCGTGGAGGACCGCCTTGTTGTAGTCTTCGATAGCCGTATGTGTATCCTTGTCGAGATATCCTTCATCGATGATCTCGGCTATACACTCATGTGCGAGATATGGATTGATGGCACGGGCACCAAAGCCAAGGATCGCCGCAAACTGATGAACATCTCTCGGTTCTGCAGACTCGAGAATAAGGGAAACCGCAGTCCTCTTCTTTGTAAGCACCAGATGCTGTTCAACGGAGCTCACAGCAAGCAGCGAAGGGATGGCAACGTGGTTTTCATCAACTCCCCTGTCACTCAGGATGATAATGTTGCAGCCTCTCTGATAGGCACGGTCCACAGTGATATTTAACTGCTGGAGGGCTCTTTCAAGAGAAGTATTCTGGTAGTAAAGCAGCGACACAACAGCTGACTTGAAGCCAGGAGCTGAAAGCTCTTTTATCTTCAAAAGCTCTACTCCCGTAAGGATAGGATTTGTTATCTCCAGAACCCGGCAGTTCTCCGCCTTTTCCTGAAGGAGGTTTCCGTCAGAACCAAGGTACACGGTTGTATCCGTAACTACCTTTTCACGAAGTGAATCTATAGGAGGATTTGTAACCTGGGCAAAAAGCTGCTTAAAATACCTGAACAGGAGCTGATGCTTATTGTCAAGCACGGCAAGGGGTGTGTCATGTCCCATGGAGGCAGTGTCCTCAACACCATTCTGTGCCATGGGAAGGATTATGGACTTCACATCCTCATGAGTGTAGCCGAAAGCCTTGTAAAGCCTGTCTCTCTGCTCCCTGTCGTGGGTTTCCACCTTGTGGTTCGGGATCCTGATATCCTCAAGATGCAGAAGATTTCTGTCAAGCCACTCTCCGTAAGGATTCTTCTCGGCATAATGCTTCTTTATCTCGGAATCCGATACAATCCTCTTCTGAAGGGTATCCACCAGAAGCATACGTCCCGGCTGGAGTCGTGACTTCTTTACGATATGCTTTGAGTCAATGTCAAGAACTCCCACTTCAGAGGCAAGGATCAGTCTGTTATCGTCGGTGATGTAGTATCTCGAGGGTCTCAGACCGTTTCTGTCAAGGGTTGCTCCCACCACATCCCCGTCGGAAAAAATGATGGCTGCGGGACCGTCCCAGGGCTCCATCATGGTGGCATAGTAATGATAGAAATCCCTCTTCTCCTGATCCATAAACCTGTTATGCTTCCAGGGCTCGGGAATGGTCACAGTCATGGCAAGAGGAAGCTCCATACCGTTCATATACATGAATTCCAAAGTATTGTCCAGCATGGAGGAATCGGAACCGTTTCGCTCCACCACCGGGAATATCTTCTCAACCTCCTTGTCAAGGAATGGACTCTGCATGGTTTCTTCACGGGCCAGCATCCTGTCAATGTTTCCCTTGATGGTATTGATCTCTCCGTTATGGGCAAGCATGCGGTAGGGGTGGGCACGATCCCAGCTGGGAGTTGTATTTGTTGAGAATCTGGAGTGAACGATGGCTATGGCAGTCTTGTAATCAGGATCCCTCAGGTCATCATAGAAAGCACGAAGCTGTCCCACCAGAAACATTCCCTTATATACGATGGTTCTGGAGCTCAGAGAACAGATATAGGTGTCCTCAGAGGACTGCTCGAACTCACGTCTCTGAACATATAATCTTCTGTCAAAATCAATGCCTCTCTCCACTCCCTCAGGTCTTTCAATGAAGCACTGCTCTATACAGGGCATGCAGTCCAATGCTATCTTTCCCAGAATCTCGGGATGCGAGGGAACCGGTCTCCAGCCAAGGACAGTGAGCCCGTTCTTTTTTGCGATGACTTCAAACATCCTTTTTGCGAAGGTTCTCTTCTTTTCATTCTCAGGGAAAAAGAACATTCCAACGCCGTAATCTCTTTCTTCTCTAAGCACAATTCCGGCTTCCTTTGCTGCCTTTTTAAAGAAATCATGACTTATCTGGAGAAGTATACCTACACCGTCTCCCACCTTACCTGTGGCATCCTTTCCGGCACGATGCTCCAGCTTTTCCACTATATGAAGGGCATCATCAAGAACCTTTTCGTCCTTTGTACCGTCAATGTTTACAACGGTTCCTATTCCGCAGGCATCGTTGCCGAGCTCCTCAGGGTGTCCTGAGGAAACCGGTCTCCATAATGTATTGTGGCCGCGGAGTTCTTCCGGAACTATGAAGCAGTTACCGGCAGTTACATTGGCGGCCTCCTGATTTGTATTTTGATAATTCTCCATTTACGTACTCCCTCTGACTGTTTCTGTTCCCGTCCGGGAAAATGCCGGGCGGACACCGGCCCACTCGATTGAAAGTACATTACAAATAATCTTGTTCTTTCAACTTGCAAGCCCTGGCACCATCCTCACATTTTCTTTCTTGTAATGGGTGCCGATTATTCAAGATATATCTTTTCCTCAATATTCCCATACCACCAGGGAATAAAAACCCCATAGTACAAATCAAGCAGGAATGAATAAACCACTCCTGCAGGATCTGCCCTGCAGCTATGCAGGAAATCTTTGTCTTATGTATGTTCTTATCTCAATGAGAAAAGAAGCTTTGAATAGGTCGGATATGGCAGGCAGCTTTCCGGAATCATGCTTTCTGCATGGTCAACATGTGCTCTAAGCTCCTCCATGTCGCTCAGTACCTTGTCATGGTAAGCTCTCGCCTGTGAAAGGCTGTCCCCGAGTCCCTCTGTAAAGTGAAGGTCTTTTTCCAGTTTCTCTATGCCCTTGCTTATCTCAACTGCCTCTGCATCAAGCTTTGCAAGGATGCCTGTTTCAAAAGTGCAGGCTACATCTGAAAGCAGCTGTTTCTTGGAAAGTGCAGTAGCTGTAACCTCTGTCTGATATTTGAGAAGACCTTCTGTAAAGTCCTTCTTAACCATCTCAAGCATGGTCAAAGCTTCGATACGGATGGTCTTTGCGTAGTTCTCAAGGAATATCTCATATCTTGAATCTATTTCTGATTCGGTAAATACATGATGCTTTATGAAGAGCTGTTTGTTCTTCTCGGCAATAAGTCTCGGCATAGCTTCCGGAAGTGACTTAAGGTTAAAGAGACCTCTCCTCTCGGCTTCCTCTACCCACTCGTCTGTGTAGCCGTTTCCGTTAAATACTATTCTTCTGTGCTCCTCAATGAGTTCCTTAATAAGCTTTCCGGCCTCTTCCTCGATGTTCTCAGGTGCTGTTCCCGAAAGTCTGTCTGCAATCTGATCGATAGCCTCAGCAACAGCGGTATTAAGGACGATGTTAGGGTCTGCAACTGAAAGTGAGGAACCGGGCATACGGAACTCGAACTTGTTTCCTGTAAATGCGAAAGGCGATGTTCTGTTACGGTCGGTGTTGTCCTTTCTGAAATGAGGAAGTACGTGTGCACCTGTTTCCATCTGGGTTGCAGCATCCGACTTGAAATCAGCCTCACCATTTTCGATGGATTCAAGTACCCTCTCGAGGGCATCACCTACATAAACGGAAACGATAGCCGGAGGTGCTTCGTTTGCGCCAAGTCTGTGATCATTACCGGCAGAAGCAACGGACACTCTCATGATATCCTGATACTCATCGATAGCCTTGATAATTGCAGCAAGGAAAAGCAGGAACTGAGTGTTCTTCTCAGGGTTCTTGCCGGGATCCAGAAGGTTCTCGCCCTCTGATGTGATCATTGACCAGTTGTTGTGCTTACCGGAGCCGTTGATTCCCTCAAATGGCTTTTCGTGAAGTAGACATGCGAAATTGTGCTTGTCGGCAACCTTCTTCATCATCTCCATGGTAAGCTGGTTATGGTCAACTGCAATGTTTGCAGTCTCAAATACAGGTGCAAGCTCATGCTGTGAAGGTGCAACCTCGTTATGCTTGGTCTTTGCCGGGATACCCAGTTTCCAGAGCTCCTCATCAAGGTCATGCATGAATGCTGAAACCTTTGGCTTCAGAACTCCGAAATAATGATCCTCCATTTCCTGTCCCTTTGGAGCAGGAGCACCGATAAGTGTACGTCCTGTAAGAAGAAGGTCTTCTCTCTCCTTGTAGAGATCCTTGTCGATAAGGAAATATTCCTGCTCTGAACCAACAGTCGTGTCAACTCTTGTAACTCCTGTTTTTCCGAGAATATGAAGAAGCTTTGTGGCAGATTCACTTAAAGTCTCCATGGATCTGAGAAGCGGAGTCTTCTTGTCGAGAGCTTCACCTGTGTATGAGCAGAATGCTGTCGGTATGTACAGTGTTCCGTCCTTTATAAATGCAGGAGAAGAAGGATCCCATGCAGTATATCCTCTTGCCTCAAAGGTAGCTCTCAAGCCTCCTGAAGGGAAGGATGATGCATCAGGTTCACCCTTTACAAGCTCCTTGCCGGAGAACTCCAGAAGTACTCCTCCGTCTGAGGTAGGGGTAATGAAACTGTCATGCTTCTCAGCTGTGAGTCCTGTCATAGGCTGGAACCAGTGAGTAAAATGGGTAGCTCCCATTTCCAATGCCCACTCCTTCATGGTTGCGGCAACAGTATTTGCCACATCTATTTCAAGATGTGAACCATTCTGTATGGTCTTGTGAACAGCCTTATAAATATCCTTAGGAAGTCTCTCCCTCATTATCTTGTCGTTAAATACAAGGCTTCCGTAAATGTCAGAAATTGTAGATGTACTCATAGCTTCTCCTCCCTCATTGTAAACATACATAATTAAGTGATTTATAAATATAAAAAAAGAGGACAATGACACAGTTTATAAAACCGAACGCCATTGTCCTCTTTAGTTATCATGTTATTGAATTGTTTTATAAAAACCTTTGCTTATGAATTTCGACATTCATGATATTAAGGAATCTTAAACATAGGTGTTTATTACAGATTGGTGACTATCCTTCCGTTTTCACGGATGACCTTTATTGCAGCTTCTCTTCTTGTGATGGAAGCATTCATGGCCTCTTTTTCAAGATATTTATGTGCCTCAGGCTCAGTCATGCCGCCTCTTTCGATGAGAAGGCATTTGGCTCTGGTCACATATTTCTCATCTTCAAGCTTTCGCTGAAGCTTCTGATTTTCTTTTAAAACCCTTTGTACCTTATGACTCACTGTGCTCAGCATCTGCACTGATGATGTGAACAATGCCGGGTTCACAGGTCTCGCCATAACCATGATTCCGGAATCCCCGGAACGGTACTGAACCTCCTGGTAAACGTCTTTGTTCACCAGCATAAGTATACTCATGGCCTGATATTTTGCTGCGATTTCCAATGCAGCCTGAAGACCAAACTCATCCGGAAGAGGGGTATATATGATCAAGAGATCAAAACTCTCTTCCATAAGCTTTTGCTTAACCTTTGTCATGGACGGCTGAAATGACAACTTGCCAAATCCTGAGGGCAGAATCCCTTTGATCTGGGTCGCCACTTTTTCCATGGCAGCCGCAATCAGCACACTGCTCCCTTTCTCCGCTCTCTCCATGTTAATCTCCCTAAACGGTACTTTTGCAGTACCAAGAATCCTAAAACAATCAGTTCATACGCCCGAAATATGATTTCGGACTTCTCATTCCCCGGTCCTGACTCCGGGAGTTTCAACTTGGATGCCTATGCCGCCATTGGCATCACCAGATACATATTCTAAACTTCATCTCCTGAATACGCTGCGAGATATCCTTCAGGAATAAGTGTCCTTACAAACTCAGAGTCTCTTGCATAGGCTATGGCTTCATCAAGGGACTGCGGTAATCTCTTAAGTTTATCAGTTATGGAAGTGTCTGCCTTGAAAAGATTTACATCCAAAGGCTCCATTGGCTCAAGCTTTCTCTCAATGCCATCGATTCCTGCGTATATAAGGAGCATAAACGCAAGATAAGGATTTGCGGTTGGATCAGGTGATCTGAGCTCAATTCTCTTTTGATCTGATCTTGTGGCAGGTATACGGATAAGCTGTGAACGGTTTTCAGCTGACCAGCTTACGTACTTTGGTGCCTTCATATCACCAAGTCTCTCGTAGCTCTCCCTTTTTGGATTAAGGAAAAGTGTGATCTCTCTGATATGATCAAGTATTCCCGCCATAAAGTTGTCGGTATAATACTTTCCGTCTTTTGACCTTACGGAAATGTTTATATGCATACCATTTCCCGGCTCATTGGTGAGAGGTTTCGGGCTGAAGTCTGCCCATACGCCATCTGAATTCGCTATGGATTTTACCACCCATTTAAAGGCTGAAGCATTATCCGCAGCCTCAAGAGGTTCCGCATAACGAAAATCTACTTCGTTCTGTCCCGGACCCATTTCGTGGTGACTGGCCTCAGGTCTGATACCCATGTCAACCAGAGCAAAGCTGATCTCTCTTCGGATATTCTCACCATGATCCTCAGGTGCTATATCCATGTAGCCTGCATTATCCTGCGGTATCTTGGTGGGCTCGCCTTTTTCATCAAGCTTAAAAATATAGAACTCCACCTCTGTGCCGATATTAATAATAAAACCTTTGTCCTCGGCCATTCTCACCGCCTGCTTCAAAAGCCAGCGACTGTCCCTCTGAAACATGCTGCCATCAGGATACTCTATATCACAGAACATTTTTGCAACCCGTCCATCGATTGGTCTCCATGGAACTATGGAAAGTGTTGTGGGATCCGGTCTCAGGAAAAGATCCGAGTGAACCTCTGCTCCAAAACCTGCCACAGAACTTGCGTCTATACTTATGCCTTCGGTAAATGCTCTCCTAAGCTCATCCGGCATGATGGCGATATTCTTCTGAACTCCAAATACATCAAAGTACGCGAGTCTGATAAATTTGACATTTTCATCCTCAACAAATTCAAGGACGTCTTCATATGAATTCATTTTTTCCACCTCAAAATCATCATAGGTACTGAATATTGTATTACTGAAATTCATTGTAGTAAACTCGCTTTTCTAAAATAATCCCGTCCGGAAAACGTCGGATGCGCGTAGGCACATCTTTCCGTTTCCTACATTACTTTACCAATTGACTAACAAATTCTTCGAAACGCCTCATGGCTTCCCTGGTGTTATCGTGTGTTGAAAATGCGGTGAGTCTGAAAAAATTTGTTCCGGATTTTCCGAAACCGGCCCCGGGGGTTCCGACTACGTAAACTTCTTTAAGAAGTTTGTCGAAGAAGTCCCAGCTGTCCAAATCTCCCGGACACTTTAACCATATGTAAGGGGAATTCTTTCCGCCGGTGTAGTAAATACCAAGCTTATCCATGGTATCTGTTATGATTTTCGCATTATCACGATAATACTGAATGTTTTCTTCTATTTCTTTTTCACCCTCCTGAGAGAATACGGCCTCTGCGCCTCTCTGGGTGATGTAGCTTACGCCATTAAATTTTGTGGTCTGTCTGCGGAGCCACATTTTATTGAGATTTCCTTCACCTCTTGTGAGGGTATCGGGAACCACTGTGTAACCGCATCTTGTTCCGGTAAAGCCTGCCTTCTTTGAAAGGCTGCAAAACTCTATGGCTACTTCTCTTGCTCCCGGAATCTCATAAATGCTGTGAGGATAGTCACCGGTTATAAAGCACTCATAGGCTGCATCAAACAGGATTATGGAACCATTCTCTCTTGCAAAATCAACCCATTTCTGCAAGCCCTCTCTGTTATAAACCGCCCCGGTAGGATTGTTGGGGCTGCAGAGGTAAATGATGTCTGCCTTATATTCAGGTGACGGAAGCGGGAGGAAGCCATTGTCCTCTGATGACATTGCAAGAATGATCTTTCTGCCATCCATCATATTGGTGTCCACATATACCGGATAAACAGGATCTGTAACGAGGACAGTATTCTTTTTATCGAAAAGATCCAGTATATTTCCAAGGTCTGACTTTGCACCGTCGGAAATGAATATTTCGTCAGGATTAAGTTCCACTCCAAATTTTGTATAGTAATTTCTGATAGCTTCCTTAAGGAAATCATATCCCTGCTCAGGTCCGTAGCCTCTGAAGGTCTCCGGCTCTCCCATTTCTCCGGCTGCCTTAATCATGGCATTAACAACGGTTTTTGGAAGAGGTCTCGTCACGTCTCCTATTCCCATGCGGATAAGCTTATCTGAAACCTCAGGATTTGATTCCTGCCAGGTACGGATGCGCCTTGCAATCTCAGAAAAAAGATAGCTCTCATTAAGCTTCAAAAAATTCTCATTTATACTTGCAGACATTTTAAATGCTCCTGTATATTATTCATTCTTTACGAGTCTTACGCATAGCTCTGCTGACTCAAACATAAAGAAAAGGACAACACACCCCTGGTATCATAACCGGGACGCCGTTGTCCTTTGTCATCATTATACGAACCACAAAATACTTGTCAAGGTTATTTCGGATTGCAAAAATTTATACAAGCTATTCCTTGACATTTATTAAGTACTGCGCAATAATCACTAACCATAAAGACGGCAACGATGTCGGTTTAACCACCGGGATCTTTGCCGTCTTTTTTGTTTTCAGGTTTGATGAATTAAGCCCGGTCAGAACATTGTAAAGGTTCGTAAACATTAAACCAAAATCCTATAACTATCTTATTAGGGAGTATCAGATTATGTGTAGTATCATTGGTTTCTGTGATAAGCGCGCACAGTATGAAGTTGTTAAAACTGCGCTTCTTAAAACAACCTCCAGAGGTCCGGATGCCTCAAGGATCATCGACACAGGTAATGGTTTCCTTGGCTTTAATCGACTTTCTATCATGGGACTCAATGATGCCGGCATGCAGCCTTTTGAACTTGACGGCTCATATATAGTTTGTAACGGTGAAATCTACGGTTTCCGCAAATTAAAGGAAATGCTTATAAAGAAGGGTTACACCTTTAAGTCAGATTCCGACTGCGAAATCCTTCTGCCCCTCTATAAAGAGTTTGGAACAGATATGTTCAGAATGCTGGATGCTGAATTTGCCATGGTTATCTATGATGCAGAAACAGAATCCTACATCGCAGGAAGGGATCCTTTCGGAATCCGTCCCCTTTACTATGGAGAAACCACAGACGGTGTTCTCTCCTTCGCTTCCGAGCCCAAAAACCTTGTGGGGCTTTGCCATGAAGTTAAGCCATTCCCGCCGGGACACTACTACAAGGACGGCGAATTCATTTGCTACTATGATGTTTCCAAAGTAAATAAATATAATAAGCAGGATGATCTTGATGCCATCTCAAAAAACATTCATGACCTTCTTATACAGGGTGTAGAGAAGCGTCTCGATGCGGATGCTCCTGTCGGTTTCCTGCTTTCCGGAGGTCTCGACTCTTCTCTCGTTTGCGCTATCTCCGCAAAGCTTCTGAACAAGCCCATTGAAACCTATGCCATCGGCATGGACATTGACGCCATTGATCTTAAGTATGCAAGAGAGGTTGCGGATTACATCGGATCAAACCACCACGAAGTTATAATTAACCGTAATGATGTTATAAATGCCATCGAGCCGGTCATTGAAGCTCTGGGAACCTACGATATTACAACCGTAAGAGCTTCCATAGGTATGTATCTCTTATGTAAAGCCATCCATGAGCAGTCAGATATCCGCGTACTTCTCACCGGTGAGATTTCCGATGAGCTCTTCGGATACAAGTACACAGATTTTGCACCGTCTGCAGAGGAATTCCAAAAGGAAGCTGAAAAGCGTGTCCGTGAGCTCCATATGTATGACGTTCTCCGTGCGGACCGCTGCATCAGCGTAAACTCCCTTGAGGCACGCGTACCTTTCGGCGATCTGGCATTTGCAGACTATGTAATGCATATCGACCCCGAAAGAAAGCTTAACACTTATAACAAGGGTAAATATCTCCTTCGCCACGCCTTCGAAGAGGATCATATCCTTCCCGAAGACATCCTCATGCGTGAAAAGGCTGCTTTTTCCGATGCGGTAGGTCACAGCCTTAAGGACGACCTGGCAGAATTCGCAGAGGCCAGCTACACTGATGAAGAATTTGAAGAAAGATGCGAAAAGTACACTCATGCAACACCTTTCACCAAGGAATCTCTCCTTTACAGAGACATCTTTGAGAAATACTATCCCGGTCAGTCCGGAATGGTAGTTGATTTCTGGATGCCAAACAAGACCTGGCCGGGTTGTAATGTTAACGACCCTTCAGCCCGCGTTCTCAGTAACTACGGTGACTCCGGAAAATAAAAAGATTCGAAAATATGAAATACCTGTCTGATGCATATATTTAAGGAACCGCCGGAGACTATATCAATCTCCGGCGGTTTTATAGTTAATGAATCATTATATACATTACAACCGAAACCACAGTACTTGTAAGACCGATGATGGCTTCGTAAGGAATCAGTTTCATGCGCTCACTGATGGTAAGGTTTACTGCACCGCCTGTTGCGTGGAAGAAGGAACCGTGTGGCAGGGAATCCAGCACTGTTGCTCCGGCATGGATCATTGCTGCTGCGGCCAATGCTGAAACACCGTTAGCAAGGAGTGTAGGAGCAAAGGTTTGTGAAGCAACGGTTGCTCCAGCTGTGGTTGATGCTGTAGCTGCTGCCATAAGTATTCCTGAAAGCGGAGCCAGAACGAAAGCCGGCATATTCATTGCCTCAAGGAGGTTTGTCACATCATACTGTAATGCAGAAGCCTTTATGATACCTGCGATTGTACCGGTACCTATAAGAAGGATTGATACACCGATCACCTTGCTGAGACCAAATTCCATATACTCGATACAGTTTTTGACTTTACCGGTTGCAAGCATACACACAAAACCTCCCACCGGAAGTGCGATCAAAGGATCAATAGCTATTCCTGCGATAGGACGTAATGCAAGCATCACTATAACCACAACCGGACCGAGTACTGCAGGTAAAAATGCAGGAAGGTTCTTTTCGCCTGTAGCTTCCATGTCATCGGCTGTGATCTCTCCTCCGCTCTTTTTAACAAGCATGGAAGCCAGAATGATGGACACTATAAGAGCAAATACTGCAGGAACTGCATTTCTCATCATTACTGCTGTAAGATCCTGTGAAAATGCCTCTGATACTGAAATTGTATTGGGGTTCGGGGAAATAATGTTTCCGGCCTTTCCTCCACCAATCATAGCGATAAGGATGCCGCTTTTTGAAAGACCTGCTCTCTTTCCTATTGCCAAAGCTATGGGAGCAACCGTAATTACGGAAATATCTATAAATACACCAACCGCACAGATAATCATGGTGGCTATGGCAATTGCCGCCACAGCTCTCTTTTCACCAAGCTTCTCAACAATGGTTTCTGCGATTTTCTCTGCAGCTCCTGTTTTGATCAATGTTCCTGCCAGGATTCCGCTGGTGAGAATTCTGAGAACCGATGACATCATTGAGCCTGCTCCGCTGACCATGGTGCTTACTGTTATGGAAAGACCACCTCCGCCGATCAGACCTCCGATCAATGCTCCGAGAATAAGACTATATGCCGGCTGGACCTTTTTGATGATAAATATTATCGCAACAGCCAGTCCGATAATTGCTCCTAAAGTTGTAAATTGTGCTTCCATGGTTACTTCCTTTCGTTATCTATCTACTCATCTATTAACACAGTTTTTGAGCCTTAACATCTGACACACAGATGTCAATCCAATCGACCATTATCGTGGTCGCCATACCACCTTGATTTCTAAAAAATCAAAAAGAATCATTCTTTATAGAGATATGTTGATCATCCGGAACATTCGAACAGCTCCCTTATAGTAAAGCTCTTCTGCCCTATCCAGAGCTTCCGACAGAAGCATTGGCCCATCCACCGTAGTCATGATGGAATTGATTCCATGCTCGAATATTCCTTCATAGCCTTTTCCGAGACCGCCGCAAAGGGCTGCAACCGGAATCTCATGGCTCTTTGCTCTGTCTCCGACTCCCTGCATTACCTTTCCGAAGCAGCTCTGCCAGTCTGTTCTGCCTTCTCCGGTAACTATCATGTCCGCACCTTCTATAAGTTTATCAAATCCGATGAGATCAAGCACTGTCTCGATACCCGACTTCATCTCTGCATTTAAAAATATTTTAAGCGCCGTACCAAGTCCGCCTGCTGCTCCCGCTCCTTGTATATCATCGGGATTAATGCCAAACTCCTTTATGATCACATCCCGATAATTACACATGCCTTTCTCGAGGCGTTCCAGAATTTCGTGGGTTCCACCCTTCTGTTTTCCAAATGTAAATGTGGCTCCGTCTTTTCCGCAAAGAGGATTTGTAACATCACACATAACCGTGAAACGCGCCTTCTTTGCTCTCTCATCCAAACCACTCATATCTATATGAGCGACCTTCTCAAGCTCGCTGCCCTTGCCTTCAAGTACGTTTCCGTTAATGTCCAAAAACTTTACTCCCAGGGCACTCGCAAAGCCCATGCCTCCGTCATTGGTTGCCGATCCGCCGATGGCAATGGATATATCCTCGAATCCTTCATCCAGCGCCGCCTTAACAAGCTCTCCGGTTCCATAGGTTGTGGTGTTAAGAGGATTCCTCTTATCCTCCGGAACCAGGGGAAGTCCTGAGGCCTGTGCCATCTCGAGAATTACCTCGGAATCACTAAGCTGTCCATAATAAGCTGTGACATCTTCCATCAGAGGACCGTGTACTTCCTTATAGACCTTTTTGCCTTTTCTGGCCAGAATAACGGCATCTGTTGTTCCCTCTCCGCCATCCGCAACAGGGATACCCATAGTCTCACAGGGACCAAATACCTCATGCGCTGCTTTTGTAAGTAATTCAATGGTTTGTTCGCTGGACAATGTGCCTTTGAAAGAATCCGATGCAAATACCAGTTTCATAGTCTGCTCCTTTTTTGTTACGACATACCATAACGATTTATGCAGTTTGTTAAGTTCATTGCATAAAATCGTTAGTTTCTATTGTTCTGAGTCACTCATTTATTAACTATATCTATATTTTATTTAAAATTTCTGATTTGGATAGAACTTCCGAGCATAAAAAGAGCGCATATATTTGTGTCTGCTACACAAAACATGCGTTCTGTATAAGTTTGCCCATTGTATACATTAGCCAATGAGATACATGTACAAAAAATCCATGAATCCCCGGTCCCTTGCACTTTCCAATGGATTAATGCCCAAATAATCCTTCATTTTGTTGTATCTGTACATCAGTGTATTTTTATGGATATAGAGCTTTTTGGATGCTTCAGACAAATTATAGTTTGATTCTTCCAGAGCTCCGATCATTTCGGTCAGCTGCTTTATCTGATCCTCTTTAAGTCTGCTTTTATATATGTAAAAAACCTGCTGAAGCTCCTGCCTCGAAACCAGTGAATGAAAATACTCCTGCACATGATCCATGAAGAATATGATTTCTTCTGAAGAATTTATATGGGATTCCAGCCACCGGCAGTGGCGAAAGGCATGATAGTACCTGGAAAAAGTGGTCTGAAGTGAACCTACATAAAAAACTGCACCGATGCCGGCTTCTTTCAGCTGTCTGATGGTGTACTCAAGATATATCGAAATCTCTTCTCTGTAATCAGTAAGATTCCTGTGTCCATCGACCTTTACCGTCTTAAATACCAGAAGGTGGTTGTCATCCATTACAAAACTGAAATCCTGGACCCAATGTCCTTTTCCCTGTCTGAGAACGGCAAGCACTTCATCAGGCTCCATAGCTTTGTTTCCAGACCTATCAGTTTTTCCAATCTTCGCGAAATTCAATTTACATAAAATCGGAACTCTGACCAGTGACTCATCATATTCCAACTGCTTTGCGATGCTTCTGATCTCAGCTGCATCTGCATATTCCGCCTGGGTTAAAAGATTCAGGAAATGTTCTTTCCTGCTTCTTCTGAGGCGAATGCTCTCCTGCTGCTTTTCAAATTTAAGCATGGTCTCAATGGCCATACGGGTAATGAGCGCAACATCATGTATCTGATCCGGATCTCCGGTAACTCCCACAACTCCTTCTTTACGCCCATCGCAAACTATAGCCATATTTATGCCCGGAAGCACTCCGGGGAATAATGAATCTTCCCGAACCACCAGAACATCCTGTGAACTGTGAATAACTCGATTCGCAGCTTCGTGGTACTTTCCCACACGTTCCTGATCCCGGCTTGCTATGATCACTCCCGATTCATCCATGATGTTAATGTTGTAGCCCGTATATTGGGTGACCTGCTCGATAAATTTTCTTGCTAACTCAGGTTCGATCATGAGAGGATTTTCCTTTCTGCAAAGAAATCAGCTTTAAAAACATCCCAACCCATCCACGCAAGGAGCAACAATTGATTTGCGTGATGATAAAATTCATTTTGAAGAAGCTATGACAAAACCATTTGACATTGGGGCTTTTGGCATTCTCGTTATGCCAATTATTTCATCAGTAATCCAGCGCCAACTTTGCCATGAGGACTGCACCCCGACAGAGGACAGCTTCATTTCCTTTATAATGGGCTGAGTGAAGAGGCCAAACCTTATCACCTTCATCTGTGGTTCCCAACCAGTAAAAAGCTCCCGGAGTTTTTTCGAGATAAAAGGCAAAATCTTCTGCAGTCATGGCCGGTTTATCAAGTCTTATGGTGTCTTCTTTTCCAAAAAGTTCTTCTGCCTTACATAAAACGTAATCTGCCATTTCAGGGTCATTCATAACAGCATTATAACCATGTTCATAGGTCAGTTCTCCGTCTATGGAGAATGCTATCTTTATCCCTTCAAATATTTCTTTTATACGCTTCTCGGCAGTTTCTCTGATATTTTTCTCGAAACTTCGCACAGTTCCTTCAAGCCTACAGGAACCCGGCACGACATTATACCTGGATCCAGACTGAAAAGTTCCTATGGTTATAACTCCTGACAGCATAGGATCCATATTTCTGCTAACCACAGTCTGAACAGCATTAACAAACTGACAGCCTGCAACCAGCGCATCATTTCCCTGATCCGGCATGGCGCCATGGGAGGTTTCTCCCAGAAACTCTATGGTGAATCTGTCAGAAGCTGCCATCTGTGGGCCTGCTTTTACACCAATTTTTCCGGCGGGAAGGTTTGGCCACACATGAAGTCCGAAGACCGCATCTGCATTCTGAAGCGCACCTTCCGCGATCATGTTTCTCGCACCGCCTCGGGGATTAAATTCTTCCGCCGGCTGGAAAATGAGCCTCACGGTTCCTTTCAAATCCTCCTGATGAAGTTTCAAAAGTCTCGCTGCTCCAAGAAGCATGGTGATGTGATGATCATGACCACAGGCATGCATTACTCCTTCATTCTCGGAAGAAAAGCTAAGACCCGTGTCCTCTGTGACGGAAAGCGCGTCCATATCCGCCCTGAGACATACGGTTTTACCGGCTTCTTTTCCTTTTATCTCCGCAAGAATCCCATGGCCTCCGACATTATCCCTGATCTCATAGCCGCCTATATCAGAAAGCTCTTCCAGTATCTTTTTTGAAGTTTCAATTTCCTGATTCGAAACCTCCGGATGCCTGTGGAACCAGCGCCTGAGATCTATAAGATGGGCCTCAAACCCTTTTGCCTCATTAATAAGATCCATAAATTCTCCTTCTTGCTGCCGCTACATACTTCGTAGCCATTATAACACCGCAGTGTCTATTTGTAACAGTTCGGCTGGGGAGAAGCCGATCGATTCGTTCGTTTAAATATATCACATTCCTTTTAACAGTTGAATCAATCCTAAAAAAGACCCCTATACCATATCTGATATAGAGATCTCTGTTTGTTATCTTAACTTAATGACTTTGGTTTTTTACACTCTTCTTGGAAAAAATACATACCTTGTAACACATTGTTAAACTATGGACAGCTTATAGATACTATTTCAGCATTGAATGATTTAGTACTGTACCAATGCATTTACATCAATATATCTTATCCAATCCGTTTCCGTCATGATGCCTTCAGAACTTCCAAGCCAGTTTCCAGCTTCAAATAAGGTGGGCACGTTTGTGGGATCAGATCCGATTTCATTGCTAAATTCTGACTTTCCATCACTTCTCAATTCACAGGCATAATATTTATTATTCTCATCAAAAGCAATATAGTAATCGCGATCTATATAACCATATTGTGATCCATTTTCACGGCGATGATAGACCGGTCCCGGAAATAAACTACTATTTTCTAGTGTATATACGATTTCATAATATGTTTCAGGATAGATCTCTCCGGTAATAAAATTCTTCGAAGCAGGCGAATAGCGAAGCACAGTGATGGTCTTACCATTATTGCTGACAGTTACAGTATCTTCATATTTTTGTACTTTATAACTATGACCATTCTCATCAACATTATAAAGGACACTATTAGAATAGACTTTCTGCTCTCCATCAGAAAGAACCTTTGTTCCTCCTAGTTTCCAAGGGAAAACCTTTACTGGTCTTAAAAAAGGATCAGATTCAGCATATTTAGCACTATATTTATATAGAGGTTCATAATAATACCCTCTACCAATCGAGTACGCATATGACAATCGTCCATTGGCATCCGAATAGAAATAATCTCCTGTTTCAGAATCCGAATAGGCATGATCTTCTACGATAACATTTGTTGTAATATCTGCATTTAAAGTGCCTTTTCCTGTAAGGGTTTTAAAGAAACCGTTAGTCAGTAAATACCCATTTTCATCAAACACATAGGGATCAGCTATGCCATCTCCATCTGAATCAATCCATTTTTTTACTTCTTTGGCATACTCCCCACCATTCATCTTGTATCTAAGACCGTTAGAATCAGTCTCCCATGTACCTGCATAAGTGTTGGTGCATACCGCAGCCATAACCGCCACGGCTGCAACCATTGATAATAATCTCTTCACAATAAAATCTCTCTCAACATTTTATAACATTATTTTTGATATTTGGCACCTATTAAAAACTATTCCAAAATCTTCTTCAAGTCTTTGTCTATCTTCATCAGATAACTCAAAGGTACCTGAACTATCCCGGATTCTCACCATAGTTATAATCACTTCCGAAAGCGAAAGCTCCATCTAAAGTTGATGGGTCTATATAGGTGTATCCATCATTGTTATATGGGTTTGTATAAGCATCAGCAGCTTTTGGCATGACCATGATAGACTGAGCAATAGCTTGTAACACAGAGGCATCTTCTCCTGCATATACATTGCATACACGAGTGTTTAATTCATCAACTGTCATGGACGTATTTCTCCATTGATCACAGATATTAGTATAACAAGTGTAAGCTTCTTCTGTCGAAGAAACATCAATACCCTGTGATTTCAAAGTCTCAAATGCAATATCTTCATAATAATTTCCGAATGCAAAACTACCATCCGTAAAATATCCACTATAATCGCCTACTTCGTCAATGTTTTTGGTGAAACTAACAACATCCTTCCAACTACTTGCCATTGAAATCATTGGCATCGCAGTACAGATTCCTGCTGTCAAAATCACCACTGTTGCAATTCTTAATTTGTTGCTGATCAAATTGATTCTCTTCATTTTTCTACTCCATTTACCTTATTAACATAAAAAACTCATGACCCTGCCTATATTGTTTTATACGAGTATATCCCTCGAAATTATTAATGTCAACGCAGCCAATCGCATTTATGTGGCATATTTTAAGTTTGTAGTAACAGTTCAGCCAGGATGCCTTATTTTCGCAGTGAACAAGGCATTACATTGACCCATATTCCGGTTACCAGCATTTGAGTCATCCTGAATGGCAGGTTATAATGACTTAATTTCAGGTAATCTGGATTTGGGTCATCCTGAATGGCAGGTTACATTGACTCAATTTCAGGTAATCTGGATTTGGGTCATCCTGAATGGCAGGTTACATTGACTTATATTCTGAATTCTTAGTTTTAAGGTCAATCAGTGGTTCCAATAACTCCGGATGGTGGGGAAAAGAGTCGACCACGGTCTTCGCGAACCATTGCCGGCTGAACTGTTACAAACTTTTTCATTCATATTCTCAAGAATTTCTTTTCTGTTCTCTATATATTCTTTTGTATCTTTGATTTTTTGTTCACATTCTTCATTGTTTTGTTTTATATATCGCATTCATGCTGGATTTTATTAATTGCTTCTCTATGTTCATTATTAATAGATTCAAGAGACTTATTGAATTGAGCTTTAGCTGCTTCAATTGATGAAGTGGCATAAGTTTGAGCATTTATAACATCATTCTGAGCCTTTTCAATTATTTTTTTATTCTTATCCTTTAGTTTTATTACATCATATATGAGTCCGATTACTATAATTACTAGGATTATGATTACGTAAATAGCATATAGATTATCCACTATTGAACCTCCTAGTGTGGTTGGTTGATATATCAAGGATAGCAGAAACATTTAAATTTAATCAATTAGCAATGGTGGCTTTACCCACTATAAATGACGAAAGGCCCAAAAAAGCCAATAAAAAAACAAGCGAACTAAATACCATCAGACCGTCCTTCCTAGAAAAATCCCAGAATTCTTTACCGTAAAAGAGAATTATTCAAATACAAACAACACTGAAACGCCACAAAACCGTGTTAATTACCTTTATTTCACCAAATGTATAAGTGCTGAGTCACCAAAATAAACGTATTGAACTCCATATCCCTTTTTCTCAACAATCGTCAAAAAGGTCTGTAAGCTTTCACTATAGTTTATAACCGGTGTCACGTAGTAAAAATTATCCATCTCCAGATATCCCATCTGCTCCAGCTTGCAAGTCATTTCTATTTCATCTGCAGATCGGATCCACATTCCTGCTGTCTCAATATTTTTGTTAAAACTATCTTCATAAACTTCATTGTGACGAAGGTAGAAATTAAACATTGCATCATCCCATTGATGTAAAAGTGTTTTTGATTCATATGCTCCATCAGCATACCAGAACGATACTGCCTCCCTGACATCATCCTTTTTCCAATTAGTAACATCAATCATGATAATTTCTGTCAAGCAAAAAATCATAAATCCAATAATACATATTTTCATTATAATCCCAGGATAAAAATTTATAGAAACTATATATGTCATAAACTGTCTGATTCCAAGAATGAGTGCAACCAGAACTGCAGGGATAAAAAACAGAGCATATCTCCCACCCAGATTGTTACATCCATAGCTATCTGCCCAAGAATTGTATCCGTAAAATGAGCAGGCTACAGCAATAAAATACATTATCCATGTAATGTTCAATACCCAAATAAGCTTTAACAAAACGCCTTTGGTTTTTATGCTCATGATAATGGTAATTATGGCAGCAACCATCGATGCCCCTAGAAACAACAGCCCCATTGACTCATATGTGTGGATTTTAAAAAACGTTGATAAACATACAATCATACCTTTTATAAAATCCACAAAAACATTAACCGTAAAATATGGCACATGTGAAACTGATATGCTTTCTTGCAATGTCATTTGAGGTATAAGAAAAAACGTGAGCAAAGGAAGGGCAGCCACAACTCCCGTGATCATGGTTCCGGCTATATATACTTTTATTAAAGATTTTTCTTTTGCATTGACAATGTGAAAAAGCAAAACAATATACATAGCCACTATTAGAAATACAACTCCGTATTGACTGTATACCGAAAGACTTGCAAATACAAAAAAACTAGAAATTGCCATGACATTAGGCTTTAGTAAAGTGCTAATAAAGAAAAAGGTTGTCCATGAAGCAAAAGCAAGCATCAAATTATATTCCGCGCATTCAAGTCCGTAATATGCCACAGAAGATGTAAATATGTATGCCAGAGCACCGATGTTGGGATAAATGTCATCATCAGATACTTCTTCTACAGCCTTAAAGATGCCTATTGATCCAATTAATGTAGTCAGGATACCGGCCAATCTGAACCCAAACTCTGAGTCAAATATATTAAGCCAGAAAAACATCAGGAAATTATACAGCGGTGGCTGATATGTACTGCATATTCGTTCATACATATTTAATTCATCCCCTGTGCTTCCCGGCACTTTACCGGTCATGTATTTTGAGAAAAAATATTCAACCGATTCATCATACCATAGTCCACTCCTTGTTGCACCAAACACGTATACAATCGTACCTAATATCAGGATCACGATGAGGTATAAATATTTCTTTTCCATCTTTATGTTCATTTGATATCCCTTTAAAATCTATAACAATGATCAGATTCCAGAACTGCTCTTCTTGAAAATAATCAGTCTGCTGGCAATATAATTCAATATAATAACCAAAATGTTGGTCGAAAGCTTAACAAGTACATCCTTCAATGCAAAAACTTGAACAAAAATAAACATGCATATCCAGTCAACAGCACCGGTCGCTATACGACATCCAAAAAAAGAGATGACTTCCCTAAGCACCATTTTTAAGGTCTTTGACTCACTATGAAATACCCATTTTCGATTAGTAAAATAGGCAAATAAAACCGCCAAAATCCATGCAATTGTTGTACTTACCATTGTATTTAATATAAACACATGTGCACACACCCAATACGTAGCGGTATTAACAAGAGTTGTGCAAACGCCAAAAAACAAATATGGAATTACATCCTTGTATTGCACTATTAGCTTTTTAAAATTTCTCAATTATCTCATCCCTCTCTTAAATTCGCTGAAATCACCCAAAGCATTCCACCCAATTTTAACTATTTTAGGAATGTTTAGTGAGTTTTTACCGCCTTGCCGAGGTTTAAAGGTTATTTCCTTAAATGCTATTTTTTCTTTATAGAATGAAAAAAAAGTTGTAATCATTATATTGGGCAAATTGTAGTTATCTGAAAATCTGTCCATATATTTATCCAAAACGCTTGCTTTCATCAAACGAAAAGGAGCATTTGCATCAGGAATATTGACCCCAAAATATAATTTCAAGCACAAACATACAACTTTCTCTACAAAAGCTCTATCATTTCCATCCCCTCTTACGGTTCTATTACCAAAGAGTCCTGCATATTGCTCCCTCAAATTCCAGAAATCATCAAATTCCATGGGATTTGTCTGCCCATCTGAATCGGTCTGGAATATATAGTCTGCACCGTTTTCTATGGCGTACCTATAAAGGGCTAATACCTTGGGTCCATGGAACTGATTATCATTTTTAAGAATCTCCAATTTAGGGTACTTACTATTTTTCAGGTCCTCCAAAATTTTATGAGTATTGTCATTGCTCCCAAAATCCGCTATGACTATTCTGGAATATTCACTTTTTCCATCCAATACCTGATACCAGTCCGTCACGACCTGCTCAATATTGTCTTCTTCATTATAAGCCGGCATCACCACATACAAAGAATCCATCTATCTCCCTCCCAAAAAAGAAAAAGGGCGCAGAAAAAGCGCCCTTCAAAAGCATAAAATGAAGCGTTCTACTCACTTATGTTATTGCAATTACATTCTTTACGCCAAACAATTTCCAAAAAATATATAAAACACTTCAATAAGTTTATCGAAAAGTACGAAATTTTCAACAGTTTAACGTGATGTTTGCCGGATATTTCTTTTTTATTGAAAAAACGGACGCTGATCTCGGATTATCCGCTTCTGTCAGTTCTCAGAAATAATATCAATAAAAATATATTATGAATATTCGGATCTTTGACACCCCAAACCCTCAGAAGGCGCACCACGCCTTATTTTTGTCAATTTTTAAATATTCATAATGCGTAATAGCGTAATTTGATGAATAATCAAAGCAGTATTCTTTTATACTGGAGATATTAAAGATTTATTAAAAAAACATCCTTCACTAACGATGGAGAAATAGCAGAAAAAAGTCCTATGAAATCGATGATGATGTGATTTCAGAAGAAGAAAAATACGACGGGTTCTACGTTGTTTTCACAAATCTCGAAGATGATGCTTCAGAAATCGCAAAGATTAATCACGACCGCTGGGAAATCGAAGAATCGTTTCGAATTATGAAAACAGAATTCAAATCAAGACCTGTATATCTGCAGAGGGACGATCATATAAAAGCACATTTTTTAACTTGCTTTATTTCACTTTTGATATATCGAATCTTAGAGAAAAAGCTTGATGATAAATATACTTGTGAAACACTGATTAATACGTTAAGCAGCATGAATATGATTGACATTCATGAAGAATATATTCCTGCCTATACCAGAACAAAGATAACCGATGCCCTACACGAAAATGCAGGATTCAGAACTGATTATGAAATCATAAGAAAACGAGAAATGCGAGACATCTGTCGAAGATCCAAAGAATGATCATAAACGCCCCTTTCGCGTCGGGGCGGAACCGTGAAAGTTAATTATTATCGAAACGTCAAAAGGGGTGGGTGAAAGGGGCAAGAACAGCCATGAACAACTAATTATTACGCACTTCGCGAAAATTAACAAAAGTCTCAGGAATGGCTTATAGAGCCAATCCTGAGACTTAATAGACACTTGTACTGTCAAAGACAGGGATATTAACATCTTTCGTCAGAGCAGTCAAATGCCCTCCTTCACAATGAAGAAAGCCATTAATTTAATTCAACGGAATATTTCACCTAACATCCCATTGAGCAGATACCGGGTTAATAAAATAATAAAAATCAGGAAGTAAATTAAATGTGCTCCATATCTCATCACCAGATAGAGATTGTTCGTATATCCAAACATCACCATCGTCATCGTCTTTTGCTTGTAGAAGGCCCTTCCATGAATAATCATGTCCTCCTAAACTAAAACTAATTTTATTCTGGAATGTAGTACCATAAAATGCTGCATGCATATTACCTCCGGACCACCCTGTTCCAAGCTTTACACCATACTTTATCTCTGGTTCACAGACAATATTAGTCGCACCTGAGTTTTGCAAAACTTGAGCTATTTCGTTCATACTATATTCTCTATTTTCAAATCCGGAAAATAGCTCTAAACCATAATGTGTTTCTGGCATACTACTGTATTTCCATTCACCATCAACCTTTACACCTATAACTGAATCATATTGACTTTTTTTGAAATCAGGATTTACAGTAATAACTTGATTTGTCGACACAACACTATTAGCTCTTGCAGTATCAAAAGTCATTATCTGCTTAACGCCATTAAAAATCCATGCGCCACGATCATCTACTGTGAGTCCATCTGGTGTTATTCCTGATCTAACGACAACTCCATCTTTGAAATAAATACGTTTCTTAACCCACTCAGTATCATCACTCTCCCATCTCCAGCCATCTGCAAAAGATGCCATCGACATTAATAAAATAAAAGAGACAGTTAATAGAATTGATAAGCTTTTTTTAAACAACTTCTTGTTTCCTCCTACTTTACATCCTCATACATCATCCTTTACAACAAGTAAGTAAAGTTCACGCTCGTTTTAAGAATTGTCTGTGTGCACACAAGTATTGACAGCGGCAGTCTTCAGCAACTAATCCATTTATAAATCACTGGTATTCTTAACTTAATGCCAGTGATATTTGCCACCTATTAAAAATCTCTTCCAAAAAGTTCTCTTAAAGCCGCCTTTTCTTCTTCTGATGGCTGCCAATTAGCAGGCATATAAAAATTTTCCCCATAGATTGTCTTTTCCCCTGTTGTAGCATCATTAAACTCATAGCATTTACCATCAGCACCATAAGAATATCCATTATAAGTTTCATTAGCTCTCATACGGCCAGTCTCATCAAAGCCATACATATAGCTATCTATCCACTGTTCTCCTGTTGCAAAAGTTCCGTCATCCTGATAGTAGTACCAATTATCTCCAAACTGAACCCACTGTCCCGCATATACGCTCATGCTTGCTACACCGATTGCGGCAGTTGTCATCGCTACTGCTGCTGCAATTTTCACCTTACTGCGAATTGAATTAAAAATTTTCATACTATACTCCTTGATTACATGTATTTTTCCTTTTTTTCATTCTATCCCCCCCGCCATTAAATTTCAATTATAATTTCAAAATTGATATCTGCTTTTTAACATAGTTTTATTTATGTCTCTATTTGTTTCTTTCCAAAAACATATATTGGCATACCTTTGGGTCAAAAATTAACGGCAAATTGAACTAAACCCTCAAAATATTGCCTTAATTCAGGACCTAAAAAAGTGGCACATTATATAGGTATTATCGACTGATATTCACAAGTTGTTTCGGATCTTTGATACCACAAACCCTCAGAAGGCGCACCACGCCTTAATTTTTGTCAAATTTTAAATATTTGTAATGCGTAATTGCGTAATTTCCGATATAATTATATTAGATTCATTCTGTTGTTGGAGAATTCGATATGCGTATTACTAAATCCGGGAAAAAATACTACATAATTCGTTCCATAAAGCGTGATGGAAAACGTTCTTCAGAAGTTGTGGAGCGTCTTGGGACTGATGAAGAAATCATGGCTCTGCATAATTGCACAGACCCACGTGCATGGGTAGATCAACGTTTAAAAGAGCTTAATGAAGAAGAGAAAAAATCAATCACAAAAGTTTTGGTTCCTTTTGAATCTAAAACTCTTATTCCAATGGGTGAGAAAAAATCATTCAACGTGGGATACCTTTTTTTACAACAGATCTACTACGATCTTTATCTGCCAAATATCTGTGAACAGATCTCCAGAAGACGCGGATTCCAATACGACCTGAACAGCATTCTTTCAAGACTGATCTACGGGCGTATTCTTTTCCCATCTTCAAAACTCTCATGCTATGAACAGTCGGGAAGTTTATTAGAGAAGCCTGAGTTTGAAGCACACCAGATTTACCGTGCATTATCTGTTATTGCTGATGAGTCTGATTACATTCAAAGTAAGCTTTATGAGTACAGCAAAAAAGTTTTAAAAAGGCAGACTGGAATACTGTACTATGACTGCACAAATTTCTTTTTTGAAATCGAAGAAGAAAGCGGTATGAAAAAATACGGCAAGAGCAAGGAACATCGTCCAAATCCGATTGTTCAAATGGGACTGTTCATGGACAAAACCGGAATACCTCTCGCATTCTGCATTAATGATGGAAACAAAAATGAGCAGACTTCTCTCATACCTATGGAAAAGCAGCTATTTAAAGATTTCGCACTTTCAAAGTTTGTGGTCTGCACGGATGCCGGTCTATCTTCGGAGACAAACCGGATGTTCAACAACTTTGGCGGGCGATGCTTCATTACAATGCAGTCAATAAAAAAGCTCAACAAAGAACTTAAAGACTGGTGTCTGGATCCCACGGGATGGAGACTGAAAGGTTTCAAAGAGAAGTTTGATATAAGAGAAATAGAAGAAAACGAGGATACACTTAATCTTATTTTTTATAAAGAAAAATGGGTTGAAGGATACGATGATGAACGAAGAGTTGAATTCAATCAGAATCTTGTGGTTACATACTCTATCAAATACCGGAACTATCTCCGCAAGATAAGAAAAAATCAGATCGATCATGCAATTCGCGCCATCAATAACAGCGACAAGATTGAGAAGCGAAATCAAAACGACTATCGCAGATTCATCAAAAAAACTGCCTTTACCAATGACGGTGAAATTGCAGAGAAAAAGAGTTATGACATCGATGATGATGTGATTTCAGAAGAAGAAAAGTATGACGGTTTTTATGCTGTTTATACAAACCTCGAAGATGATGCATCTGAGATCGCGAGAATAAATCATGACCGATGGGAAATTAAAGAATCTTTCCGAATAATGAAAACAGAATTCAAGGCAAGACCTGTGTATCTGCAACGTGACGAGCGAATCAAAGCACACTTCTTAACATGTTTCATTTCACTTCTTATCTATCGAATCCTGGAGAAAAAACTGGACGATAAATATACCTATGAAACTCTGATTAATACATTAAGCAGCATGAACATGGTCGATATTCATGAAGGATACATCCCAGCATATACAAGGTGTGAAGTAACAGATGCCTTACATGCAAATGCAGGATTCCGAACCGATTATGAGATCATCAGAAAACGAGAAATGCGGGGTATCTGCCGAAGATCCAAAGAATAATCATCGAAGACCCTTTCGCGTTGGGGCGGGCCGTAAAAGTTGACTATTGCCAAAACGCGTCAAGGGGTGGGCGAAAGGGGCAAAGATGATTTAGGAAAACAGAAAATTACGCACTTCGCGAAAATCAAGAAAAGTCTTGGAACTGGCTCGTAGAGCCAATCCCAAGACTTAATAGACACTTGTACTGTCAAAGACAGGATTTTACCCCATAGAGAGGATTGCCTCAATAATCAATATATTATGGGTGAATTTCTTTCAGTTATATTCCTTCAGAAGCTCCATCAGCCGTTTCATGGCTTCGCTGCACCTTTCCTCATCATGTATGGCGTATACGAGGTAATAGTAAATAGGCGGTTCCAATGACACAACATGGCAATCCCTGCCATAGTCTGAAAGAGCATGCTCCGGAAGAAGGGCAATGCCGGCTCCGGAGGCAACCATATTGGCCATGGCTCTGAAAAGATTGATGCGGCAGATCACATCCGGACTGCAATTATGTTGACTAAGAGCCGCAGATACTATGTGCTGAACCGCGGTGAACTCCTGCTGCAGAATAAAACGTTCCCCATCCAGAGCCTCTAAAGAAACCGGTCCCGGATACTTTTTCTTTAGAACTGGTGGCGTGATCAGTTTCAATTCTTCTCTGTAGATCTTTGTATATTTTAATGAGCCACCACTTAAGCCCTGTACCACAAGAATCGCCATATCAACATTATCCTTTAAAAGCAGTTCTCTGGCGCGATCTGTATCTGCTTCAGTGATATCGATCTGAATGTGTGGGAATTCTTCCAGAAATGTCGATAGCACCCGGGATATCATGAGGGATCCGGTCTGACGGCTTAGAGCAATACGGATTTTATGTGATGTTCGCCTCAGATGTGTATCAAGCTCAGTTCGAAATCCCCTGTCTATTTTTTTGGCAGCTTCAGCTATGGTTACATATCTACGTCCTTCATCTGTAAACTCACAGTGTCCACGATGATGGCTAAACAGTTTCTTCCCAAGATTCCTTTCCAAAGAGTTCAGATACTGCGTAAGTGCCGGCTGGGAGATATACAGATTTTCTGCCGCACGGGTTATACTTTCGGTTTCATATATTTCGTAAACATAGGAAAATGCCCGGAAGTTCAATGCCTCCTCTGCCACTTTCTCATCCCCCACAAACTGAGACAGTTCACTTTTTATATGGACAAGTTTTGCTCCATATCGAAGATAAAGCTTTCCCGTAAAAGTAAGCTCACGATTTTTCCTGTCAAATAACGTGCATTCCAGTGCAGCTTCTTCCGCCATAAGGCGACGGCTGAGAGTTGACTGAATGCATCCACGCTCATCTGCCGCTGAGGTAAAGGTTTTATATTCTTTTAATGCGGATAGATCTAAAAAAACCTGATAATTCATTCCGGTGTTTTTCCCATCAATGTTGATGCATTATTCAAAGATATCAATGCACAAAACTTATATATATTATGTCTGGATTTTATTAGACTCAGAAAAAGCTGTCAAGCTATACTGAGCTCATAAGTTGAATGTTATCAAAGCTGGTTAGAGCAAATTATCTCTGTATTTCTATGCCAGAAATATAACCCTTAATATGCGTATATTAGATATATCTGCTTAGCTTACTTTAATTTCAAGGAGGTAACACATGGCCACATATGACAAAGATTTTGAATTTAAGGACCCCAAATACCGCAGCGCTACGTTAACAAACGGAATCGCCCGTTCCGGACAGCGTGCTCTTCTTTATGCCAACGGCATGGACGAGGAAGACATGAAGAAGCCTTTTGTAGCAGTTATCGGTTCTTTTTCCGAGATGGTTCCGGGACACCGTCATCTTCAGGAACTTGCCGAGTACGTAAAGATGGGTGTTATCGAGGCAGGCGGTGTGCCTGTTCGTTCAGAAACCATCTGTATCTGTGACGGATTATGTCAGGGCCATATGGGCATGAGATATCCTCTCGCAAGCCGCGAGCTCATCGCCGATTCCGTAGAAATGGTGGTTGAGGCCCATCACTTCGACGCCATGGTTCTCCTTGCAGGCTGTGACAAGATCCTTCCTGGTATGATCATGGCAGCTGCCAGACTGAACATTCCTACCGTCATCGTTCCGGGTGGTCCAATGCTTCCGGGCTACGTTGATGGCAATCCTCTTTTCTGTTCTTCCGAGCTTCGTGAATTCCCGGGCCGTGTTGAGGCCGGTGTGGTAACTCCCGAACATATGAAGGAGGTTGAAAAGCTGACATTACCGACAGTTGGCTCCTGTGCGCACCTTGGAACCGCAAATTCTATGTGCATGCTTTCAGAGGTTCTGGGACTTGCACTTCCCGGCGCCGGAACAGCTCCCGCAGTTTCAAACAAACGTAAGCGTATCGCCAAAGCCTCAGGCCGCGAGGTCATGAAGATGCTGAAGGAAGGCATTACCCCGAGAAAGATACTGACAAGAGAAACTCTTCTAAATGGTATCACCGGTGCCATGGCAACAGGTTCTTCAACAAACCTGGTTCTCCACCTTATGGCTATAGCTAATGAAGCAGGCGTTAAGCTTGAACTTTCGGATTTCGACAGAATAAGCCGTGAGGTTCCGTTTATCTGTAACCTTCAGCCATCAGGAAAGTATCCTATCGCATCTCTTGATAATGATGGCGGTATCACAGCGGTTCTTAAGACTGTTGAGAGCAAACTCAATTTAAATTCGCTGACACTTACAGGTGAAACCATCGGCGAGCGAATCAAAGACGTTGTGGTTCAGCACGGAGACGTTATAAAGACCATGGAAAATCCTCAGAAGCCTGAAGGCGGTATCGCTATTCTGAGAGGTAACCTTGCACCTAACGGCGCCGTCATAAAGCAGTCCGGCGTTAAGGAATCCATGTATTACTTCAAGGGAACCGCAAGAGTTTTCAACTCCATGGAGGAAACAGACGCTGCCATCTCCGCAGGGGAGATCAAGAAAGGAACTGTCCTTGTCATCCGCTATGAGGGTCCCAAGGGAGGCCCCGGCATGAGGGAAATGCTTTCAACCACCTCTCTCATCATGGGACGCGGAATGGATGAAGACGTTGCTCTCGTTACAGATGGACGTTTCTCAGGAGCCACTCACGGACCATGCATCGGTCATGTATCACCTGAAGCAGCCGACGGCGGTCCTATCGCCTTTGTTCAGGACGGTGACGAGATCACCATCGATATACATAACCGTAAGCTGGAGATCAATGTAAGCACCGAAGAATTTGAAAGAAGGAAAGAAGGCTGGAAACCACTGGTTAAGCCTCGTCTTAAGGCTCTTGCAAAATACGCAACCCTTGTTACCAGTGCTGATACCGGTGCTATTGTTGATGAAAGCAAGCTGATACAGTAAATAAAAGATTGTTCCATCAATCCAATTCTTGGAGTAAAATATACCCATCGGGGACGGTTCTCAACCGCGAGAATCGTCCCCGATGGATTTTTTGTAATAGGGGACATTTATGAAAACAGTTGTAGCAAAGTTCGGCGGTACATCTCTGGCTGACGCCGGCCAGTTCCAAAAAATAAAGGATATCATCGAAAAAGATCCTTCACGAAGGTTTATCGTGGCATCCGCACCGGGTAAAAGATTTCCGGAAGACATAAAGGTTACAGACATGCTTCTGAGATGCTATCAGAATGCAAAAAACGGTGAGGATTATGAACAGGATCTTACTGAAATAAAGAAACGCTTTCAGGAAATCATGGAAACTTTGAACATTGACTTCCCAATCGATAAAGAAATAGAAATTATCAGAAAACATCTCAGTGAAAACCCTGACGATCAGTATATGGCCAGCCGCGGCGAATATCTCAACTCTCAGATTCTCGCTTCATACCTCGGATTTACCTTTGTTGATCCGGCGTGGTGCGTCTGTTTCAATGAAGACGGTACCCTGGACAATGTCATGACTAAACGTGCCATGAGCGCTGCTCTCCGCCCCCTCAAAAACGCTGTTGTGGCAGGTTTTTACGGTGCCGATGCAGAAGGCAGGATCCATACATTTTCCAGAGGCGGCTCCGATGTAACAGGAAGCCTTGTGGCAAGTGCCATTGAAGCAGATCTCTACGAGAACTGGACCGATGTTTCCGGTCTCCTGGCTGCAGACCCCCGTATAGTGGATTCTCCAAAATCTGTTGAATATCTCAGCTATCGTGAGCTTCGTACCCTTTCCTATATGGGTGCCTCCGTACTTCACACAGATGCTGTTTTACCTGCATCGAATTTGGGCATTCCTATCAATATAAGAAACACCAACCGTCCCGAAGACCCGGGAACCACTATTGTGCGAAAACTTCCGGAAGGTAAAGTAAAGTATCCTGTAGTCGGTGTCGCAGGTCGTATCGGTATGTCTGTGATTCAGGTTGAAAAGGTCATGGTCAGTGATGGATCAGGATTCAGCGCTGTCATGCTTGACATCCTTAAGGAACGTAATCTTCCCTTCGAGCAATGTCTCACAGGAATTGACACCATCACCCTTGTTATCAGAAGTGATCTATTAAACCCCTGCAAAGATGAGCTCCTGGAGGAAATAAAGGCAAAGCTTAGCCCCGACTACCTTGGCATCAAGGAAAACCTCAGCATGATAGCTGTTGTTGGTGAGCGCGGCACCGAGTCCAGCGATGCCAATGTTAAAGTCCTGCACGCTCTCGACGAAGCCGGCATCGAGATCAGCACCATAAATCAGGGAGCCGGCAAACTTAATCTCCTGATAGGTGTACCGGAGGAACGTTATAAAGACGCCATCCGAGCCGTCTATTCTTCCATCGACAGCTCACTGAACGAAGCTTGATAACCCGAACAAAAATGAGGCTTCATGCCAACGTACCACTGAATTTTCAAGTACATTACATTAAAAGAGTCCGTCAGAGATTTACACTTCCGTGTTCATCCCTGACGGACTTTTTTCTTCATGTTCTTTCAATCAGCAAGCCTGGCTGGCATTGAAGCCTCTTTTTATGTGTTTCAAGAGACTCAATGTTTTTTCTTTCTCTTCTTTTTCTTACTGTTCTCCGAAATATCTTCTCCGTTGCCGGATTCAAGTTCAGCTTCCTTTACAGTTTCCTCAGCAGCTTCTTCTGTCTCGGGGACATCTTCAGCCTGCTTCTCTGGAGCTTCCTGAGTAACTTCTTCGGCAGCATCACTCTCTTCGGATTCAGAATCAGTCTCTTTTTTTTTTCGGATTCTGAAGCCTTCTCATCTTCCACAGAATAGAACTCAATCTCAACATCCTCATCATCCACAAGATCTTCGTCATCGATATCATCGAGGTCGTCATCTTCTGAAGTCTGGAAACCGAGCTTTTCGTTCAAAGCTTCCTTCACAGTTCTGTAAGCATCCTTACCTGCATCAATGGCAAGATTCTTGGTATCAACCGCAAGATTCTTGGCTGCATAACCGAGATCCTTAGCTGCCGCCTTGAATTCTTCCTTACCCTGATTGTTCTTTAAAGTTGTATAAGACCTCTTTGCAGAATTCTTAACCTCATTTGCTGACTCAAGCACATCTGTAAAATCCTGATCAACTTCCTCAGAAAACTTCTGATACTTGTAGAGATAAGAAACAACTGCCGCAACGCCGCCGGCCAAAGCCGCAAATCCGATAAGTCCACCTAACCCTTTTTTCTTCTTAGACATATTTATATCCTCCATTCGGGCAAACAGTTGCCCCAATTTTTTCAAAAAACTATAAGAAAATGATACCACCAATAAAGAGCGATGTAAAACAAACATTTTTCAAATTATAAAAATAAAGCCGGAGGGCATGCCCTCCGGCTCGTCTGCCATTATTTACCCTGCTCCGGAAGCTTGAAGGAGGACTTAAGTCCTACGATACGGTTATATACCGGATGTTCAGGAGTTGAATCCTTGCTGTCCACACAGAAGAAACCGTTGCGGACAAACTGGAAGCTGTCATAAGGCTTAACCTTCATAAGCTCCGGCTCAACCATGCAGTTTGTTACTGTTGTAAGTGAGTTAGGATTGAAGTTAAGGGTTCCGTCATCGTTCAGCTTACCCTTCTCCTCATCGATAAGCTGCTCATAAAGACGTGCTGTCACCTGACCTGCGGTAGGAGCATTTACCCAATGGATAGTTCCCTTTACCTTACGGCCTTCGAAACCTGAACCTGACTTTGTGGCAGGATCATAGGTACAATGTACAACTGTAACATTACCCTCGGCATCAGTCTCATAGGACTCAGCCTTAACGAAATATGCAGACATGAGGCGAACCTCGTTTCCTACATAAAGTCTCTTATACTTCTTTGGAGGCTCGATCATGAAATCATCACGCTCGATGTAAAGTTCTCTTGAGAATGGCACCTGACGGGAACCAAGAGCTTCATTCTCGAGGTTATATGGTACCTCAAGCATTTCTTCCTGTCCCTCAGGATAGTTGTCGATCACAAGCTTGATAGGATCGATGACTGCCATCATTCGCTTAGCTTTAAGCTTCAGATCCTCTCTGATGCAATACTCAAGAAGTGAATAGTCAGAGCTTGAATTTGCCTTTGAGATACCGGAAAGCTCAACGAACATACGGATGGACTCAGGTGTGTAACCGCGTCTTCTGAGAGCTGCGATGGTCACAAGACGAGGATCATCCCAGCCGTCAACCACGCCATCCTCAACCAGCTTCTTTATATATCTCTTACCTGTTACAACATTGGTGAGATAAAGCTTTGCGAACTCGATCTGTCTCGGAGGATTCTCAAAGTCACAATGCTTAACTACCCAGTCATAAAGAGGTCTGTGATCCTCAAACTCCAGAGTACAGATGGAATGAGTGATTCCCTCACAGGCATCCTCGATAGGATGAGCAAAATCGTACATAGGGTAGATGCACCACTTATCACCTGTATTGTGATGATGCATGTGGGCAACACGATAGATGATCGGATCTCTCATATTGAGGTTAGGTGATGCCATATCGATCTTTGCACGAAGTGTGAGGGTTCCGTCCTCATACTTTCCATCTTTCATATCCTGGAACAGCTTGAGGTTCTCTTCCACACTTCTGTTTCTGTTTGGTGATTCCTTACCCGGTGTAGTGAAATCTCCGCGGTACTCTGTGATCTGCTCTGCTGTAAGATCATCCACAAATGCAAGTCCCTTCTTGATAAGAAGTACTGCCTTGTCATACATAACATCAAAGTAATCGGAAGCAAAGAATACTCTGTTCTCAAAATCTGCTCCCAGCCAGCGAACATCTCTCTCGATGGCCTCAACAAACTCTGTTTTCTCCTTCATAGGATTTGTATCATCAAAGCGAAGATTGAACTTTCCACCGTATTCCTTTGCAAGTCCTGAATTAAGGATTATGGACTTTGCATGTCCTATATGAAGATATCCGTTTGGTTCCGGCGGGAATCTGGTCTGTACATGATCATATACTCCCTCCGCGAGATCCTTGTCGATCTCACGCTCTATAAAGTTCTTTGACTCCTGTGGCTTCTCCACAAGCTCGCCTTTCTCGTTTCTGATTTCTTCAGACATAAATGTTCTCCTCTGTAAATGCTGATTTTTTGCCGTTTCAATCCACCATAGGGATGTCAGTCAATCCGGCTTCTTATAACATTTGCAGTTAATATGGCGCAAATGTTTATCTTTCTGTTTTTATGAATAAAGCCAGATGGCTGAAATCAGACTCTCAGCCAATCTGGCATCTTATCAAAACCCTTTGGATTTTACAACTTTCCCGGTTTATACGCAATAATCTGCGTAGTTTTTTATTGCATAAGTTCGGTATCTCTCATAGAAATGCCCGGAGCCTATGACTTTTTCTTGTTTTTCAGCCTTTCGCTGCTCATTCTGTTGAATCCAACCCGGTGCATCTCATTAAGATCTTTTACCTCAGAGTATCTTACTATACCTACGGACGGGTGAAGAGTACAGTTATAGCCATTAACATTATTAATATCCATGATAAGCTTACGTATCTTGTTAGCAACTTTCTCTATATCCCCAGGTTTTCCCGACTGAGTAAATGCCAAAAAATCATCTCCGGAATATCTGACAAGTGTTGCACTGGTGCCAAAGGAAGCTGCCAGTTTCTTTCCTACAGCATAAAGTATCTCATCTCCGAAGGCATGTCCGTACTGACTTATAAGATCCTGGTAGTTATCTATGGAGAAATATAATTCGGCGAAATCAACGCCTCTTCTGTCGTACTCATCCTTGTAGGAAGATACCGCCGCCATCATTCCCCTGGTATTGAGAAGTCCGGTAAGGTTATCAGTTTCCTGAATATCGAATTTGCTTACTCTGTCACGCTCTACCTCTGTAACATCCTCGAAATAGCCAATGAGACCAATGATACGTCCGTTGTCATATACCGGCATCTTTGATGCTCTGATATCTCTGATGCTGCCATGGGCGATACAACGTCCCGGTACCCTCAGAGTCACCGCTCCTTCTCTGAGAACACGATACTCATCTCTCTTATATGGCTCTGGAGCAACGTGCCATCCCATTTCCTCGTCAGTCTTTCCGATAAAATCAGACTGACTCCTAAAGCCATAATAATCCATGAACTTCTTATTGGCCCCCACGAATCTGCGCTGCTTATCCTTCCAGAACATGCCGAGTGAAGTATTGCGGTTAAGATTATCCCAAAGAAGTTCTTTGGTAAGCTCAGATCCAAGATTATTGCTGCTTCTCACGGCAGCCATATAATTCTGATAAGCTGACAATTCTGTTGATTTTATGTTGTCAGCATTTCTTATGAATACAAGGGCGTGATCCGAGGCCACCAGAACCGCCAGATATATCTTCCAGGTGTAATCCCCGCTAAGGGTTTTTGTCCTTATGTAAGCATTTATAAATCTGCTGTCTGTCTGCTTTATTCTTTGCTTGAGAGTACTCGTATCAAAGAAATTCAGATAGTTGTTCCTGTCCGCTTCATAAACATAGTTTTCAGCAAATTGTTTAGTCAGTTTTTCAATGTTTCCGCTTTCAAAATCTCTTTTTTCCGAATCCCTCAGATACAGTACTTCAAGGAAATTCTTATCAAGATCCAGCATTGAAACACTGTTGTATATACCATACAAATGCTTCAGACTGGCATCCAGCTTCTCAAGCTTTACCTTCTTGCCATCCTTGTTGCTGTTAGTGAGGCTGAAGAGTATCGCACATCTGTCAAAATTGCGGGCCACCACCCGGGCCTCGAAATAACAATAGTAACCGTTTATGGTGAAATCCGAGTAGCAGGAACCTAATTCTGTTGTTTCTTCTATTGCTTTCCTGAGCTTCCGTTTATCGGAATCTCCGGAAATATCGTTTAAATCATCATCCTCATACCCTATCACCTTCAGAGTCTTCAAGTACTCGGCGTTACGGTAAAGATACCTGAAAGAATTTCCGTCATACTCCACCATCGCATAGGGAATAACACTTTCGTAGGCTGATTCCACAGGCATATCTGTATTTCCGGCGGGATTTACCCTGGTAAGGGAAGCCGGGCTCAGGATGTTGATGCTTCCAACTTCATCAAAGTACTTTACCTCATCGGGATGCTCTATCTCAATTCCCTTAAGGGAAAGCTCTTTCATACAGTCTTCCACAGGAAGAGGCTTGCAGAAAAGAAAACCCTGAATCATCTCACAGCCAATGCTTCCTAAAAATCTTGACTGCTCCTCAGTCTCCACTCCTTCAGCTATGGTAAGGATACCTATCTCCTTAGCCATGTCCACAACAGATGCCACTATACGGCACGCTTTAGGACTGAAATCCCTGAGGAATTTCATGTCTATCTTTATCTCATCAATTTCAAAATCCTTAAAAATATTTAATGAGGAGTATCCTCCTCCAAAGTCATCCATGCAGATCTGATAACCTGCATTTCTGAACCGGTCAAGCTTCTCCTTTATCTTTTCCGTATCCTGATTGAAAGCATCTTCATTTAGCTCGATAATGACAAACTCTCTGGATATTTCATATTTTTTTACAGAAGCTTCCACAACTTCAAAAATATCGCACAGCTCAAAATCCTTCCTCGATAAATTCACTGAGAAAGGAACTATCTTCTTACCTTCATTGATCCTGTTTCTGAACTGTCTGCAGGACTCCTCTATCACATAACCGTCAAGCTTATAAATAAGTCCATGCTCTTCCAGAACATATATAAAATCCCCAGGCATAATCAAACCATGTTCAGGATCCTGCCATCTGGAAAGTGCTTCAAATCTGCTCACCTTTCGGCTTATCCCTCTTATGAGCGGCTGAAAAAACACCTTTATCCATCCCTTGGATATGGCATCATCTATGCATTCGACGATATATTTTTCAAGATCAAAATTACCCATACTACACCCTACGCGCGCTTACATGAAGTCATCTATCTATAACCAGAAAAAAATAGTTAAAACAACATTATCCGAACTTAATCTATTATTCTGATTATAATCATTTGCCCATTACAAAGTCAACGAAACCAACATGAAACTAAGGAAAAACCATAATTAAATGTAAAAAATCCGCGGAACTTTATCGCTCCACGGATCTTTATTGAATCACTGATTATTTATTTACGAGATCTATCATGACATCGGGAAGTATACCGTCATTTCCGGCCCACATTTCTTCGATCTGTGACTCATCTACAGGTGAAGTTCCGATACCGCACTCTATGGTAACAGAAGGTATGTCAAGCTTCTGAACTGCCCAGTCCTTGAATCCTGCTGCGTCCTTTTCCGCCCAGGTATTGGAAATCCTGTAACCTGTATTCCGGTTTACGATAGAAGCAAGATTGTAACCTTCGTTTTTATAGTTTCCGGTCTCTCCGAAATACCAGTAGATAACCTTTCCCTGTGTGTGGTAGCTGATGGTTCTGTCCGGCATCAGACTGCGGGTGAGGTCTGCAAGCACCTTGGTCTCGATCTCACACTCAGGTGCTGTTCCCTTATAGTTCATGGATGACGGATGGTCTACCTTGGATGGAGTCTCCTCCCAGTTTGCATCGAAATTACGGTTAAGGTTTACACCGTTAAGGTTGTTCTTCCAGGTTCTCAGATACTGTTCCATATCGGATGCGTTGTCCATTCCTGCGATGGTCATGACTGACATTCTGGCATCTTCTGAATTGAGGGCTTCCAGTCCGCCCTGAACCAGGGTAATTCCGTCAGGATCCACCATTGGCACAAAATGAATACAGGTGTTGTTCAGAAGATCCGGAATTGAGCAGCCTTTGTAAACTGTTCCGGCCTGCTGCATCTCAAGAAGTGACGCTATCTGTCTCATGACAACCTGACAAACTATATACTCTCTTGCATGGATTCCGGCATGAACCAGAATCTTGTGTTTAGCCAGAGGATTACCAACCACAACATGGTAAAGATTACGGCTATCTGCTGTGGCGGCAAGGACGTCCATCTGCATATTGGGATATTGAGCCTTAAGTACTGTAAGATCATCAACCATATTCTGATAGGTGTAAGGCGCAATATTGTTAAAATGGTATCCTGATGGAAGTGGTAATGTCTCCTCCTGCACCTCAGCCGTCTGGTCTGCTGCAGTCTGGTCAGTTTGTGCTGTCTCTGCTGCTATACCGCCAACTGATGGTCCAAACTCTGAAGCTGCAGTCTGTTCTGTGCCTGTTCCTGCTACCGGACCGTTTGACTGTATTCCTGTTGTATCCGTTGAAGTATCATTTCCTGTCATAACCGCTATCGGACCCTCTTTTTCCGTTAAGGCATCCTGTGCTTCTGTGTTTGTAGTTGCTTCCTGCTGAGTTTCATTCCCGGATACAGCACTCTGATCTTCTGCATTATTCAATGCTTCCTGAGCAGTACCGTCTGCTTCAACTATAGCAGTGACATAGCTTTCTCCGCTTACAGTTTCTTCCGCATAACCATTTAAACACAAAATTGCACTGATTGCAGAAGCTGCAGCCATGGCAAATAGAAATTTTTTCATAAACACCCCTGATGATTTATTTCTTGTAGTATTATAATCATGCTACAGTATAGCCTACCTGAATTTGAGTGTGTACCTACGATTTTTTTAAGATTTTATCCTGACATGCCGAATAAAATATCACTATTTATACTTTTTCTTGATGTAATATCGTTTTTGATAAGTCATTTAGCGGCAACCTTCCGTGGATTTGCTGATTTTTACTCTCATAATATTTATCGCTATGTGAGCCTTGCAGTAAGCAGCATTACGGGACTGCTGCCTTTTTCTCTGACTGAGCTTTTGCTGTATGCATTGATTATTTTCGTTATATGGGATTTTGTGAAACAGCTGAGTAATTCTGTTAAGATTTTCATAAATAGTAAAGATAAAGCTTCAGTGTCGGTTTCAGAGAACAATGCTTCTGTCTTGAGAAAATCATTAAAGCCTATGGTTCTTTTCGCCCGGCACATCTTTTTTACTGCTTCTATTCTTTTTATTCTTTATGTGTTTAACTGCGGAATAAATTACAGACGGACCAGCTTCTCATCCGAAGCAGGGATTACCGGCTATGACAGTCAGAGAAACATTCCCTCTGAAACTATGAATACAGGTGATACTTCAACTTCTCAAAATGATGAAGATTACGGCCTCGTGGAGCTTTGTACTTATCTTGTAGAAAACATTAATCTTACGGAAGAAAAGCTTCTGGAAAGTTCACAAATGTCGAATGACACCACATTAGCCTCAGGTTTATACAATGGGAACGAACATCCTGTAATATCTGGTTCTGAATCCCAAAACCGGGGTGATTACGGCTATGATCTGCCTCTGTCTCCTATAAAGCTGTATAACGGAGCTTATCTCGGGGAAACTTCTGCTTCTGAAAGAGCCTCTGTAACCTACCTTTGGGAAACAGGCAAACTTGGTCAGAAAGCAATGGAAAGTCTCGGAACACGTTTTTCACGACTTTCGGGACATTATCCTTTTCCGAAGCCCCTCATAAATTCCTGGATTCTAAGTATCCAACAAGTTACGGGAGTTTACTCACCTTTCACTATAGAAGCAAATTACAACCGGGATATCCCCTACTATGACATTCCCTTCACCATCTGTCATGAATTATCACATCTCAGAGGTTACATGCAGGAGGAGGAAGCCAACTTCATCGCAGTTCTCGCCACCGTCGGTTCCGAGGATCTTTACTTCAATTACTCGGGCTTCGTTTCTGCCTGGGTCTATGCCGGAAATGCCCTTGCCAAAACCGATCGTGAAAAATTTTCAGAGCTTTATATGAAGATAAATCCTTACACCCGTCAGGACATGATGTACAACAACGAATTCTGGAACCGATACGATACGAAAGTGGCCGAAGTGCATGAAGAGATTAATGATACATATCTTAAGTACAACGGCCAAACGCAAGGAGTTAAGAGCTACGGTCACGTGGTAGATCTCATGTTGACATACTTTTCGGAAAACAGAAGTCTGAAATAACCTTAATGTTCAAATCACGATTATTCAGAGCTTTCAGATCATCCTTCCAGAAAAACCAGGAATTTGAGAGCAATATCTTTCCTGTCGGAAACCACCGGCACTCCGAAAACCGGAACCGTGGCCGCAAAGAAGCCACCGTCAGATATGATTTTTGTGTCTGTTACGATTATTCCGACGGGAATGGGATCCTTCATCTTTTCGGGATCGGGAACTTCAAATTCTTCTCTGTCAACCACATCCGGCTTCCCCATAAGATCAGCCGCAAACTGCTCCATCTCATCGAGAGTTTCCTCTGAATCTCCGTCATTCTTGCCTGAGTCAATGTTTTCACCGGAAGTCTGATCACTGTCAACCTTATCTTTCTCTTCTGTTCTTCCGGATTCTGAGCTATAGGCATCAATTTCTCCTGCCTCGATACTCTTCATTTTTTCTTTGATATAGCCATCTATATAGTAGATTTTGTTTGCTTCCTCATATCTTCGGAACTCTTCTTCACTGAGCACTTCTCTCAGATCCGAGAAGGCACCACTCAGGGCATAATAAGTAAAAACTCCAGGATCGATAACCATGGCGTCAAGGTCATGAGATGCAAAAAGAGCTGTGATCTTGGCATTCTGGGCTATGGTGTACTGGCTGTTAACATTGGGATTGAAAGAGGCTGTTGTATCGATGACAACCTTCTCCTTTCCGCCATCTATTTCGGCATATTCCGCAAATCTCTTCTCCAGCTCATCGGCACCTATGGACATCTCCTGACCGGAACCATTGAGAAACATAGCGTAAAATCCCAGAGGTTTGTTGTTTATCAGAGTCTTCAGTACAGAAACCACCAGTATGATCACTACCAAGGTAACAATTATCGGAAACTTGTAATATTCAAATATGTACTCAGCCTTCTGCCCGAAAGTCATCCTGCTAAGCTTCTTCTTTTCATTTTTGATTTCATTCTTTAATTTTTCGTTCATATCTGTAAGCCTGTCTTTGATTTTTCTTCTATCATTCTGTATTCAAAGGTCTCCTCTCACTGTGATGAATCACTTTTTTTACATACTTATCAGCATCATCAGGGTAATTTCGTTTTCTCAGCGATAGGACTTTACCAGCTATACTATCAGAATGCCGGAAAAATATCCACTTTACCAATTACTGGTTTTGATATACATTGTAGGTGAAACTAAACAAATTTTTTTAGCAGAGTAGGCAATCGAGCGTACAGTGCCTTCCGAACGGGGAGTTTGTCGGAGGGACGAAGCCAATGCAAAGCACGGTCAGGGAATTCGTTTGAATATGAACCTTAAACTGACCGGGAAATATCCGAACAGGATAATGCATCGGCGCGGTTCGATGGTCGCATCCCGCTGCAGTGGAGTATAACCTCCTTTGTAGTCAGGGGCTGCAAAGGAGGTATTATTATGAAAAGATTCTCAACGAGAAATCTGGTAACCCTTTCAGTTCTTGTGGCTCTTCAAGTGATCCTGACAAGATTTTGTTCCTTTAATGCCTGGAACGTCAGAATAGGCCTTGGATTCACAGCACTTGTTATCGCCGGAATTTTCTACGGACCCGTTGCTGCGGCTCTTGTGGGCGGTTTAGGTGATTTCATCGGTGCGGTGGCATTTCCTACAGGCCCATACTTTCCCGGCTTCACCCTGACCCAGGTTCTTATGGGGGCTGTATTTGGGCTGATGCTCTATCAGAAGCACTCCTCGGAACCCTTATTTTCAAAAGCTTCTGATTCCGATGCTGCGTCCTTTTCTTTTAAAACAGGTTCAGCTTCGATGATCCTTCGTATTGCAGTGGCCGTTCTCATTAACCAATGTATACTTAGTCTCCTGCTGAACACCTTCTGGATTTCCTTTGTATACGGCTCAAGCTTCACCGGACTTCTGGCTACAAGAGCAATGCAGGCAGCTGTAACAGCTCCGATACAGATGATAATAATTTATGTTCTGAGCAGCGTACTGAAGCGTGCGGATATCAGAAATGTTCTGGCTGTCTGATACTCTCCCAATCCGGACTTGCAAAACACTCTCGAAGAACAATCTGTCCGGGGATATGTTTCTGTAAACCTCATGTATCACTAAAAAAACTTGCCCGTCATGGAGGATGATCACAATTCACAGCATCCTGCATGACGGGCTTTTCAGAGAAATAATTAAAGAATGAAAGGCAACTTGTATGGATTGGAATGAAGCAATAGCTCTTTTACATGGCGCAGACTGGAAACATGCGAAGATTGGTCTTGATCGTATGAAGGCCCTCATGAGCGCCCTGGGAAATCCTCAGAAAAAACTAAGATTCATACATATAGCAGGAACCAATGGAAAAGGATCCACCTGTTCCATGGTGAGGTCCATTCTTACGGAAGCCGGCTTTAAGACCGGATTATATATTTCCCCTCACCTCTTCAGTTTCAATGAACGTATCTCCGTAGACGGCACAGACATTTCAGATGATGACCTCCGTCGGATTTCCGGGAAGGTTAAAGCAGCCGTGAAAGATCTCAATGAAGAACCTACTGATTTTGAACTGATAACCGCCATGGCACTCTGCTACTTTTATGAAGAAGGCTGTGACTATGTAGTTTTGGAGGTTGGCATGGGCGGTCGTCTGGATGCCACCAATATCATCGATGCTCCGGAAGTGGCTGCTATCATGAGCATAGGGCTCGACCACACAGAGGTTCTGGGTGATACAGAAGAACTGATCGCCGCAGAGAAAGCCGGAATAATCAAATCCGGGGCTCCACTTGTTGTTCTGAACCAAAAGGGTTCTGTCCTTCAGGTCATCGCTGACAAATATATCGAGGTTAACGGAGCTAATGCCGAAGTTTCTGCTCTCATTCCTTTCCGGAAAGATTCTGAATACAGCCTGGAAAAGCCACTCTTACACTGTGACTTAACAGATAAAACTGAAAAGATGGTCAAGTCATACCCTGACCAGATCGTAAACCGTTTTTCAGGACGGGGTTATCTTACCGTCACAGATCCTGAGAAACTGATTGTTCACTCCTATTCTCTGAAAGGAGAAGTTTTCAGCTACAGATCAATAAAAAATATAGAATTACCTCTGCTTGGTTCTTACCAGATTGATAACGCCATGACCGCCATTGATATCATTTTGAGCCTGAAAAGCCGAGGCGCAGACATTGACGATGAAGCCATAAAACAGGGACTCCTTAATTCCCGGTGGCCGGGAAGGTTTGAACTTCTGTCCGGAGATCCGGTATTCATACTGGACGGAGCCCACAATCCAAACGGTGCAGAGGCCCTCGCGGAATCCATAAAAGTGTTTCTGCCGGATCAGAAGATAATCTTCGTCATGGGAGTTATGAAGGACAAGGATCATCTGGAAATGCTGAAAATCATTACTCCATTTGCAGACAGCTTCATAGCAGAACTTCCATACGATGGTCGAGGACTTGAACCTGAAGAACTGAAAAAAGAAATTTTTACTGTCTTTGAGGGACCGGTCTTCACTGCTCCTTCCATTAAAGATGCCATAGCCATGGCAGTAACCCGGGGAAAAGAATTGAATCTCCCGATAGTTTGCTTCGGTTCACTCTACCAGGCGGGAGAAGTCAGAAGATACTTTCTGCATTGAAACAGTTCTGTCCGGGATGAGGTAAACCGGAAGCACCTGACATCCATTTATAAGCTTTATGTACAAACGTGAATAATCATAACCCAACGACTTATAGTCTCAGCTTATATCCTCTACTAATCAGAATTTATTATGAAAACATATTCTTTTGTGGTTAAATATAAAGAAAGACTGTTTTGGGAAATTTTTTAAAATAGTCTCTGAGAAATTACTTTTTTCAGTTTATATTTCTTTTTCAGGAGGAATCCATGAGGATAATTGACATACTAAATAACGGCAAAACAACTTTATCTTTTGAGGTCTTCCCGCCAAAAAAAATAGAGAACTTTGACACTGTTCAGCAGGCTACTGAGGAAGTCGCAGCCCTTAATCCAAGCTTCATGTCCGTAACCTATGGTGCCGGTGGCGGAACATCGGAATTTACATTAAATATCGCAAAAACCATCCGGGATAAGCACGGAGTTGAGGTTCTCCCACATCTTACCTGTGTTTCCTCCACCAAAGAACATGTTCACAACATGCTTTCCAAATTCAAGGAATACGGCTTTGAAAATATCATGGCTCTGCGAGGTGATATCCCAAAGGACGGCACTCCTCACCATGATTATCACTATGCTTCGGAGCTCATCGCTGACATCAAGGCCCACGGAGATTTCTGTATCGGAGGTGCCTGCTATCCGGAAGGTCATGTGGAGTGCACCCACAAGGACGAAGACATTAAGAACCTGAAGAAAAAGGTGGATGCCGGCGTTGATTTCCTTACGACCCAGATGTTTTTTGATAATGCTGAGTTCTTCAACTTCCTATACAGACTCAGGGAGAATGACATCCGCGTGCCGGTGCTTGCGGGTATAATGCCTATTACCAATGCCAGGCAGCTGGGCAGGTCTGTTGCTCTCTCAGGAACTTCTGTTCCAACAAGGTTCAGAGAGATAGTCGACAAGTTCGGAGACCATCCGGAGGCCATGAAGCAGGCGGGAATCATTTACGCAACCGAGCAGATCATTGACCTCATAGCAAATGATGTAAAGCACATACATGTTTATTCCATGAACAAGCCGGATATCGCTGAAGCGATACAGAAGAATCTTTCGGAGATACTGAAGATCTGAAGTTATATCGACTACATCGGTTTTTCTCCATGATTTTGCAGAATGTGAATCTCTCTTCTGCCCTCCGGTGAGTGCATATCGGAACAAACATTGATTTACACACTGCGATTCAAATTTACCGTGCCGTCGCCCCGCGGGGTACGGCACTTTTAGTATTTTATGATAGAACTAAGACAAAAAGAAATATACCGTTTCCTGGGCTACCAAAAGATCACCCCGTCACCGGAGGTTGATGAGCGGATAAAGGAATGCGTTGAAAAAATGCAGAATGCTGCGGCTCCCCGATGCTTCTATAGAAGCTTTCAGGTTAAGCAGACTGCCCCTGATATCACAGAAATCGCGGGACTCAGCATTAAATCAAAGAATCTGTACAAAAACCTGGAAGGCTGCGATCATGCCTATATGTTTGCGGCAACTGTAGGCATCGGCATCGACATGCTCATAAAGCGAAGCGAACTGACAAGCCTCATGGAAGCCTCCATCTATCAGGCGGCCGGTGCGGAAATGGTGGAGTCCTTCGCCGATTCGGAAGTTAAAAAAATAAGAGAAACGGAGAATGCCTCCGGCTATACATTGAGGCCACGATTTTCTCCCGGTTACGGCGACCTGCCTCTTGCCCTGCAAAGCGATTTTGCAAAGATACTGGATATGCAGAAATGGTGCGGGATAACACTCACGGAAACCCTTCTTATGGTACCCAGTAAGTCCATCACAGCTTTTATTGGATGCGCGAAATCCTCCGACCTGCCGGAATCCGAATATCTTGCAAAAACCATCAATCCTTTGGAACTCTCTTCATGCACTCTGTGTAGTAAGGCGAAGGATTGTTTATACAAAAACAGCTCCAAAGGAGAACAAACGAAATGCGAAAAAACATATTAGACCGCCTGGGAAAAGAATGGATATTTTTTGACGGAGGCACCGGCTCCATCCTTCAGGAAAAGGGACTTCAGCCGGGAGAGCTTCCTGAAACCTGGAACCTTTTGCATCCAGAAGAGATCATTGACCTTCATCTCGGGTACCTGAATGCCGGCTCCCATATCTTCAACACCAACACCTTTGGTGCCAACAGGCTGAAATTTCAGGACAATCTTGATGAGATAGTTACTGCCGCCGTGAACCTTGCAAAAGAAGCAAGAAAAAGATCCGGACGTGAGGAGGATGCTTATATCGCCCTGGACATCGGTCCAACAGGAAAGCTGCTTAAGCCAATGGGGGATCTTTCCTTTGATGATGCGGTGGATATATTCGCCGAGGTTGTACGAATCGGAGCCCGTGAAGGCGCGGATCTGGTACTCATCGAGACCATGAACGATTCATATGAAGCTAAGGCTGCTGTCCTTGCGGCAAAGGAAAACTGTGACCTTCCGGTTTTCATAACCTGTGTTTTCGATGCGTCAGGAAAAATGCTTACTGGTGGCACTCCCGAGTCAGCCGTTGCCATGCTGGAGGGCCTGGGTGTTGATGCCTTGGGAACAAACTGCTCTCTCGGACCTGAACAAATGATTCCTATCGTGGAACGTCTGGTGAAGGCCGCCCACGTTCCGGTGCTGGTGAATCCCAATGCAGGTCTCCCGAAATCCGTGGATGGCCGGACTGTCTACGATGTGGATCCGGAGGCATTTGCAGGATTTATGAAGACCATAGCAGGCCTGGGCGCTGTTGGGCTCGGCGGCTGTTGCGGCACCACCCCCGCCCACATCAAAAAGGAAATTGAAGCCGTGACTTCTCTTCCATTCCGGGCTCCGAAGGCTGAGGCTCACACCGTTATCTCCTCCTTCTCTCAGGTGGTGGAGATCGGCGGAGGTGCAAAGCCTGTCATCATCGGCGAGCGCATCAATCCAACAGGAAAGAAGCGCTTCAAGCAGGCTCTAGTGGAGCATGACATCGATTACATCGTGGATCAGGGCTTACAGCAGGAGGATGCCGGAGCTCATGTTCTGGATGTTAATGTTGGTACTCCGGAAATCGACGAAACGGAACTTTTGGATGAAGTCCTCACCAGACTTCAAAGCGTGCTGGCACTGCCCCTTCAGATCGACACTTCAGATCCTGTAGCCATGGAGCGGGCACTGAGACATTATAACGGAAAGGCTCTTATCAATTCCGTAAACGGCAAAGAGGAGGTAATGCACAGCGTATTTCCGCTTGTGAAAAAGTACGGCGGAGTTATCGTGGGACTTGCCCTGGATGAAGGAGGAATCCCTGATACTTCAGATGGTCGTATCGCCATTGCGAAAAAGATTTACGATACCGCAGCATCCTACGGAATTCCTAAAGAAGATGTGGTTATCGACGGTCTCTGTATGACCATATCCAGTGATCCACGGAGTGCCCTTGTGACCCTTGAGACTATAAGACGGATCCGTGATGAGTTGGGTGGAAGTTCCATCCTGGGAGTTTCCAACATAAGCTTCGGACTTCCTGCGAGGGAGTTGGTGAATTCCTATTTCTTCGCCATGGCACTTCAGAACGGACTGTCCTGCGCAATCATTAACCCGAACAACCAGGCAATGATGCAGGCCTACAGAAGCTTCTGCGCTCTTACCGCTCAGGATGAAAACTTTCAGAATTTCATCGGGGCTTATCAGAATTACAAAACACCCGACAAGCGGGTTTCAGAGGCAGTGGATGCCTGCCGCTCCAGGGTTCTCAATGCACTTGGAATTTCAGCCGGAGACCTTAAGTCTTCCGGCAGTCCCCTAGGGGGTAATGCTTCCTTCGTGACATCAAACGGAGGTATTTCGGGAAATTCAGGTGGTTCAGGTGCAGGCCAAAACGGAGCATCCGGAAGCTCAGGTACAGTTACCGGAGGTGCGTCCGGTGCTTCATCCCAGGGCGGCTCCGGCAACGGTCAAGGCTATCACTCAAAACTCATGGAAGCCATCGAACGTGGAATGGCAAAACCTGCTGCCGCTGCAACAAAAGATGCTCTTTTAACAAGGTCTGCTCTCGATATCATCAATCAGGATTTAGTACCTGCCCTTGATATAGTCGGAAAAGGCTTTGAAAAGGGAACTCTCTTCCTGCCACAGCTTTTGATGGCGGCTGATGCCGCAAAGGCTGCCTTCACTGTAGTAAAAGAATCAATGTCCGACACACAGCAGGAATCAAAGGGAAAGGTTATCCTGGCTACCGTAAAGGGTGACATCCATGATATCGGAAAGAACATAGTGAAGGTTCTTTTGGAGAACTACGGTTACGATGTTATTGATCTCGGAAAGGACGTTCCGCCTGAAACCATTGTTGAAACCGCAATTCAGCAGGACGTAAAACTCGTTGGTCTCTCCGCCCTTATGACCACCACCGTCGTGAATATGGAGGAAACCATCAAACAGCTCCACGAAAAAAAGCCCGACTGCAAGATCGCAGTGGGCGGTGCCGTCATGACTCAGGACTACGCCGACAAGATCGGCGCCGACTGCTATGGCAGTGATGCCATGGCAACCGTAAGATATGCGGATGAGCTGTGCGAAAAAGGATTGCTGTAAATCGAGCGGGAGGGGCTGTGCCCCTCCCGCTTCTATCTTACTTACTGAAATCCACCGCATTTCCAAAGAAATCCGTTCCCTTCATGGTCTTTACATTTACGGTATACCATGTCCAAGTAGTTTCATGGAAAGTGCTGCCATCATTAACGTATTCATACATCCTTATGGTGATGGTGTTATCATCATCCCACTGTATTTCCGCTTCCGGGGCGCCGCTGAGCTTCTTAGCTCGATCCACAATTTTCAGGACTCTTTCTCCGGTCTCATCTCCTTCGCCCATATCGTAAAACTCATTCGCTTTCTCGGGAGTCATACGCATAAGCCCGATATGATCAACCTCTCCCGAACTCCAGGTCACGGTTCCCATCGCGTACTCTTCATCCCGGTTTTTTGAAATATAAAAATCGGTGAAATCGATGTTTCCTATGTCCGCTACAGTATGTACTGTTGCAGTCTTGGAATTCCATTTTCCTTTTCCTATGTCATATCCACTTTCAACGATAGACTGACTGGCATCTCCCGGATTAAATAACCACCAGTTAAGCTTCACAGAGAAGTTATCGCCATCAGTATCTATCACTGCATTGAGATACCTTTCATATCCGTTGAAGTAACCTGAGTCTGCACTGAACATGTAGCACTTCCAGCCACCCTTCAGAAGATAGGGTTCATCTCCGGTAACGCGATCCACAAACTGTTCGTCGAGAGCATTGGGCCACTGTCCCATTGAAGAGTTGTAGACTTTATCGATCATCCAGTCGAAATCCATGGCAAGAGCCGTGTCTGTAGTGGACATCGAATTGGCGATGTTTTCCTGGGCAGCTCTGTCTATTGACGAAGACTTATTTTTCTTCTCACTTCCGCTATTTATACCGAATTTTTGTTTGAAAAAATCCTGCTTGCTGGTTCCGGCATAGGCGGTTAAGGTTGTCACTGCTGTAGAAAGCGCCAGAACTCCAAGTAATATATTATTTTTAACTTTTTTCATGCCACTACTCCTCTCAAAAATCCCTACAAAAGTCCATTCATGTAATAATATCGTTCATTTAAGAGAATTTTATAATAGTAGCACTTTTTCTGTGACATACTCTGATTAAGATGCCTTATCAATCATATCGTGAATATATGCCCTCAGACCCTCATCTGTATCTATACCGTATTTTTCATTAATTCTGATATAATACTTCATAATTCTCTCTTTAGAAAGAAGTTCACTGGACGATATACTGTCGCCATATCCTTTGCTCGCCTCCATCCACGGATCCTCATTATGTGTGATCTTTTCCAATACCTTTCCGCTATACATTCCAAAAGTATTCACAACTCGATTGACCACACGCTTCTCAGTTTCAATCAATACATCCTCAGTTCCGCCAAGAAGCGCGAAACGCGCATCATCGACCGGATTATATTTAAAATCCCTGAAAAGGTCATAGACCTCAGGATAAACCGGACCGTGAGCACATGCTTTGCAATCCTCTTCAAAAAGTGATCTTCCGTAAAGCGCAGAATACACCCCCTGAATAAAGTAAAGCAGCTTCTGCAGCATAAGAGGCGTTACCTCTCCCAACTCATCAAAAATATATGCTATAACCCCGAGCATCTTATCAGAAACAGAGAATAGACTTCCTATACTTTCTGCGGCAGTAAAAGCTTTCCTGTATGCCGCATCTGTCAGCTTTCCGCGGTTCTCCATGAGTTTCTGTTTCATAAACGTCGGAGAGGAAAGCGCCGCTTTAATAACATCCGAATACTCTTTGGACGGTATCTGCCCTTCCAGATATCTCGGTATCGTAACCTCACCGAACCCAAGCGCCAGAGAAAGCGGAGCCTTACCAATTTTATATATCTTCATAAGCCTCTCAATGTCATCCATTGAAACAAGCCCCTCTGCAGCCCTGTACTGATCATCGATTTCCTGAACATTCTTATCAATAAGACCGGGGATACTCATTTCTTCTCCGCACTCTGCACAGACAGCTACGGTGATTGCAAATGTATATTCCTTATCCCTTATTGTTTTTACAATGTCTTTCTTTTTCAAATAGTATTCAGTTTCTTTCCTGCACTCGATACAGAAATCTCTTCTTCCCTTATCTGACATAATGATCACCTCCGATTTGACTACTGATCATTTAAAATAATACGTAAGTGGATACTTCTGTTCATGGAACGAAATTACAATTACAAAACAGTTCTCCAACTTGTTGAACTTGATATACAGAGCTACTGTTTTTTCTTCTGTCCCATTTCTCTCCAAAAGATTCACATTTTTGCCGAATACATACAGATTCTCATGTTCAAAACCCTTATGTTCATTTTGCAATATTTCTGAAAAGTCCATCACAGTCAAACTCAATATGATTTCTTTTGCTTTTGCTTCATCGATAACATAATCGAGAAACAGATTGATGTTGTCTTGGCGTTTAGAGTTACGATCAAGCCGGTAATTGTCATTTTCAACAGCTTTTTTTACCTCGGAGAGATACTTCTCGATGTCTTTTTTATTTATGATCAATGCTTTATCCTCCGCGATGTATATGATTGCTTTTTTTATTTTTTATATCATTATCATATACTTCTGATTGCTTTTTTTCAATATCCAATCACCAAAAAGGAGGGGCTAAACCCCTCCTACCTTAATACTTTCTCATTTAGTTAAGGAGGGTATAAACCAGAAGTAATTGCTGCATAAAGATGATTTAGGCTTTTTTGAGTTGTAATAATACATGTAATGTAAAGGCGGACATGCAAAATAGACAGATTTCCATCTGCCTTATAAAAGATGTATACTACTATTGTTGTTTTAGAGGGGCTGTCGCACTAAGATTAAGACAGCCCCATCATAATTTATCATCAGTTTATGTTTTGCTTTTAATCAACTCATCAAATTTATATATTTCAAGGGTGCTTTTCCCTGATTCAAGTTCCCGAATAATCTCCTTCTCGTGCTCGTATTTTTTACATGCTTTTTCAAATACCTCATCTTCTACGTTTTGAGGAATAACAACTACACCATCACAGTCTCCAAATATGATGTCCCCCGGATTTACCTGCACTCCTCCACAACTTACAGGTATGTTAAGCTTTGCAAGGCTCTCCTTTACCGTCCCTGAAGGATTAAATCCCCTGGAAAAAACCGGGAAACCAAGCTCACGTATATCCTCTGAATCACGGCAGCTTCCATCTATCACAACTCCGGCAAGTCCCCGTAACTTACATGCGGTTGCCATTATGTCGCCAAAGTGTCCTGCCTCAGAATAGCCGTTAAGATCCAACACAAGCACATCCCCCGGCTGCGCACCGTATATTGCCTGATGAAGTGCCAGATTGTCTCCCGGATAGCACTTTGCAGTATAAGCCCTTCCTATCATTTTCATTTTAGGACTTACGGGTTTGATGCCGGTATCCATAACACCATGATTTGATACTGTATTGTTATTATCAGCTATATTCCCTGTAGGAAGTTTTAAAAGGTCATTTCTTATTCTTTCTGTGAGTTCCATGTTTATTCTCCATTCGTATATTCGATCACTTGAAACAATTTATGAAAAATGTGATGATCAACGGGTTTGTAATATTTATGAAAATAACTGTTACAACCGGAAGTACAAACCATGCGGTTGGTGCAGGTCCATTTTTCTCTATGATCGCCGACATATTGGCAACAGCGTTGGGTGTCTGTCCTAATCCTACTCCACAGTGTCCGGCAGCCATGACAGCTGCATCATAATCCCTTCCTGTAGTATTAAAGGTCACAAAAGTAGCCCACAATGCCATTACTACTGCCTGAGATATAAGTATCACAATCATCGGAAGTGCAAGGTCAACAAGTTTTGCTATATCAAGTGACATAAGAGCCATGGAAAGGAAAAGATTAAGGGCAATGTTTGATATGGTATCAATTTCATGCATCCTGAGGTCGATTCCTCTTGCATCCGCAATATTTCTCACCAACGCTCCTCCGAAAAGGCAGCCAACGTAATAAGGGAATGAGAGTCCGGTCAGCTTAAGTGCCGCTGAAATATAAGACCCTATAAATGCAGCAAGAAGAAGCAGTAAAACACTGTCAAACAGACTCTTTTGATTCAGTTCAAAAACCTTCTTCTTTTCTTCAGCCATCGACTGTCCTGAGCTCTTAAGATCATATTTTTTGATAAGACGTTCCGCCACAGGGCCTCCGGTAATACTTCCAAGAAGCAGTCCAAAGGTTGCTGCCGCAACACCTATTGTTGTGCCACCAACAGCTCCCAACTCTTCAAGTGTCGGTCCAAAAGATGCTCCGGATCCTACGCCACCGGACATTGAGATGGATCCCATTGCGATACCCAGAAGTTTATTGATCCCGAAAACCTGACAAAGTCCGACTCCCACCAGGTTCTGAACAAATAAAAATATCACTGCTCCTACTGCAAGCTTTGCTCCAAGTTTTCCTGATTTTTTCAGCACAGCAAGACTGCATGTAAAACCTGTTCCTGTAAAAAACAGGTTCATAAAGAAATCCTGCAGAGTATTTGTCATCTCAATAGTAAATAAACCTGTACTCTTACCTATAAAGATCAAAATACTGCATATCAAACCACCAATTACCGGTACCGGAATAAAATATTTCTGAAAAACAGCAACTTTACTCTTTATATAACGTCCAAGCATATAGACCAGAACTGCAAGTCCCGTCGTTTGAATCAGATCAAATTGAATTGTCATATCTATCTCCCTTTTTACACGTAACATTTTCTACTTCTTGAATAATTTGAACCGGTTCTTTATTTTCTATGACTAATCTACCATTCGGAAAATAAGTTGTAAAACAGATATATTTGATTTAATATATCGTTAAATCAGATATTTAATCCAATACTATTTCATCCCCACTTTTATATTTTAAATTTGTTTTGGAGATTCTAATGACTTACGAACAGATAGAAACATTTCTTATTGTAGCAACTTACAAGAATATAACCGCTGCATCGAAATACCTTTTTGTATCTCAATCCACTGTTTCATCCAGACTTCAGCAACTGGAAGACGAGCTGGGTACTCCTCTCCTTATCCGTCACAAAGGACAGAGAAATGCAGAGCTGACAAATTACGGCTCGGCATTTATCCCTATAGCAAGTCAATGGGCATCCCTATGGAAAGATACCCAGCATCTAAAAGCTCTTCCTGATATAAAATCATTGAATATTGCGAGCGTTGATGCTGTTAATAACTACACTTTAGTCCCAATGTTCCAAAAGCACCTTGAGGATCATCCAAGAGTCAAACTTTCGATAATGACCTACCATTCCAGTGAAATATATTCCCTGGTTCAAAACCGTACAGCTGACATCGGCTTCGCATTTTCTTCGATTTCTTATCCCGATGTCATTGCAATTCCTGTATATAGGGAATTAATGTATTTGATCTGTAATAAAAAGAGTAATTACGGAGATAATATTTCCTGTAAGGATCTCCCCGTAGAAAAAGAGATATATCTTCGATGGGGATCAGACTACCAGCAGTGGCATGACAGACATTGGAGCCCCGGTGTATATCCTTTGATATCAGTTAACACCGGCTCTATGCTACAACGATATCTGGATTATCCGGATAATTGGGCGATTGCACCAATGTCTGTAATTCAAGGTGCCATGCGATCCAATCCGGAACTGACTTTCCACAGCCTAAAGGAGCCACCTGCTCCAAGGATCTGCTATGAAATTAAGAATCGTTTTCCAAATGTTACACTTTTGGAACCAATTGAACTTCTTGAAAAAGAACTTCAGGAATTTATTGAAAAAGACGAAAGCATATGCTCTTTTGAAAGCTGGATGCTCAATAGCTGAGAAATGGCCTGTCCCTGGTACATAAAAGATGACACTGTTTATATTGAGCTTATTTGAAGACATTTTGAAATCCGCAAAATAAAATGATGTGAGCGTCAGCCCTTCGCTAAGCGAATTTTGATGGGCTGACGCTCCAAGTGAGTAAAGGTATTATTCCTACATATAACCCAGAATATGTAAGGCACTGATAAAACCTGATATCTAAGATTCTCGATTAAAATTCATTTTTTATCTGATTTAACTCTCTGTTAAGTTCCTTTAGATCAAGACCCTCAGGGATATCTCTGCTAAGTATGCTCTGCATGGAAAGCCCAAGGGGGATCACATCCTTTTCAGTCATAAACTTCACAAGTTCCGGCAGATATTTCTCAAGCACTGCCCTCGCATCAGGATCATCGAGAAGATCATTGGCGGTATCCTTTAAGGAAAAATACCCTTCCCTTACGACATCATCATCTGAAAGAAACCAGTTTTTTACCGCCTGTCCTGCATTATTGCCCGGTAAACGATAGTTTTCATCCTCTGAATCTACACGGACGAAAACACACTCATCCGTAAGTCCCTCCGCAGCTACCTTTATCCGGTTTTCTCCTTCGTGAAGAGGTACATCAGAAAATATGATCCTGCCGTTACCATCATTCGTACCACTGCCGAATTCCTTTTCATCAACATAAAGCACCGCATCGCTGAGATTGGTATAAACCTTGATCTCGATACTCTCTTTTGCCCTGTTCACGAATCTCTTGGAACAGATATGCAAAAACTTTTCCTCAGACCACTTTGCTTTGTAGTAGTAGAATGCATCCTTTCTGGTATTTCTGTCATAGGTCACGAGGCCCTTGGCATTGATATTTTTCTGCCCGCCTTCATTTCGAAGCCCGCTGTGAAAATCAAACATATTCCAGACATAGCTTCCGTACAGGTAATCCCTGCTCTCGAAAATAGGATAAACAGTCTCATGATAGAGAGCCTGATACTCCTCTGAGTAATCTCTGACCATGGGGTTCTCTGCATGCAGGCTAATGTTTGCGTCCACACCGTACTCACTTACACCGAGAGGCATTTCCGGACGCTCCTCGTGGAATCTGTTGAGGTAGTCACGGTAATCCTCCATCTCTCCATAGTACCATCCGAAGTAAATATTGTAGCCGACCATATCCGTAACAGAATTAAGCTTACTCTTAAACTTAACTGTATAAAGATTGGCAGCCGTAACAAGTCTTGAAGGATCCAGTTCATGGGAAAGCTGCTGCATTTTTTTCAGCTCTTCATGCATAAACTCCGCATCCCGGAACATGCCGATTTCATTCTGGATTCCCCAGCAGTAGATGGACGGATGATGGATATTCTGAAGTATCAGTTCCCTGAGCTGCTCCTCTGCATCAGCTTTCAGCTCTTCACTGTCCGTCATTTTGAGCATAGGGATCTCCGCCCATACGAGATAACCCTTTTTGTCTGCGGTCTCATAGGTATACTGAGGATGCTGATAATGTGACAGCCTTACGGAATTGGCACCTATTTCGTCGATGAGTTCAAAATCCCTGTCGATATTCTCCCGGCTCACTGCATTGAAACAGCCCTTGAAATCCTGATGCTTTGCAACACCGTTTATCTTTATATGCTCACCATTAAGGAACAGTCCCTTGTCCGAAGTCATGGTAATATCTCTGAATCCGGTCTCAAGCTCCACCTCATCTAAAGTTTCTCCCGCACGTACAAACTTCATCTTTACCTTATATAGATTGGGAGCGGTTTTTCCGTTCCACAGGATTACATCAGGGATGCGGAAGGTCAAGGCCATACTGCAATTTATGGAGCCTGATGCGTGAATGTTGGCACTTTCTGAATCAACTTCTTCTGATCTCACATCAGTGAGCAGTGTACCGAAAGGATCTGTGATTTCCGCAACTATCTCAGCTTCTTTATTCGTGCGGGCATGAATTTCCGCATTCAAAATGCCGGTATTTCCATCGATGCCGGTCCTTAATATCACACCACTTGTGCCGTAATAGGTCGGATCAAAAAAGCTTTCATGTTCTGTCACCAAAAGATTAACACCCCTGTATAGTCCTCCGAACACAGTGAAGTCTCCTGTAAGAGGTGAGATACCCTCGTCATGAACATTTGTCAGAAATATCCTTAACTTTACTTCTTTATTGCAGAGCAGCTCCTCAGGTATCTCGCAGTGAAATGCTCCATAAGCACCTCTGTGCTCTCCTATCTTACGGTCATCTGCCAGAACAACCGCATGCTGATCTGCTCCCGGAATGTCCACAAAAACATGTTTCCAATCAGGATCGATCTGTATGGTCTTTTGATACAGCACAAGTCCCCTGTAAGGGTCTTCATCCCTGTACCATGTGTGAGGAAGTGTGACAGTTACAAAACTCTCTGACGAAATGACATCGCTATAAACAACTTTTGAATCCCCTGTCAAACCACTTAAATCCCTGATGTTTCCATCAGGGATTTTATTAAACTGCCAACCTTCGTTTATCTGTATCTTATGCATTCTCTTTCCTCATTTCATCAATTCTGGCTTCTACCGCCTTCATCTTCTCCGGTGTAAGGTCGTAATATTTCATGGCGATGACATTAAACACTGCTCCCAAAAGCTCAAGACCGTAGTAGAAAACTATGGCGATCAGCAGGAGACTCCGGCTGTATGGAGTATTGAGATCCGGAAATGCTTCCTTGAAACCAATGAGCGCAAATCCGATACCTACAAAAGTCGGTCCAAAGGATGAGATCAGCTTATCCATAAATGAGAAAACTGTTCCGACCATACCCGGAATATACTTTCCTGTTCTTGAGGCTTCATAGTCATTAACGTCCGCGATCATCGGAGGAATGATGGAGCTTGTGATCATCTGGAAACCACCGCCTATAACAGTCACAAGGAAAAGTACCACTGTAAATGCGGTAAAGCCACTGAATGCCTCGCCATAGCCATTAACAAATCCCGGAAGACTCAGTGTCTTCGGATCCATGACCATCCAAATAAGTATGGCGATGGTGTCGAAAAAGATCACACCCCAGGAACCTATCTGCATAGCTTTCTTGAGACCGAGTTTGGCGCCGATCGCACCGATACCAAGTGCCATCATCAAAAGCCCTACGATGGTTGTGTAGAGGGTCCAGCCTCCTGACAGCTCATAGTTACCAACTACAATGCCGTAAAGTACAAGCAGGATTGCACTTGTCTTGCAGGTATTTGAGAACTGGTCTGTGGCTCTTGCAACGATGAGCATCTGAAGTGGCTTGTTGTTTTTTAACACATCAAGATAATCTGAAAACCTGATATTTTTCTTTCCGGAAGAATTGGTCTCGGAAAATGCCGGTACATCCTTTGGTGCGATGGAAATATAAGCAATAACGATTCCGATGGTAGCGATGACTGCTACGATCAACCAGTACTCATGGAAAAGCTCAGCACTCTTCATGGAGCCGTATTTTACGGCAAGTCCCGCAACTACCATCTGCATCACAGCTCTCATAACACGAACCAGTACTGTACCAACGATGGAAAGTATAGGTCTCTGGGCCGGATCATTGGTGAGGCAGACATTACCCACATGGTTTGAGATATTTAAGAATGTATATCCTATGTAGTAAATGGCTGTAAAAAATATAAAGAAAACTGGCCTCAATGCTCCTTCCGGAAGTCTGTCAGTCACATTGAACATGAGAAAACTGTTTATGAAAAGAAGCAGACCGCCCATAACAAGACACAGTCTGGTTTTACCGAAGTTTTCCTTTTCTTTAAATCTGTCAACAAAAAATCCAACGATAGGATCAGTTACACCATCCCAAAGTCTTGTTATAGTTGAAAAACTTGATGCAAGTATAACTGCCATGCCTACATATCCATTGAGATAAAAAGACATGATCATAGTGAGACCCATGTACAGATTGACCGCCATGTTGGCTCCGGAAAAACCAACTATCCTCCATACAGGAACGTTGTGTATGCCATTCTCTTTTATATACTTTTTGTACTTGTCCTGTGACATAGTCTCTACAGTTCCTTCTTTCATACCAATCTTCGATTCTTTCCGCATTGCCGCTTCCATAGCCCCTCCTGAATTTACTGAATGATGATGCCAACATTTTTTAATGTTGGCATCATCATACCATCAGTCGTATAATGAATATAGAACTATAGTCTTTGTTTTAGAACGATACTACTTTTCATGGTAAATATGTCAAATAATTCACATACACTTAAAACAACTTCATCAGCAATAGCTTCATCTGAGGCATCTTCAACTGAGATGACTTCACCCCAAACTGCTTCTATGGAAACCTGTATGAAGCTCGTACAAAAACTATTTCAGGTCAGATTCTATACTATTAATGATTTCTCTGAGGCAGAAGCATTCAGCCGCGAAAATATGCTTAGTGATCTACAACTTATTTTATCACCTGACGCACTTATGACCATGAGATCCGGTGCTGAAAAACATACTCTCTATCTCCTGACAGATATTTTTCATATTTCGATCATAGTCTTTATGTTGGACGACAGCTTTATGCTTTTTGGTCCCTTTACCTCTCTCATACATACCAAAATGCATGCGTCACATATCATAAATGCGCATGGGATCAAAAATCTTCAGATCGAAGATTATCTCAGATATCGCGAGCACTTTCCCAATATAAATAAGGAACGGGCTGAACACATAGTAAGATGTTTTCTCAACACCGTATATGGACACGAAGAAAACTACACTCTGAGGGATCCGGAAACATTTGCCATGGAGCAGGTATATGAAGATCATGAGGAAGAACAAAAGACCGGTATCGATCTTCTGCAGCTGCGATATGCCAATGAAAAAGAGTTTATCAGAAGTGTGGAAAATGGTGACAGCAGTTCCGCTCTCAGATATCTCGATAGGATGCAGAGTGACGTAAGATACATGAAGGAGCTCGGTTCAACCATAGAAAATGAACGTATCGGCTGTGCCATCACGAGAACCACTCTCAGATTAACCGCCATGAATGCCGGCCTTCCGGCTTATATCATAGATAAAATATCAGGACAAAACACAAGAGAAGTTTTCCGGGAGAGACACCTGGATAAAATACTTGCAAGCAAAGAAAAAATGGTCGTAAATTTTTGCAATGCCATAAATGAGCACAAATCTGAGATTCACAGTACTGTAGTCACAAATGCCATTTTCTTTCTGAACAGCAATTTCAAAAATGACATAACCATCGAGGATATCACAAGTGAACTCGCAATATCCAAAAGTCACTTTATGTCTGAATTCAAAAAAGAAACCGGGACAAGTCCCATGAACTATCTCAGATCTATAAGGATCAAAAAAGCCTGCACCCTTCTTTCGGGTACAGGCAAAAATATCATGGAAATAAGTGAAGATGTTGGTATCCCGGACAGCAATTACTTTGTGAAACTGTTCCGGAAAGAAACCGGTATGACACCTACCGAATACAGAAAAAGCAACCGGTTATGAAATAACAAATCTGCAGACGGTTCTATTGACTGCTTTTGTAAAGTAGTCAACAGAACCCTCAATAAAGGATTTAGCATGCCGGAGTTTACCCATATGATGGATATTCTCTAGCATGCTTTTTTATTTTACGTTTTTACACTGTTTCACCTTCTGTCACAGTAAGGTAAGTATATTCCTCACTTCTGTGTAAACAACCATTCCATAACAGCTACACAATTATAGGCATAGTCGAAGGATGCCATATGATATCCGGCGCCACCCATAGGGCTGTTTCCGCTCTGCTGCCCGGCTGTTTCGGATGTCTCCTGACCATCAGCTGCTGCCTGTTCACTCACTGAAGTTTGATTGCTGTCCGGTGCCTGGCCATCCTTTGGTGCCTGGTTGCCCTCAGGTTTCTGTCCGTCCATCGGAGGCTGGTTACCTTCAGGTTTCTGTCCGTCCATCGGAGGCTGGTTACCTTCAGGTTTCTGGCCATTCATTGGAGGCTGGTTACCTTCAGGTTTCTGGCCGTTACCTGCGCCGCCTGCTCCACCCATCGTAAAGCTGCCGGCATCGATGGTACCTGTCTTCCATGAGATAAAATACTGGTTTTCGTCTGCATTAAACAGATCATTTGCCGCAGAACTGAGCTCATCCACAGACCATGTGCCATCCCACTGTACATATTCATAGGAAACACCGTCAGTATCAAACATTTCCATCACTTCCTGAGCCCCGCTCCAGGCACTTGTATCGTCCTCTGCCGCAAAATATACAAATGACTGATTCTCAAGTCCTGAAAGAGCATTTACATCCCACTGACCATCTACAAACATACATGCAGCATAAAGATCGGGATACTCTGATGCCAGGATCAATGTAGTCATGCATCCCATTGACTGACCGGTACCGTAGATCCTCTCAGCATCAACTGCATACTCCTCGCACATATAGTCAATGTAACGTTTTGTAAGTTCTACATACTCTGTTGTAGTATACCCGCTGTGATCATCAAGGATAGTCTCAGGATACGTAGGAACTGCTACGATGGTAGGATTTACACTCTGCCATTCATCGGTAGCCCAGACAAGAGCACCTCGTCCCTGTGTTAAAGAATAAGTGGGATCGTCACCTGCGCAGGTTGAGTCACCTATAAAAACCACCATGGGATATGAAGCAGTTTCATCATATCCTTCAGGAAGGTACAGATTGTATGTTATGGAAAGTCCGGTTTCTTCATCTGTAAATGTCTTCTGCTCGAACCTTCCTGCATAAGTCGATACCAGACTCTCCTCATCTTCAGCGAGGGTGTTCGCTACTGCGCCAAGTCCTGCTGCTGTGATATCACTCTTTTCAGCATCAGCCTGTGATTCCTTCGCTGCAACTGATGTTTCTTCTTTCTTATCTGTTTCCTGAACCTCTGTATTCTTTTCTTCTGCTGCCTGGGTGGAAGGTGCTTTGTCAACAGTGGTCTGGTTTCCACATGCTGCCAAAGTGCAGATCATGGATGAAGCAAGTAACAGTGCTAAAGGTTTTTTGAACATTTCATTTCTCCTCATATCTTATATTGTATTCTGCTGATCACGCAGCAGTTTTCGTTTTCCGTGATGCACATGTTACAACATTTTCCTTAAACGAAACTTAAAACCTCCCATACCGCAGCAAACCAAGGTGAAAGTTTCATCTCCTCACTTAGTTCTGCCTCTCCACAATTTGAGATCAAAAGAGCATTTGCTTTACTGAATGCATCGTTGTGATAATGTATCTCCCGGTCACTGAGATTACAGAGCACAAACAGCTTTCTGCCATCAAGTTCTCTTTCGTAGGCAAAGATCTCGCTGCTTTCATCATCCAGAAGCCTGTAAGTGCCGTATACGATAAGATCCGACCACTCGCTTTTTCTTCTCAGGGAAACAAGCTTTTTATAGTAGTTAAAAACTGAATCAGCATCCTTAAGCTCAGCTTCGGCATTGATCTCTTTATAGTTTGGATTCACCATGATCCACGGAGTTCCGGTGGTGAAGCCTGCGTTTTCACTTGCATCCCACTGCATCGGAGTTCTGGCGTTGTCTCTTCCCTTTGCTTCGATGCCGGCGATCATGGCTTCACGAGTCATCTTTCCGCTGTCTACAAGCTCATGATATGCATTGATCTCCTCGATATCTCTCAGATTTTCAAGGCAGCCGAACTTACAGTTTGTCATGCCGAGTTCCTCGCCCTGATATATGTAAGGTGTTCCCTTCATGAAATGAAGCATAGTAGCGATAGCCTTAGCTGAAAGTGGTGAATCATCCCCAAGTCTCGAGACGATTCTCGGCTGATCATGATTGTCAAGGAAGAGTGAGTTCCATGCCTTGCCTTCAAGCTCTGTCTGCCACTTACTGAGATTCTTTTTTAACTCACGAAGATCGTATCTTCTGGCAGTCCACTTTCCATGCTCATCATAGTCGAGACCAACGTGTTCAAACTGGAACACCATATTGAGCTCCGAGCCATCGAGAGAAGCGTACTTCTCAGCCTCTTCTATAGTGACTCCTGCGCACTCACCAACTGTCATGATGTCATACTTTGAAAGTACCCTTTTGTTCATCTCCTTCAGATACTCATGTACATGAGGTCCGTTTGTGGTGTTTTCAAGTCCGCCGTAACCGGTGTTGGCATCTACCTGTCCATCAGGAAGACCCTCAACCTTTGAGATCATAGAGATAACATCCATCCTAAAGCCATCTATACCCCTGTCACACCACCAGGTCATCATCCTGAAAACTTCATCTCTCACTCTCGGGTTATCCCAGTTGAGATCCGGCTGCTTTTTTGAGAAACAGTGAAGATAGTACATATCTGTTTTTTCATCGTACTCCCACGCCGAACCGGAGAAACTGCTTCCCCAGTTGTTCGGAGCCTGACCATCCCTGCCCTCACGCCAGATATAAAAGTCTCTTTTATCATTGTCCTTCGAGGATCTGCTTTCCACGAACCACTTATGCTCATCAGAAGTATGGTTCACCACCAGATCCATAACTATCTTTATCCCACGGTCATGGGCACTTTTCAGAAGAATGTCAAAATCCTCAAGTGTTCCGAACTCATCCATGATATCCTGATAATCCGAGATATCGTAGCCGTTGTCATCGTTAGGCGACTTATAAACAGGGCTTAGCCAGATAACATTGATCCCAAGCTCATGAAGGTAATCAAGCTTACCTGTGATTCCCTTGAGATCACCTATTCCGTCTCCGTTGGAGTCACAAAACGATCTCGGGTAGATCTGATATACAACACTTTCTTTCCACCACTTTTTCTCCATATTTCCTCCGCTTCCTTATGATCTGCCGTCAGTAAATGCCGTTTACGTTTATGCCTTCGTCTTCGACATCATCTTCGTCATCATCGTCTTCTTCTGAATCGAAATCCTCATAGTACTCATCGTCATCAAAGAACTCTTCATCATCAGGTTCGTCGTAAATCGATTCATAGTATCCGGAGGTCGAGAAACCATCATCCTCATGATCTGACAGCATCCACTCCATAAGCTCAACTATCTGATCATGCTTACCGTCAAAACGATCATGAACATAGAAAAGAGAAAGGATATCCTCACTGAATTCCAATCCCGGAATCTTGTTATGGAACATTTCGACTATATTCCATAATGTAACAGAATCATCATAAACTATATCCATAAGAAGGACGTTAAGTTTATCAGGATTGTAATAACAGTGGATCATATCTCCCACTGTATCTTCGCCGAAAAGATCCATATAGATCTGCCTGATGGCTTTTGCATTAAGCTCCGAAGCATCATTCAGGTATGATTCCGGATCTTCCACCGCTATGCGGTAATGATCAAAGGTCTCATTCTTAAGCTCCAGAAACTCCAAAGTGTCGGCAATTGCAGTCTGAACAGTCACATTATTCTGCTCCGCATAGGATTTAAGTATCTCTACATATTCATCGGGAAATTCCATCTTAACGCTCATAATATCTCCATTCTTCTTACATAAGATTCTCAAGCTCTGCCATGAACATATCATAGTAATCGTCCTGTCCCTCCAGCTTAGGAGAATTTTCACCACCACCGTTTGTGGATCTCTTTATGGCTGCGTAAAACTCTTCTCCGTAGGTCAGGATATCCATTTCGTACAACTCGTAACCTTCCCGCCTTGCTATCTCGCAGAAAGCAGCAAGTGGATTCTTCTCCTTTTTCGTCGCCAAAAGCTCTTTTTGAAATCCTTCATCCTTCAGCGCCTTTTGGCGAAGGGCTGACATTACTGTCTCAACGTCCATAATTTCCTCCCGAATGCTCAATCCTCATGCTTAATAAAATACCTGGTGATCGCCGCTCCTATAAGTCCTCCCAGTGTCAATGTCACTGCCGCAAGAAATACCGGCTTTCTCACATCCACACGTGTCGGAATCTCAAACTCCCCTCCGTTTTTACAGATGAGTCCGATTTCTCCGTCTGCAATGAGATATGACTCCCCATAAAGCATTTCCTTATTGGTAACTGTGTCTTTTCTAATGTAAGCTCCGTCAGTCAGACAATAAAAAGCTCTGTTTGTACTATCCGGATAGGTTATCTCCTCAAACAGCTTTTTTCCATCCAGCATGGCATCGATGGTTTGATCGTAATGAGGGATAACATTGGTATCCGTAAGCCCAAGGCCTTCCAGAAAACGCTTATAACCGGCATCCTTTGATTCACCTTCAAGCTCCGGCTGTGCGTATACAATGTCTGCGCAGTTCATGGTTCCGGCGCTTACTCCTATGACTATGCCCCTGAAGCCTTTGATCCACTCCTTAAGCTTTATCTTATGGAACCAGGCGTTCTCCGTGGGGACATGACCTCCCGCAAGGATAACCACATCATAGATCGCAAGGATCTCAACGATTTTTTCATCTCTGGCATCAAGAACATCAATGGAATCCATACTGAGCCCTGATTTATTGAAAGCATCAAGATATGTCTGTGCCATGGCTGTATTCATCTCGGAATTTTTAGGATCCGAAGAAATGAGAAGCCCTTTGCTGTGATCCTTCCAGTCATTCTTAAGCCTGTCCACAAACTGATTTCTGTTATCAAGCTTTTCCGGTAACCCTGTACGGCGGTCAAACCCACCCGGGGTTGAAGTCATGTATAAAATCATTTATTTCTCCTGCTGTTACTAAATCCATACTATATCGGATCATTAATTAAAGCTTTGATCCGTCAACATGTTCGTTTTACTTTCCCTGTTGTACTGATTTTACCCTGCCATTATAAGCCTTCCAAACCAGCCATGACAGCAGATAATTTATTCCCATGACAACCACTACCCAGATAATGGTCTTGATGACGGGCTGTTCATATACTCGGAGGAAGAAGTAAGGTCCAACGGTGATGCGGGCAGCGTTTAATATAAGCATTATCACCGCATATACAGCTGTAGGTATCAAAGTCCAAACCGGGGCAGCCTTGGGAAGTGTCGCCTTATCCTCCAAAAACAAAAACGAAAACAGAGACATTAACGGCACAAAAAAGTGATCCAATGGATGAACTCCGCTGAACAGCTCCTCATCAAATCCCTTTTTTGGTCCAAGTACTGCAAGTACGATAAAAAAGGTCAGCATAAGACTGCATACAACCACATATCTCACGGTAATGAGCCAGGCGGGAAGCTCGTCGGATCCCTTATAATGCTGCATCATATAGGTAGAAACAAACCCGCTGGTCCTCCCTTTGGAAAGCGCCGGCAACATAAAAAGAACAAACGCCCCACTGCTCAGTAAACACAGGAAATTTGATACTTCCGTATAGTGATAAAACATTTCAAGTCCGTTGCGGGTTGCATATACGTAGTTAGTTATGATGATTTCCATCAATACTATGATGATATGCAGGAACAACGCAGTTCTGAGTTTCGAATTCTTCATTTAAACAATCAAAGCCCGCCGGCATCCACCGTCGGGCCCTTTCCCTTCATTTTATATTCTTTTTACTGTAAATACCACGCCTCTGATCCTCAAACGGAAACATTACAGGCATTTACCATCTCATTGCTTGTAATTACAGAGATTTCAGTGTTACCAGCTGGAAGAAGTGGTATCCCACCTGAAGCGGCAGGGGCAGAACCATATCTGCCACAGTCTCAAGCGCAATCTTTTCTCTTATTCTCCTTTTGGCATCCGGAGTAAGACGTCTCTCTTTAATCTCTTCGAGGCTTATCTTTGACTCATCAACGAATTCGTCTTCAGGAACCCATATTTTCTTAAGCTTGATCTTCTCCAATGCCGTTATCAGTTTGTCTTTTGGCAGAACTTTGGAATCAAAACCAATGGCAACACCACCGGTCCTTCTGTATACGCGAACCTCTTTTACGCCCTTGATTTTCCGAATGGCATAGGAAAGTCTCTGATCCTTGACGTAATCCAGCTTTCCATCCTTCAGGCGTATACGTATTCTGTTCTCCAACTCATTTTTAATCGTGAATTTCATTTCGAACCTCATGCTCTCAAAAAACCCGATGCTATGGAAGAACTGATATGGTCAGTTTCTCCCCGGATAAAATCATTATACAAAAATGGTTGTGATATCATCAAGTTGTTTTCTGCCGAATGGAAGTCACATATAACTCAGGCTAACCATCAGAACAACAGCCTCCTGGTAGTATGTGCGTCAAATGTCACCGCATCCACTCCCGTGGTTTCAATCTGGTACAGCGCATTGGCCGCAAGATGCTCCGCCGCCTGCTCAAGGTCACGGCATCCGGTGGTATCTCTGTATTTTTCCAGGATCACGCTTATTGCTCTGTCATCCACCACGCACTCCTCCGGTCTCATACCCATGCGTTTAAGCACCTTAGGCAGCGAAAACTTTTGGAATATGATTTTTTTCTCATCCGGGGTGTAATCCGGAATATCGATAACCGCGAATCTGCTCATGAGTGGGTCTGATATACGGGACTTGTCATTGGCCGTAGCCACCGGATAAACTCCGTTTGTGGGTATACGGCATTCGATGTAATTGTCCGTGTAGCCGATATTATCGAGAAGGGTCAGAAGGGCATCCGCCGGATTTCCGTTAATGCTGTTCTGATCCGCCTTATCAAGCTCATTAATGATAAAAACTATATTGCTGGAGCCGCTCTGTGAGAATGCCTCCATAATGCGCCCGGCCTTGGCATTGGCATAAACCCGGGGACTACCGGTCAGCGCCTCCGAGTCATGTATGGCACTCATATCGAGGCTGGTCCATGGAAGTCTCAGAATTCTCGCAACCGCATAGGCAAGCTGGGATTTTCCTATACCCGCAGGTCCCGCAAGAAGCAGTCCGTAAGACGGCAGCGTGTGGGTTCTGTTTATCTGAATGATGGTCTCCATGATGCGCTGCTTCACCCGCTCCAGTCCGTAAAGTTCTTCATCCAGGATCTGACGTGCTCTGACAGGATCGATAGCAGCGAAATATTCGCCCTTCCACTGAATGTTGAGAACCATCTGGAGAGCTCTCTCCGCGTGGCGTCGCTCCTCAGGGGTGATGGTCTTGGACCTGATAAGGTCAATGTTTCTGTCCGCCCAGGATTGCATGTTCTTCGGAAGTGTTTTCTTAGCGCAGGCAAGGAAATTCAGCATGGAATTTATATCTCTGAGATCCTGATGTCCGACCTCAGTCATTTCATCATTTGGTTCCTCATCGTCAGGAGCCTTGCTTTCTTTAAGCCTCTCAATGATAAGCTGCAGAAAGCTGTCTCTGTCGGATTGAATGTTTTTCCCGTCGGGAGTCACAGCCCGGATCTTGTATACACAATAGCCTTCCTCCCTGCTCTCACCGCTAAGCCTTACTGAAACATGATTCTCTCCAAGCCACTTCTCAAGGTCAATGAACCTTTTATCAATCTTAAGGATATGGTGATTAAGGTCCCTGCCATCCTTATCCTTGCCGCTTACATCTGCTTCAACTTTTCCTTCCGTATAGGCAAATGATGTCCCCCTGACAGGGTTCACGAAAACTCCTGCCGCATGCTTCGGAAGCTTTTCCTTCTCCTCGGAAAGAACCATTATGGGACAGTCTGCACTTAGTTCCTTGTCATCTCTCTCCACAATCTGCCATGTGACCAAAGAGCTGTCTACGTCTGATCCTGTGATTTGATCTTTATTGTCATCTATTTTGTTGAAATCAAATATTCTGTCTGCCATGGAATACCTCTTGATACTACTATAAAAACCCTCAAATCATTGTACCATTTATGCGATGTCGTTTTGTCTTTCCTCTTTAGCAATTCTTGCATAACTGATGTTTATATCAATCAGCGATTCCATACAGCAAAGCATTTACTATTGCTGCTGCAATGTTTGAGCCGCCTTTTCGACCTCTTGCAACTATCAAAGGAATATCTTTATATTCTTCGGAATTTCTGCGCTCCCAGATCAGTTCCTTTGCTTCCACCACATTTACGAAGCCAACGGGAACGGCGATGATACCCGCAGGTCTCAGATTTTCCTCACGTATAAGTCTTTCCAGTTCTATCAAGGCAGTGGGGGCATTGCCGATGGCAAAAATGATATTGGAAAATGAGCCTGTTGATCCACTCTTATTTTTTGATGTGTTCGATGAAGGAATAAATTCCTTTGATTTTTTCTGAACAGATATCTCTGTTATCGGAAGTTGCTTTGCGAGTATCGCGGCGTGTTCCATGCTGACCGTAGCCCTTGTTACACCTTTTGCTTTTGCTTCCGAAGCCACCTCAGGGTCCGACATAAAACAACGAATCTCACAACCGTATTTTGCCGTAGTCACCTTACTGATGCCAGCTTTCACCATCTCAGTATCGGTAACTATGACAGCTCCCGCCGAAAGTGCAGCTCTCATCCGGTCTACTGCATTAGCGGAGAAAACCAGATTTTCATAATAATCAAAATCCGCGGAGGTATGGATACACCTCTCAATCACCGGTGCCTCCGTCTCAGGGAGCCTGACTCCCCTGCGGGAAAGCTCCTCCCGGATGATTTCCATGCTCCGTCGTTCTATGTCCCTTGGTTCAACGTGTTCAAACTTAATCATCTTAAAGTCATTTTTTCGGAATCCCTTTTATCCATATCTTTATGATAAGGATATTTGTACTCCAAAATCTCCTGCCTTCTATTTCTCCACTCCGACCCTTGCTTTAATCCCGTCATCGTAAGGATGCCTGTCCTTTACCATATTCGTCACATAATCAGCCATGGAAAGAATGGTAATGTCAGGGTTTCTCCCAGTCAGGATCACTTCCACATATTCCGGCAGCTGAAGAAGAAACCTTGCCAGCATATCCTGATCCAGAAGCTCTTTATTTACAGCATCAAGAATCTCATCAAACACAAAAAGTGCAACTATATCCGGCCTTTTCACATCTCTGGTTATGATTCCGGATTTTTTTCGTCTTTCCTCAAAAGCTTTCAATGCCTTTGGCTGATTCTGCAGGATCATGGTCATGGTTCTGATGGCCTTGCCGAACATCTCGTCACAGTCTTTTCTTGTGGCAGCAAGCTCTTCCGGGGTCATCTTTGAAGTCCACCCGTAAAAATGCTCAGGAAAAAGAACCAGTATACCCGGTATCTTCTCAAGTACACTGATTTCTCCGGACATGCCGTCCTTAAGGAACTGACAAAACACCACAGGAATGTTGTGTCCTGCCGCCCTGATGGCTGCCCCTACCGCCGCACTGGTTTTCCCCTTTCCATTTCCATGATAAATGTGAACCATCTGTAAACCTTCAGTCAATTTCTATTGATCACTGCTATAAATCCCTGAGCCATCTTCATATCTGTTAAGATGCCTCAGGAAATCTCGAAACACATTTGTTTCAAAACCTTAACTTTATAGAATCATACTATATATCTTTTCCATATCCAATGAATCTCTCAAAATTGCAGCAAGTTTGTCGTACTGTTCCTCCTTGAACTCCCTATAGCTTCGCTCTGATATTTCGATTTTGTCGGGATTGATTCCCTTCTTTCTGTAAAATATATCCAGAAATGCCTTTCGGAGTTCATCAGAATCAAAGAAGCCATGAACGTAGGTGCCTAAAACATTGTCACAACATGTAAAAAGGCAATTCCCGAAATCCTGTTCTTTCTCAGTGGTCTCTGTCTGCTCATTCTTTAATGCATCAACGCTTAAACCATTTGATGCCGCAATATCTCCGGTTTTTCCCATATGGATTTCATAGCCACTGACTGTTTTTCCGTTTAATGTCTCGAACGATCCACCTAAGCCCTGAAGTTCAAATGTCACTCTGGTTCTAGTCTTTTCTTCGGCAAACTCTGTGACTACCGGCAGTAATCCGAGACCTTTCGTCTCAGTTCCGATGCCGGTCTCCGCACCCTTTTCATCAATGATCCGCTCCCCAAGCATCTGATAGCCACCGCAGATTCCTATGATAAGTGTGCCTGCATGGTGCTTCTGCATCAGCTTTGCCTCAAGCCCCGTGGCTCTCAGCCACTCCATATCTCTGATGGTACTTTTCGTTCCGGGGATAATGATCACATCAGGCTCTCCGAGTTCTCTCACATTTGAAACATATCTGAGAGAAACTTCCGGTTCCATAGAAAGCGCCGTGAAGTCCGTGAAATTACTGATGCGGGGCAGGCGGATAACAGCTATGTCAGGAAACGAAACCATAGTTTCGTTGTCATCTCCCAAAACATCCTCCAAACTATTTCCATTACCGCCTTCCGTTTCTTTATATATTTGGGGGCCTGACATCTTTCTTATGTATTTTCCGGACCTCAACTGATCCGACAGCGAGTCTTCATCATCTATCACCACATCCATATAAGGCACAACTCCCAGGATGTCCTTGTCGGTTTTTTCCTTCAGGATATCTAAACCCGGATCAAGAATTGTCTTATCTCCCCGAAATTTGTTGATTATCAGTCCTTTTATGCGCGCCTGTTCATGTTCTTCCAGCAGTGCTATGGTTCCGTAAAGCTGCGCAAACACTCCTCCCCTGTCGATATCACCAACCAGAAGCACCGGCGCATCCGCAAGCTCCGCCATGCCCATATTTACGATATCATCGTCTCGAAGGTTTACTTCCGCGGGACTTCCGGCTCCCTCTATAACGATTATGTCATACTCCGAAGCCAGCTTTTCATAGGCTTCTTTCACAACAGGTATGAGAACTTTTTTATGCCTGTAATATTCCCTTGCGGTCATGTTGCTGCTGACTTTTCCATTAATAATCACCTGAGAACCGACATCTGTTGTAGGCTTCAAAAGAATCGGATTCATTAAAACCGATGGCTTAACACCTGCTGCCTCCGCCTGAACCACCTGAGCTCTTCCCATCTCGAGGCCTTCATCGGTTATGAAGCTGTTAAGAGCCATATTCTGAGATTTAAAGGGTGCAACTCTGTACCCATCCTGCCTGAAGATACGGCACAGTCCTGCCGCAATGAGACTTTTCCCGGCATTGGACATTGTTCCCTGTATCATGATCGCTTTAGCTTTTATCTTCTGTTCCAAAATCCTTTGCCCTTTCAAATCTTTAACTTGAGACTACCCGTTTTTTCTTGTTGCATCGGGATACCTGTATCTCATCACACAGCTTCAGCTATATATATCCTTTGATTTCTGAGCCAGTCAATCATTTCTGTTTCATTAACATCCTCCGAAAGACCACTGAATTTTACAAAAGATTTTTCGGAAATGATCTTCACCATAATATTTGGATCCTTTGGGAGACCATCCTCGCGGTTTTCACATAACTCATCCTCTTTACGGGCTCTTCTGACATAATTCTCATCTTCCATGATATATAAATCATAGTTTGCAACGACCCGGGAAAAATCCTGTATACGCTCAAATGTAAATTTTGAAACAGTATAAAATCCAAAAGACCGGTAAAGAGATTCCGAAACAGGAATGAGAAAACAAAAGGGCACTCCCTTATCCCGAAGTATCTCAAAGCTCTTTGTTAATACATCCGTCATATACCCCTTGTGGCGGTATTCTTTTTTTGTAGCCACAGCATATATGTAATATATTTCAGCCGTTTGTCCGTTTTTACCGCCAACAGTGAGTGGATTCAGATGCGACATGGCAACAGCTTCGCCATTCTCCTTCCTGCATACTATGATGTTATCACTACACCTGTCCTCATAGTACCAGTCAGAAAACGGTCCCTTGTCATCTGGAAAGACTTCCTCATAAAGAGCTTTTGTTTCATATTTCTGATCTTTTTCTGTTAATACACAAATTCCGTTCATACAGATATTTCCCATGTCCCTATGGCACCTCCGGATATATCAATTCTGCACATTGCTCTTTGGGATCTGTCAACACTCCGATACTTTGATAAAAATCAGCATTAACACAGGGAGCTTCCCCACATCCTCTCACTGCTGTACGGTGAGTTCATGGTGTTAATACTTCATATCAGCCTTTAAAGTCCTTCTGCAGTACCATGTATTTTCTTTCATAGCCGATAGGATTATAACTTTCTTTTGCTTTTCTGAGTCCCGGAAGCCCCATATCATCCTCCCGGTTTATAAGCTCTGCATCCGGAAACTCATGTATCAGAAACTGCTGGTTTATGACCTGATAAATCCCGGGTATTTCGGAATTACCCTTCTCTATAGCTATGCAGGCCATATTTTCCCTCGGATTTAAAGCTCCCAATGAAAAGGCCTGAAGGTGACCGTCTATAAAGATGCCGCCTGCTCTGAATTCTTTTAGAGAAAAGCATTCCTTCATCATCTCATGGATACCTATAACTTCATATTCCAGAGCATCTCCGGTTTCTTTTTCATCTTCTGTGCGTTTTTCATACCATTTATCAAGAAAATCAAGCAAATCTTCCCTGTCACTGCAGCGGAGTGTCCTGTATTCCCATCTTCCTTCATATTCTTTTAAAAACTTGTTCACAAGATTTTTCTTTTTATGATATTTTTTACCCGAAAGATTTCTGAGATCATCTCCTTTATAGAGATAATCCTTAAGATCAGCTTCCTCTTTCACATAGTAACGCGGATCATCTTTTAAGGCCAATGTCTCTACAGCTTCTTCGTCAGCAAGATACATTTTTAACGGCTTCTTCAAAACCTCGTTAAAATACTTTTCAATGACAGAAAAATAGTATTGAAGATCTTCCTCTTTACAAAAAGGCATGGCCGAAAAGCACTCTCCATCACTTTTCATCAGAATCAGCAACGCTTTATCATCTGCTATAGATACCCGGATATCGTAACTTTCTCTCCATATAAAAGTATCAATTACACCGCTGTCACATGCCTTATTGGGTCTCATATAATAAAAAGGGGCTATTCTTTCAGCATCAGCTGACCTCGGTATAAAAAAATCCAAATTCATTTTAGTCTCCTATGTAAGCGCATGTTTTTCAACCTTTGTTGTCCCTTTTATTAATTCGTAAAGCTCCTGAAAATCCACTTAGTAAAGCGCTGATTTAATCAGTGTTTCCCTGGAAATCACTTCTTGGGATCAGCTCTTCTCCTCCGAAAAACAGCTTTCTGATTCCATCACTGCCTGTTAAAAGGAAGCCTTCCTCCCCTGCTTCTTTCCAGTAAAGATCATTTTCAAAATATCTGTCACCGCTGATCACTGATCCCGGGCTCTTATATGCTTCACGGTCCTCATGGCTGTGGTATTCGTGTTTCAGGAACTCAGAATCTTTGTCTGCATATATTGAAAAATCAAAGGTATGTTCCCGGTCAGGGAAAGTAATGAGGTACCCGTCATTTGTTTTTTGGAATGACAGGTCATTAAAATCACTGTCCCTGCCTTCTATCACCTTTATTTCTCCCTTTTCTTCCTTCTCAACCCAATAGGTTTCCTTCATACGGATACGAATATCCGGTTCATCCACCTTGTGGAAACCGTATCTGTGGTAAACTGCCCGACCGCTGTAAGTAGCTATATCTTCAAAAGAATCCGAAAGGTCAAAATTTTCAAAGAATAATCCGTCTTCTTCCCGCGATTTCACCCAAAAATCCAGATTGTATTTCTCAAGGACAGCTTCATCAGGAACTCTGATGGAACCTCCTATCTCGATCAACTGTCTGTTGTCCTTATTTCGTACAAATTCCTCAAGGATTTTCAGAACATCATCATTGGCGGCCTCCTCCAGCTTCAGGACAAGTTCTCCCGGAAGCCAGACTTCGTTTACAAATGTTTCTCTGTAAACATTTTTTTTGCCCCCTGCCGGGATACGAAATCCGGTGCTCAGTCTGTCTACATTACAGTCTTCACGAAAATCTTCAAGATTCAATATTTCAAAAACGTAATCCTGACACACTTCGTTAAACAGGGTGTTGTCATATGCGATATATACCCCGTCTGATCTTGTATCTACGAGATAGTCCCGGGTTTCACCCTTATCGGAGAATGTTCCCGTAACAAGGTCTGTAAGATAGTGGGGACCGCTGGGGATCATAATTACATATCCTTCGGAAGACAGAACCTGAGATCCCTTCATATGCTGATCCAGCCATTCCTGCATCTGTTTTTTGCCTGTTTCTTCCAGGTTTGTCTTGTCACCTTCCTCATACTGAGGACCGCGGCAGCTGGAAAAACCGCAGGACACAAGGAAGATCACAACTATGAGACCTGCAAAAAACAGTCGTCTTTTATTTCTCATTCTTTGATATAGAAACATTTCTTTCATCTCCGTTTTGATTGAAATCCAACTGCTCCTTATCTGTATTTAAAATCAGTCTTTCAAAATATAAACCGTATTCTTTTTCGATACTTTCTATATTATCAACTGTATAAATCGACAGATCTGTCTCTTCCGGTACATAAACATTCATCCCGACAACGATCAGATCTTTTCGATCTCTGTCTCTGACAAAATCACGTACTTCTCCGTCGGAAAGTACAAGAGAGGCCGGAAGATACCCATGAGTCTCTATATTAGTAAGCCAGAATCCCAGTGCACCTTTTTTCAGTTTATCGTCTGTTTCGGCTCCCGGCTTATGGGCCTCATCAACCATGATCCGGTCTTCCATTCCCATTGAGAGCACGAATGACATATTGCTGTATTCAGACTTATCCATGATTAATTCATCTACTCCGAGACCCTCTTCCACAAGAGCCCGGCATTCATCATAAAACTCCTGTCTCTTTTCCCCTCCCGGGTCAAGATACAGTTCCCCATTCTCTACATTCATGAGGTAATCGTAGGTTTCCCTGCCGTCTGAAAACTCTCCTTCAACAAAACCGGTCAGGAATATGGGACCGCCGGTAAGCTGACAGAAACTGTTTTCCATAGATACAGCCTTTCCATCGGGACAGTTTTTGCCTATCCATTCTTCCATCTTTTCCGCTCCGGTCTTAAGTTCATCCGAAGCTTCTTCTTTTGTATAATGCTCCCTCAGCCCCTTTGTCATGTCCGTGTTGCAGCCTGTAAGCATCAGGCCGGAGACTGTCAATGTAAGAAAACCGGTTATAATTTTTTTAATCCCTGTCATATGAAACAAACTCCCTCCCTTTTTTCGTTAATTTCTTTGTCCGTAAAACGTCGATAAAAATTCAAAGCAATGCCAATGTATTCCTGATTTCTGAGGAATCTAAAGCATATTATTTATATTATTAAAACCTTTACAAGCTACATTTTTTATGTTCTTCCATGTCTCTATCAACTCAGCATTTTCCTCATGCCTGCGGACACAGATCCTGAAGAATCTTCCATCAAGCCCTGAAAAATCGCTGCAGTCTCTTATCAGTATCCCTTTTTCCTTCAATTTGTACTTAAGGTCTTTTGAATTGCACGAAACTTTGAAAAGAATGAAGTTAGCTTCTGAATCGGGATTATATATCCTTTCAGCAAGTCCGTTTCTCAGGATTTCATCTATCAGATATTTCCGTTCTTCTTTTATCATTCGTCTCGTTTCCTTGAGATAATCGCCATCCGAAAGAGCTGCCACACCCGCCATCTGCGCCGGTGTATTAATCTCCCATGGTGACATAGCTTCTCTTATTTTTCTGATCAGATCCGGATTCTCAGTGACCAGATATCCAAGTCTTAGCCCCGGCATACCATATATCTTCGTAAATGCCCGGAGGACGATGAGATGATCATCATCCCTATTCTCGTTCTCATGATCATCAAAACTGCTGTCTGTTAATTCATTTGCTCTTTTCCTGATGTTAGGAATCAACGAATACTCTTCTTCACGGGAACTGAATGGCAGAAAACATTCATCCACTATGAGCCATATAGATTTCTTCTCGCAGACTTCATAAATGCGAAGGAGCATCCGCTTTGGAATCATGCTTCCATCGGGATTATTCGGATTACATAAAAAAACGGCAGACCCTGCTGCCAGGTGCTCTATTCTGTCAATAAAGGCAGCCACTGCATCATCCGTAAAGCGAAAGGAATCCTCTTCCTTTAGAATAAAGTCCAGAACCTTTGCACCGGCTTTTTCCGCCGCTGATCTGTATTCAGAAAATGATGGGTCCGGAACCAGAACCTCTTTTGGCTTCAGCACCATCATAAGTCGATAGATCAGATCCGAAGCCCCGTTGCCAAAAAGTATATCTTCTCCGGGTACATCGAGATATTTCGATAACGCATGTCTAAGCTCCCTCTGCTCCCAATCAGGATAGCCGGTGCTTAGTTCTACACCTATTACGGCAGCTTCCTTTGCGCATTCCGGCATCCCAAGAGGGTTTATATTCACAGAGAAATCCAGCGTAACCTTATTTCCGTATATGTCTCCTCCATGATTGTAATTCAATTAAACAGTCCTCCATCAAAGAATATCGATAAGTCTGTCTACATCTTCATCCTCTGTAGCCCAGCTGGTAACAATACGTAAAACCGTGTGCTTATCATCCGGCTTTTCCCAAAAACCAAGCCCGGCTTTCTCTTTCAGCTCAGATGCCTTTTTATCTTCCAAAGTAACAAAAATCTGATTTGTGGGGGAAGAAATCGGAGAAACATAGCCCTTTTCTTCAAGCGCTTTCCGTATCCTGTCAGCGGCCTTAATAGCAGTCTCTCCTATCCTGCTGTAAAGATCAGAAGTAAATAATGTTTCAAACTGTATCGCCGCAATGCGTCCCTTGGCAAGAAGGGCACCATGCTGTTTTATAATGGTAAAAAGATGAGGTATACGATCATGCTGAGGGATGACTACTGCCTCTCCAAACAAGGCTCCGCACTTGGTGCCACCAATATAAAAAGCGTCACAGAGCTTTGCCAGATCAGGAAGAGTCACATCGTTCTCAGGACACGCCAAAGCATAAGCAAGTCTTGCGCCATCCAGATAAAGCGGAATATCATAAGCCCTGCATATCTCGCTGATATCCTTAAGTTCGCTGAGTGAATATAATGTCCCATACTCCGTTGGGTGTGAAATATAAACCATTCCCGGCATAACGGTATGGTCTCTGTTATCATCTTCCTGATATCGTTTGATGCATTCTTTTATATCTTCCGCTGCAAGCTTTCCGTTATGATGAGGAAGCTCCAGTACCTTATGGCCTCCTGCCTCTATAGCGCCTGCTTCATGTCCGCTTATATGACCGGTTTTTGCCGCCATTACACCCTGATATGGACGAAGCATTGCATCAATCATTGTAGCATTAGCCTGAGTTCCCCCAACAAGAAAATATACATCCGCCTCCGGAGCCTCACAGGCTGCTCTTATTTTATCTCTGGCAGCTTCAGAAAACTCGTCCATACCATATCCTGTGGTTTTCAACAGATTAGTCTCTGTCAGTCTTTTCAATATCTCAGGATGTGCCCCTTCCATATAATCGGATGTAAACGAAAGTTTTTGTTGTGTTTGCATTGTTATCCCATCTTCAATAAACTGATTTTTTGCAAGCTCACCTTCACGTGAAAAGACATTACTCTTTAACTCTTCATCGGAAAGGAACAAATTGTAAAGCATTATCTCAAAAATACGATTTGAGACTCGGACTGTATTATGATCGTTTTTTATAAGCCCATACATCTGCATCTGATCCAATTCATCCTGAAAGGCATTCCAGGTAATTTTAGTGCCTTCCATCAGGATGCTTCGAATTGATGCCCTTAAATTCGGGTAGTTATTTAGATTTTTTGTCAATGACTCAAAAAGCGTATTTTTCTCACTGAGAATAAGTTTTACAGCCTCATCAATTCCTCTTGCGGACCACACTTCATTTAAACTCATACTGCCGGAAATTACAGTATCCAAAAGTTCACATATCCTGCTGACAAGGAATGGATACCCACTTGTATAGTCATGAATTAGTTTTGCAATTTCTGCAGTATCCATCCTCACATGATGGTCTTTCTCATACTCATCTAACATTCCCTTGATTCCGTTCTCTGACAGGCTCATGTCAATATCGAAATCTGATGCTATATTCCATGGACTATTCTGCTTTGCTTCAGACTCTTCGCGTATCTTACTTTTAAGATGTTTTATATCTGTGACCCCTGCAAGGATAACAGAGTGAAATGTCTTTATTCCTATAGTATCTCTGTTTATATAGTTATCCCTAAGCTGTGCCAGAAAATCCAAAAAAACCTGATTATTGGTTGCACTATCCACCTCATCTATGATCATAACAATCTTTCGTTCGGACTCATCGCACCAATCGAGCAATGTATCAAACATTTCATCTAGTTTAGCTTTATCCTCTTTTCTTGCCACATATTCCTCTAATTGTTTTTTGATATTATTGGGAATTAAGAAGCCTGCCTTGCTTCGCCTTATTATCTGGCGACAAAACGCCCTTACAAACTCTTCTTCTGTTTTAAAACCGGCAGCACCGATAGCCGCAAAACTCAAATTTAGAACTTCATACTCTGCTGTTAAATATCTGGAAAGAGCATTAAGAGTTGTAGTTTTTCCATACTGCCTTGCCCTGTTAATGGTAAAATACTTACCTGCATCAACCATCTTCTTTATTTCTTTTACCCTCTCAGAGAGATCCACCATGTAGTGTTTTTCAGGTATACATACTGCACTTGTATTAAATGTCTTCATTTAAACATTGTCCTTTCTACCGCTGCATCAATACAAATCTTATGTAAAATCATATCTTCTCTTTTGATACTGCTCTCGTTCCATATAGATAATTCTTGAAAGCATATAAACCACATAGTCTGGTGGAGTTCTTACTCCCTGCTCCCAATGAGATAATGTCCCAACCGGAATATGAAACTTTTTTGCGAAATCGGCCTGTGACAATCCAGTGATTTTTCTCAATTCTTTAATCAGCATTTGAATCACCATCCTTCAAAAGCTTTGGAATTAATATAAGTCTTCCACGTTTGGTTCTAACCGATTGGAATTCCAATCGGTTAGAATCGGAATTATGAAGTATTTCCTTTAATGTATACCATTGATATAGTATGCACAAGCATTACACATATTACTTTTAATCCGATTATTTTACTTTCATTTTACCTAAAAGAAAATCATATCAGTCCAAATCTCACCATTACCTCTTTAATAATCAAAATCCCTATAACATAAATCATGAATACTGAGAGATACATCACTCTGTTGGCGGTTTCGATATCCTCCGGCTTTATATCATGGAGCCTGTCTCCGATTTCCGGTTTTTTTACAAGCTTTCCGAAGTACCACGCATCACCAAGGAGGGTTACTCCCAGGGCTCCTGCCATAACTGCTTCAGTTTGCCCTGAGTTCGGGCTCGTAGACTTCTTTGCATCACGCATCCAGATTTTGAAGGCATTTTTCCAGTTGAGGTTAAGAAAAGCTGAGGCTATTACCATGAAAAGTGCGGTCACTCTCGCCGGAATAAAATTCAGTATGTCATCAAGTCTGGCTGCCGCGGTACCAAAATATCGATATTTTTCGTTTTTATATCCAATCATGGAGTCCATGGTATTCACTGTCTTATAGAACCAGCCGCCGGCGACTCCGAAAACCATCATGAAAAGGAGCGGCGCTACAACTCCGTCGGAGGCATTTTCAGCCACGGTCTCTACCGCCGCTTTTGTGATTCCGGATTCGTTAAGCTGTTTTGTATCTCTTCCGACGATCATGGAAACTGCTTCCCTGGCACCCTTTAGATCTTTTCTTTGAAGCGCCTTGAACACCTTCATTGATTCTATCTTTAGCTGCTTCATGGCCAGCATCTGGTACGCGAGAAACGCACTTATGGCACAGGAAATGTTTTCCCCGAACATGCGGCTTATGTGGATTATGGTAAGGGGTATCGCTGTAAATACCACCAGCATTATCACTACAAGTATCCCGCCGGCAATGCACTTTTTTTCTTTATCCTCTTCCGCTTCTTCGGAAAGCTTAAACATTTTTCTCAGAATTATTTCCAGACACTCGATGGCTCGTCCCATAGCCATAACCGGATGAAACCAGTTATGGGGATCTCCGAAAACAAGGTCAAGTATCAGTGCCATGATAAGAATTATTATACGTTCGTACATTTTATTTCCCGTCTAAATTATGTTTTATATTTTTCAAGTCATCCTGATGTGTTTTGATAAGGTTATTTCAATCTCTGAGGAATCCCTGCAAGTAACCTGTAAACTCTGTCGGCTCTCTTAGCAAACAAGCAACTGACTCGTCCAGCTGCCTCACGCCATTCCCGTTCATCCTTGTCCATGGGTACAACCCCGGATCCTACTTCGTTCATGATGATGACAAGTTCCCGTGGATTTTGTTCCTTAAACCGGTTCTCAGAATCCATGGATAAATGAACGGCTGTATCAGTACCATCAATTTCCATAGTGGCTGATATTTCATCAAGCCACTTCTCCGCCTCAGAAACCGGATCTTTGCCTTCCTTCAGATTCTCACGAACCTTCTCTTCATAATGTTCTTTCACTTCAGCATCAGGAAACTCGCTTTTACAAAAGTCATGCTTTCCCTGACACATTCCGCCTATGATAAGAATCATATTTTCCTCCACAAACGTCATCTAAGATCCATGATCTTCCAGACTAAGATATTTGAAAACAGAATCAAAAACTCACAATTACACAGAAAATATCCGCAAAGATCCCCTGTGGTTCCTCCAAACTGAGGCACTATCCTGTATCGATATCTAAGAAATGAAATCACTGCAGCTGCCAATGTCACTGCCGGATACGCAAGCTCAATATTCCCAAATATGTAAAACAAAAACATACAAAGAACCGTCACCACAAGCTCTGCCAGAAGCACAGTCTTCACATTCTTATCCGCACTATCTGAAAACTCACTGACCATTCCGTCCTTTTTTGCCTTCGGGAAGCTGACAACACTGAGTCCGCTTAGCTCTCTTGAAATCACAAAACTGAAACACACGGCAATCAGCGCTTCTATGTCTATCTCTGTTGCTAGTGCAAAGGCTCCAAGCATATACATTACCCCAAAGATCACAGCAAAGGCTCCCACATGGGGATCCTTCAATATGGAGAGCTTCTTCTCTCTGTCACCGTAGCTGTGAAGTGCATCCTCTGTATCGAAAAGCCCGTCAAGATGTATGCCTCCTGTCACTGCCACAGGAACCAAAAGCAAAAAAAATGCCGTAATCATGTTATAAGTTTTGATAAATCCAGCCAGCCGCCATATAAAAAGCTCCAAAAATGCAATGACCACCCCGACCAAAGGAAAAAAGCACATGGCATACTTCATGCTCTTTTCATTCCAGTCTGCTTTCGGCATGGGAATCCTTGAATAGGTTGAAAAAGCGATAATAAATGAATCTGTCATTTAGCCGATTCTCCTCTATAAGCTCAACACATAATAAATATGTCGGTGATAAAAAATTAACAAACCGTTTATTTTTAGGTATATTTTTAGGCCATATGAGTTTATTATATATATTATGAAATATAAGTCCAAGTGATGCACTTAGGATTCGTGATCCAAAAATTATTTATATCCCGGTTGTATCAGCCCTTCAATGTACGTTTTTCTGGGTGAAGCAGCCGACTACTAAACAATGTGACATTTTTAAGCAATGGGGAGGTTTATATGGAGTTCAAAGGTATTAAGCACATTGAAGGCGGACAGTTTCTTCACAGGTATGATGTCCTGTATGAAACCGATGATCATAAAGAAATAACTTATGAAATGGCAAGCCGCAATCCACATATCACATCACTGGAAGAGCTTTCCAGCTGGGGAAGTAAAACCGTAAGTATAATCGGTATTTCCCGTGATCATAATCGTATCCTGCTTAACAGGGAGTTCCGCCCGGCTGTTGGTGACTGGGTATATAATTTCCCTTCAGGCCTCATTGATGAAGGCGAGACTCCAACTCAAGCCGCAAAGCGCGAACTGTTGGAAGAAACAGGTCTTCACTTCGTTAAGCGTATAGTCCGTCTGGCAAGCAGCTTCAATGCCATCGGCATTTCCAACGAATCCACTTCCTGCATTATAGCCATCGTTGACGGTGAAATACAGGGAATTGATTCGGACACCGAGGAAATCCATGCAGCATGGTTTAACAAGGAGGAAGTAAAAGAGCTCCTTAAGACCGCAAAGATGTCCGCCAGAGTACAGCTCTTCTGTTTCCTTTGGGTTTACGGAGATCTTTCTCTAAACAAATTCTATGAGTATCAGGATGACTTCGGACCTGGAACAGGTCGCCTGAAATAAGCTATAAAAAAATCTGATCGCACCGGGTGCGCATAATTTATAATGGATACAAGGCCGTTATGAAATCAATTAAAATGCCGGTCAGAAGAGCCCCAACTCTTCTGACCGGCATTTTTTTTATCTGCCCGGGAAAACCTCAAAATCTTTGAAGCTCCTTTTTTATATTGCCCCAAAGCTGTCATAATAGATACAGTTATGATCACATCCACCCATCAGCAGTTTCCTGCAGGATTTCATCCGATAGGTAGCCTCCTCTTCACTTTGATATCTGTTTATTCTCTTTCTGATATATCCGATATTTTCAAAATTATCTTCTTTTCCTGGTATCAGTGCCGCACAGGTATTGACCCAGATGACATTACAATCATCATGTGCACATAAATCCAGGGACAGCTTAAAATCATGGGATCCGGTTGAATATGCCGGAGATATGATCATTGTAAGCATAAATCCTCTCATTATACGTTCCATATACTCATTGGTCAGGAAATCCTTGCATATCATTACAGCAAAGCGACCTATGCCTTCATAATGAAAGATGGTTATCTTATTATTGGGTCTCAGATATTCCCTGTACTCTCCCTGTTTTAACTTATGAAAAAACGGGTTATGTTTACACTGTCTTGTGAGCTCATGACCATATCTGTCCAAAACCGGAGAATAATTCAGTCCATCCACGCTGCAGGATGGCAAAACCATGAGTACAGGAATCTGTTCCAACTGCTCATCATTCAATGTACTCAGTTTATCCCGGATAAAAGTCTCCATCATGGGATTTCCAAGCATCTCGGGGAAAACGATCAGTTCACTCCCGTGTTTCCCTGCTTCCGTGATCTTTTTCCAGACCAGGTCATTATCACTCTTAATTCTGGATTCATTATATTTAATGTCAAAAACCAGATAATCATCTAAACCATGATAATTCAGATCAAAATTGGTTTTTGCGCTGATAGGAGAAGCTGCAACATTAAGCTTTTTGGTTTTATCGAATATGGGAAATGATCCTTTTTTTATAAATACATGCTCTGCTTCTATTCCGGGAATATCCTGAACTACCAGCAGATACCTGAGATAACTGTCTATACGTTTGTACGAAAATGTCTGCCTGTTTTTTCTTGACCATACACAATTCATCTTGGGAAACAGGGATATCCCCGTGGATGCTCTGTTTGTATTGATTTCTGAGGAAACCCTGTTTCCTTCAAGGATTTCACGTTCATCATATAGAAGCACGGAAACAGTTTCATCCAGAGCCTGTAAAAATCTGATGACGGCGTTTTTGTCATTTTCTGCGAATATTTTATCTTTAAAGCTATAGAGTTTATCAACGTACTCAGGACTGAGATCCGGCTCAAAAATCGGAAGATACTTTCCTTTATCGCTTAAACTGAGAAAAGTATCTTTAACGATACGATCATCAATACGCCTTAACTCTTTATCAGAGAGACTTTTGTAGAAGATAAAATGACTTTTACCGACAGACTCCAGATAAGCGCATAGTTCTGCGATAATGTTGTATAGTGATATTCTCTCAGGAACAATCTCCTTCATTTTCACCTCCATGAGTCAGGCAAGCATAGGTTTGATACAAGACTATAGTTGACCCGGAAATCAACTTAAAAATCATTTTCAAGCCCAATCTCTCCTATATATCAGATGCTGACATATTGTTTTAAGGCATTTATTTTACACCAACAGGAATACCTGCCACAACTTCAAAAACTTTATCCGCGTCTTTTGCTATGCTCCGGTTTATTAATGCCAACTCTCTCAGAAATCCCATAGTCTCTTCCGGATACTGATTGCCGTCACAGTATAGCTCATTGGTGACAACTATAAGAGCTTTGACATTAGCAGCAAGTTCTCTGAGAGGCTCAGTGATTTTATGCGGGTGACCATTGGTTTGGTAGCATTCATTGGCATAAAGGTTGGTGAGATCCTCAAGAAGAACTATTGAAGATTTCAAATACCGGCATGAGTCAGATAAGCTGATTGAATCCTGAACTGAATTATCATTTGTATTCTCACTTCCGGACATTTTTATCTCATCCAAAACCTTCGATATCTCAACAGATCGCTCAATGGTAACAAATCCCTTTCCCGCTCTAAGGTTCCGGTGTCTCTCTATCCTCTTTCTCGTTTCTTCATCATCATAAGGAAACATGGTGGCAATGTAAAAAAGACTATCACCATTCTCTGTCAGTGAAAACGCCAGATCTTCTGCATATTCAGATTTTCCCGAACCGGCTCCACCGGTTATCAAATAGTACATTATTTCAGCCTCTCTGTCATGACCACTAAATAACATTATTTCTGCACGATAACATTTTCTATGTTACGGATATAAAATCATATTATCATACCTGATTCGGCATTCCTGAATCATTGGAATCTCCGGTACGCTTCTACCTTTATATCAGAAAAAGTCCCCATACGGTTGAAGGCTTCCACCGCTGAAGAAAGTATCGGCATCAAAAGGACTGCTCCGGAACCTTCTCCCAAGGACATTTCTGCATCGATTATGGCACGAAGTCCCATTTTTTCGAGAGCTTTTCGTGGAAGCTTTTCCTTCGATACATGGGATGCCAATGCATAGTCCGCGACTCTCTCATCAATCATATAGGCGCCGAGGGCTGCTGCGGTTGAGATGATACCGTCAATCACAATTGGAACCTCATATTTAACTCCACCAAGGAACATTCCGGCCATAACGGCTATTTCCATGCCCCCGATCTGAAAGAGGCCTTCCTTAGCCGTTGCTGCCGAAATAACTTTGACTTTTTCCCCGGAAACAACATCTATGGTTTTATTTACCGCTTCATCATTTAACCGATTAAAATCATCTTGTGCGATGTCTTGAAGTCCTGCCTGACCTTCGCGCTCTTTCCCGAGTCTCTCCAGTGCTCTTCTTACCACATCCTGTTTTCTTTTAAGCCCTTCTTCACTGAGTCCGGCTCCGTAACCCACAGCCTCTTCCGCACTGCTTCCCATGAAATAAGCAAGTAATGCTGCCGTTGGTGTGGTATTCCCGATTCCCATTTCTCCTGTACAAATGATCTGATAACCGGCTTCCTTAAGCTCACGAACGATGTCCATACCGAGCTGCAATGCCTTTTCACCGGTTTCATGGCTCATGGCAGGTTCAACTGCTATGTTTCCGCTGCCGTCCTGAAGGCGTCTGTCGTTTACTTTACCCTGGGAAAGTCTTTCTGAATAATGATTTAATTCTGAATCCGATCTATATTCGGAATTTTTTACAGATTCATCTTTATTCTCACCTTCAGTATCCTCAGTTACTCCTTCGCTATATCTCGGTCCTATCATCCCCACATCGATAGTATATACATCAACTCCATTTTTTTCGGCAAAGATGGCAGTTGTAGTCTTCCCCTTTGCAAAGCTGTCTGCCACCTTTCTTGTTACAGAACTGTCGGTCTGAGACACGCCCTCTTTTACGCAGCCATGATCTCCGCAGAGCACCACCAGCGCTTTTTTATCTATAGACGGAGTTAGAGTTCTTTGTATCCCACAAAGCTTTATAACCTGCTTTTCAAGAACGCCGAGACTATCGATAGGCTTAGCTATCCCGTCCCATTTTTTCTGAGCCTCCCGTTCAAAATGATATCTCTCACAACATTTCATAAAACTAAAAATCGCTTTCGGATTACTATAATAGTAAAAATGCGGCCAGCCGCAGGACATAGTTTTTCCATAGAATATTCCTTCATATGAAGCGGAACTTCCGGTTCCTACACTATCATCCTTCTTTTCAAAATTTAAGATGTTTCTCTGCTTTCCGGCTTTTGGCTTTGTCAGCACGAATCCATCCCCGTTATATTCACAATCATATCTGTGGAACTCATGACCCTTAAGAACTGTACCCGCTTCACCAAACAGACCGGCAGCCTTAGTCTCTGCGGAAATATAACCGAAACGGACAAGCCTTTCCTTCTTTTCTGCATCTCCGGTGAATACTCCGCACATATGGTGTTTTTTTTCTGTTTCTGTACTGTTCCTGCCGGCATCTTCATTATCAGCCGTCTTTTTATCAAAAGCTTCCTCTTTAGATACTTTTATCGAATTATTCAGATACATATACCCGCCGCACTCTGCAACAACCGGCAACCCGCTTTTTATGACTGCGGCCAATGATTCTCTCATGGAAGCATTGGCAGAAAGTTCATCCGCATAAAGCTCAGGATATCCGCCTCCGATGATGATTCCATCCAAATCTTCAGGCAGCTTCTCGTCATGTAACGGACTGAAGGTCACTATATCTGCCCCCATATTCTCCAAAAGCTCACGGTTTTCCTGATAGTAAAAATTGAAAGCTTCATCCTCGGCTATTCCAAGCTTTATCTTAGTATTCAGTTTGTACTTTGAATCATCTTCTCTTGAGGTTTGGCTGGTATAGTAAGAAGCCTTAAACTCAGAAATCTTTTCTTCCGTCAGCTTTCCGGATTTCGTTGTCCCGGCAATCTCCAAAAGACCGTCAACATCAACTGTTTTTTCAAGCTGTTCACTGACAGCCTCTATCCAGGAATTGAAATCCTCCATATCCCCCGGCTCGATAAGTCCCAAATGCCGTGACGGAACTCTCTGATTCTTCATTTCAGGCATATAGCCCAGAACTCTAATTTCAGGACAATTATCTTCGATCACTCCCTTCAGCCTATCATAAAACATAGGTGATACTCTGTTGAGAATTAATCCCCTTATTCCAGAATCACCATTAGTAAAATCCAACATCCCCTTGATAAGTGCAGCTATTGAAACACTTGCCCCTTTGCAATCCATTACAAGCACCGTCGGGCAGTCAATGATATTTGCAATCTCCCAAGTGGACCCTTCTGATGAAACTCCACCCAGCCCGTCATAAAAGCCCATGACTCCTTCAATCACAGAAATATCCGCCTTCTCAGTTCTTTCCGCATAAATTCTTCTCAACATTTCCCTTGACACAAAAAAGCTATCAAGATTAGCAGAAGGAACACCAAGCACCTCTCTGTGAAACATCGGATCTATATAATCCGGACCACATTTAAAGCTCTGTACCTTAAACCCTCTTTTTTTCAGCACACTAATAAGACCACACGTCAATGTGGTCTTCCCGGAACTGCTTTTATCTGCTGCAATTACAAAGCTGTGTTTCATATATTCTCCGTTTAAAGAAAAATTTACATTAATTTAATTGTAGATTTCCCCACCCTTTGGTATAACACGTATATACACATTATACCAAAGGAGGTCATTTCACTATGTCACAAGTAACTATCAGGTCTTGGGGAAATAGCCAGGGAATACGCATTCCCAAAGATATTCTGGATAAAATGGGGCTCGCTATATCTGATGTGCTGGATATAGATATATCCAAAGACTCTATAGTACTTCGCAAATCTTTCAAGCACAAAACTTTTGAAGAAAGGCTTGCAGAGTATAATGGAGAAATAACCGTATGCGATTTTGATTGGGGTGAACCTGTTGGAAAGGAGATTTCCGGAAATAAAGGAATAACCGGAACCGTTATCTGTGAACAAATAAAACTCATAGACCCAACAGTTCGAGGTTGCTCAAAAATAGACAATATTCCTTACTCTGACATTATGAACATTTCTGATGCCATCCAAGGCATGTTTGAATATGATTAATGAATCACGAGTTATTAACTCGTGATTCATTATATTAATTTCTTACTCCGTCTTCTTCACCAGGATCTTCACCTCATTCGCCGGCGATTCCCCTTCACGGCAGCTGTATTCTATCTTCTCGGCCGAATTCTCGACCATGGAAAGTGACAGCTCATTGTCCGTATCTCTGATGTCGAATTTTTCTCCACCATAGGTAAAAGTGATTTCTGTGCTATCATCCTGCATGGAGTACTCCACTGCCACATGGATGTCCGGCTTAGGATACTTCGGAAGGAGTATCTGCTGCACCGTCTCCTCGATGGCGAGACGTATGCGGTTTTTCTCAGCGGACTTCACATCATTCTGAAGGAGATATCTGTCAAGCTCCGCTCCAAAGTTAATAAAATCATAATCCCTGCTGTCGATCACAGCCTCGAAAACCTTCAGTCTTCTGATAAATCTTCTGGTATTCTCCTTCTTCGGATGCTCGAAAATCTCCTCGGGAGTGCCTTCTTCGTAAATGCCCTCCCCGTCCATATAGAATACCCTGTTTGAAATTGCCCGTGCGAAATTCATTTCATGGGTAACTATCATCATGGTCTTTCCGCTCTTGGAGAGATCCCTGATAACCGCCTGCACCTCGGAAACCATGGTGGGATCCAGAGCACTTGTTGGCTCATCCAGCAAAATCACCTCGGGATCCATGCACAAAGTTCTGGCGATGGCAACTCTCTGCTTCTGTCCACCTGACAGCTCATCGGGGTAACTCAGGGCCTTATCCGCCATTCCCACACGACGGAGATATTCCATGCCCTTATCATAGGCCTCCTGCTTGCTCTTCCCAAGAAGATCCATGGGAGCAAGCATCAGATTCTCAATAACAGTGAGATGCCCAAACAGATTGAAGGACTGGAACACCATGCCCATTTTCATTCTGGCTTTTCTGATGTCATAGCCCCGTGCGGTAATTTCTTCACCGTCAAATATTATCTGACCACCGGTGGGCTTCTCCAGCATATTGAGGCATCGTATCAGGGTTGACTTTCCGGTACCGGAAGGCCCGATCACCGCGATAACGTCACCGTCATTTACATTGAAACTCACGTCTCTAAGCGGTGTCACCGAATCATATTTTTTAGTTAAGCTCTTTACCTCAATCATCAGTACGCACCCCCTTAAGTATGTCTTCTCTGTTACGGCGTTTCGGGTTAATGTTTATCTCTATCTTATCCACCAGGAATGTAAGCATAGCCCCAAGAATGAAATATATAACGGCCACCGCAATAAGCGGGAAAAATGCTTCATAAGTGCGGCCTCTTATTATGTCTCCCATCTTTGTCAGATCCTGAACCGCGATGTATCCGACAATGGCAGTTGACTTTACAAGAGCCACCACCTCGCCCTTATAGGTAGGCAGGAAGTGCGGTACCGCCTGAGGGAATATGATCCTGAAAAAGGATTTGATATCGCTGTAGCCTAAGGAAAGGGCAGCCTCTGTCTGGCCCTTGTCCACAGCCCCGACGCCCATTTTCAGCATTCCGAAAACCCCGGAGCCAAACACAAATGTAAAGGCTATTACCGCCACAACAGTACCGGTTATCTTCATTTTTGCGAAAATAATATAGTAAAGGATCATCAAAAGAACTACTACAGGCATTCCCTGTATGAGCCACACAAATACCCTTGCAAAGGCATTAGCCGCCTTGTTGCCATTTCTGGTCCCCATGAATATAAAAAATCCGAAAGCTGTTCCGAAGATGATTGAAAGAACCGTTATCACGATGGTTGTCATGATTCCGGAAAGGAAAAGCTCATAACGATTCTCTCTTATAAAGGTCTTTTCGAAGCTTGCTTTAATTCTGTCAACGAAAGATGTACCGGCTGCTTCATGGGTTGCGGTGCGCACAATAAAAACAAATGATGCAGGAGCATACTCCAGGAAATCCATTTTTTCCTTGCGCTCAGCCGTAGTAACTATCGAACCGCAGATGACATCCGCCTTTTCGGCTTCGAGGGATGAAAGCACGGCTGCAAAATCCATGGGGATAAAATTCACATGAACATCCAGTTCCTTCGCAATAAGGAGTATGGTTTCAATGTCAAAACCGAGACATTTGCCTCCCTCTCCCATGTAGCTCATAGGCTCCAGGGCATCACAGCAGGCTGCATTAACCGTGCCGTTACTGCCGGGCCAGTCCTGCTCCGGAATAGTTTTGATGCTGTCATCCGCTCCGGTCCACTTTTTCCAAAGAGCTTCCTTGGTTTCGGCGGGGATCCGGTCAAATGCCTCCTGCCATACATCACGCCTCTCGTCTCCCTTTTTAAACCCCAGTCCGAAAGCAGTATCACCAAGAGACTGAGGGAAAACACAGAGGTCCGGATCCTTATTGGCAGCAAGCTCCGCAACTGCATTGTTCATAAGTCCGGCATCTGTCTTTCCGGTCCTGATGGCAAGCATCATATCCGGCATGGTGGTGAAATAGGTGAACTCCTTGACATCTGATACCTTTGAAAGGATCATGTTCTCAAAGGGCGCTCCGGTGATCATGGAGATAGTTCTACCCTTAAGTTCATCAAAGGTTTTGAACTCCGGCTCCTTATCTCCGGAAGTGATCTTTTTCTCCTGATCGATGCCTCTGAGATCTGCGGCCGGAACTGTAAGTACTATCCCGTTTTCATATGTAGCATCACTGAAAAGTACCTCTTCCCGGCGTTCCGGAGTGACATTCATTCCTGTTGTAATATCGCCTCTTCCGGATTGAAGATCGGGAATACGGGCGGCAAAGCTCACATCCTGGATTTCAAGAGCATAGCCTTTATCCAAACAAAAATGCGCAAGAAGGTCTATATCATAACCCACATTTTTCCCGTCTTTTATATAGGACCAGGGCATATCTGTAGCGGTGGTTATCACTCTGATGGTTCCGTTTTTTCCGGTAAGGACTGACAAGTCAACAGTTTTCCTGTACTCATCAACACCCATCCAGATATCATCCATAAGCTGCAGGACGCCGTTGCTTCTTATCTCTCTAAGGTACTCATTGAACTCCTCACAAAGCTTTTCGCTTTCCGGATCGTCTTTTCTGAAGGCAAAACTTACATCCTGTTCCTTAATACTTTCATGAATATAGTCAATATCCGGATCTTCAAAATGCATGGTCTTTACATTCGGCTCATCCGCAAGAAACGCATCTATCTTACCTGAAAGAAGTGCTGCAGCGCAGTCCGGATAACTGTCGATATAAACATACTCACTGTCAGGAAAAAACTCTTTTGCCACGTCCTCCATCAGGGTTCCTGTGAGTACCCCGATCTTTTTTCCGTTATAATCGTGCCAATCCGCTGCAAATGAGCTTACTGTAAACACACATGTCAGCAGTAAAACAATTGTCATCAAAAAACGTATCGGATATTTCAAAATTTTCATCTCCTGGAAATTCTTGTAATAGTTATGGGATTTTCCGCCCTGTGCATGTGATAGCTTCCGCGTCTTTCAAGACCGGTTGACTGGATCTCCACCATCTCAAAGTTATAATCCGTAAGTCTTCTCTCAACCTCCAGAACCTCTGCAACCGATTCAAGGGTAACCGTATTTATGACAATGACTACATCCGGATTAACCCTGACAGCCCAGTCTATGATCTTCTGAAGATTTCCCTTGCTTCCGCCAATGAATACTCGGTCCGGAATAGGCAGCACTCCCTCATCCGCAACATTTTTTCTCTCTCCGGGCTTCTGCATCTCAAACTCTTCAAAGCATTCGGGAGCTTTGCCGCGGATCACGCGGATATTGTCCACCTTGAACTGATATCTGTTTCTTTCTATGGTATCGATGGCTTCCTGATTCATTTCAACCGCAATGACCTTTCCCTCAGGACACGCAAGCCCCGCCTCGATAGACATTGAACCGGAACCCGCACCGATATCGTAAATGATGCTGTCCTCTTTTATGGCCAGTCGGCAAAGGCTCAGAGCCCTTACATCACGTTTAGTGATAGGCACAGCTTCAGCTCTTTCAAAATGCTCGTCTCCGATGCCGTAGGAACGTACCGGGGTCTCTGCATTGTCATTTTCAAAAAGTGCGATGGCAAGGCGGTCGAACATCTTACCCTTCATGTCCCTGGGCTTTCCCACGGTAAAGCACTCGTCAGGATAGCTCAGCCTCTCTCCCACAATGATCTTCACAGAGCCGAAGCCAAACCGGGCAAGCTCCTGGGAAATCTTTGAAACCGTATCTTCGCTGCCCAGAAGTGCACACACATACTTGTTTTCACGGATCAGCGGAATCATGTCCTTATAGCGTCCGTGAAGACTTACCAGCTTAACATTGGCCATACTTACAGAGCGTTTACTAAGGAAATACTGGATGCTGGAAACTCCGGCATAGTTTCGGATCTCAAAGTTCTCGGCTCTGTCCTCATCCTCTGAGTCATCACCACCGTCAGGTCCCATATCTTGTTCCAATGCTTTCTTCAGTGGTATGGCACCGCTGTAAACGCTGGTATCTCCCGTAAATACGCAGGAGATCACTTTCTTCTCGGGATGACCTTTGATGTAAGCCACCATATCATCTGTTTTCACAGCCTCACAGATTTCTATATCCAGCTCAGGAACCGCGTCTTTTGCTGTCTTAAGGGCTCTCGCCGCACCCATCAGAACCTCAGACTCTTTTATTGCCTTAATTGCCTGAGTTGTCATCATCTCCGGACTTCCCGGACCAACACCGATCAAATTTATAATTCTCATAACATTCCTCCTTTTAAAATATCACTTAAAGACATTATACTATACCATTCCTCCTCATGGACATCCGATAAAACCGGACGGCCGATAACCAGAACCCTTACCCCCAACTCTATGGCAGCGTCGCACTTCTCGGGAAAACCTCCGATCTCTCCGGAATCCTTTGTGACAATGTATCCCGCGGAGGCATATCTCAACTGCGCAAGATTCATATCAACACCGAAGGGACCCTGCATGAGGATCAGCCTGTCTCTGCGAAACCCCAGCGCCATGCATTTTTCAAGAACCTCAGGAGTAGGTAATGCTCTCACATAGCAGTACTCCTCAAAATCCGGTATGGCAGTATATTCCTGAATTTCTTTTGAACCTGTAGTTATGAGTATATGCTTTCTTTTCTCCGGAAAATTTTCGAAAGTTGAGTTGAGCCATCGTACGGCGTTTTTTACATTTTCGAAATATATAAAGTCTGAGTTTTCTGTATCAGAGTCTGCCTCAGGACGAAGTATCCTCAGGCATCTGACTCCGGAAGCCCTGCAGGCTTTGTAGATATTTTCCGTAACTGCCGCAGCATACGGATGGGTTGCATCGATAACCAAAACAGCCTCAGCTCTATCTTCTGATATCTTCTCTAAAAAATCATCATTGATGGGATGTTTATCAATTACTGATTTGGACTCACCCATGGTTGAACTTCTAAAGAGACTATTCGCAGTTATAAAACGCTCCGCCATTTCCTCAGAGTTCAGCCTTCCAACATTTACAGCCAAATGCTTTTCCGTTGGAAGAAGTCCTGCTCCGTAGTCGGTAGCCACAAAGACTTCGGTCTCAAGAAAATCTTCTCGTCCATCAGCCTCTCTTTTTTTGTTTTCTGCCACAATATGCTCCGCAATTTTCCGTCCTTCGGTGGTTCCGCCAAATAAAAATATATGCATAAAACTCCTGCTGCTGATTAGCAGTCACAATTTCCCAACGTAAGCAATGTAATCATCCGTAAAAACACATGCCTACATGCCTTTTATCACCCTTTATACCCTCTCGGAGTAACCATTCTGGATCCATCCGGTGTTTCAACAATCTTCGTCTCCGAATTGCCTATGAAAACTGTAGTCAGCATATCAATTTCAGAATTTTCACCAAGCTTCTCAAGCTCATATAATAAAAAGATCCGGCTCTTACATCCATCCCTTCCGATGTTTCTGACATATCCGCAAACCCTGTCAGAAGGAATCTCTTTTCTGAGAATCTCACAGGCTCTCTTAAAAGTCTCCAGCCTCTTATGACTCACCGGATTATAAAGAACTATAACAAAATCACCCTCTGCTGCTGCACGGAGTCGTTTTTCTATTGTTTCCCAAGGGGTAAGTAAATCCGAAAGGCTGATCACACAAAAATCATGTCCGACAGGAGCTCCCAGAACTGCCCCTCCGCTGAGAACCGCAGAGAGTCCCGGCACAGTTTTCACCTGAACACCGCAGTAACATTCCTTCTCGGAAAGCTCATACAAAAGTCCTGCCATACCGTAAACCTCGGGGTCACCTGATGAGATAACGGCAACATTTTTTCCTGCTGTCGCAAGCTCCAGAGCTTTTTTGCATCGTTCCTCTTCTTCATGCATCCCGGAAACCACGAATTCTTTTTCAGGATACTGTTTACTTACTATATCTGCATAAGTCTTATAACCGACTATCACATCCACACCTGACAATACTTCCCTTGCTTCCAATGTCTCGTACTTTACATCTCCGGGCCCGAAGCCCACAGCATATACCGTTCCCATTTCACCCTCCGTGAACCAAATCATTCATATTATCTAATTTTATCCTAATCAAGCCCTCAAAAAAACCCCTTACCAAATTCCGCGTTACGGTCTTATCACAAAAAAAACTGCAAACCACCGGGATGATTTGCAGTCATTTTTATATTTTGTTTAACCCTTAAATTTTATTCCGTCAATGAAATCTTCGATGATATCATCTGTAGCCACCTGGATTTTTTCATCTTCGCTGTAAGTAGATGAGATCTTTAATACAAGGAGATCATCTCCTCTCGGAATGAAATAGTTCACATAAACCGAGTCACCTTCCTTGTAAGGTCCATTACTCATAAGTAATGTACATCCTTCGATATCCAGGAAGGTTACGTCATCTTTTCTCTCCAGCTCTGCATTTTCATCCGCAAGTCCTGCACGAAGCTCTGTGATGGCATTGTCGAGATCGTTACTCTCTGCCTTATATACAACAATCAGGAATTCGTTCCAGTTTTCGCTTTCGACATTGCAGAACATATCCGACTCACCGGTTTCATAAGAGCAGATCTCTCGCATATCAAACTTTGCGGTATAATCATAGCTTCCTTCATAATCAACAATCTGATCTTCATCCTTTGTCGGAGGTGCATTAAGAACCGGTACCGGTGCCCATCCGTATTCCTGATACTGGGTGATATACAATCCGTTAGTGTTGATATAGTTTGCCAATGCTTCTGCCAGATACTTGTCACGTTCATTTGAAGCTTCAAGATATGCATCCTTAAGACCTTCTTTACCGAAAAGCTCCTCCAAAGAAGCATCAAAACCGGCCCCATCCTCAAGAAAATCAAAATCGGTTACTAAGGAACCACCTTTAGTTGTATCAAGATGCGCAACGCCTCCGAAGGAACCTCCATTTACATTCAGAAGGGAAGTCTTAACAAGGTTGAAGCCTTCTATATAGAATTCTCCCCATAACTTCACGTCCTTTGGATCGCTGTCATCTGCCTTAAGAACGATAGGCACACACATTGTTAAATCCGGCGCCACATCCCCGAAGCTGTTTTCAATAAGGAAATGGCACACACCGTCTGCATAATCAGCCCAGTCCTCAGGACCGTTGTAATGATATTCCGGAAGAGGTAATGTTGGATAATCGGGCTCAGAAGCTGTTGTCTCCTCTTCTTTGGCAGCTTCAGTGGTTTCTGCAGAAGTCTCTTCAGTTTCTGCAGGAGCAGCTGTAGTGGATTCTTCCACTGCCGCTATGGTAGTCTCAGTATTATTTACATTTGCTGCCGGCTTCTGACATCCGACCATTCCAAAAGCAAAAACACAAAATGCCATTGCCAATGCTGCTTTCTTCTTCATAATACTTCTCCTCTCTTTTAATTCATTAATAATAGTTTATATATACTACACAGATACCGCAACTGCCAATGTCACACTTCCGTATATCTGCTTATGCACCAAAACCCTGTCCTGCCCGTTACGTGACGCGGCATAGGCAGCCGACCTTTCGCAGACATTGGACACCCCGGTGACACTTTCAACAAAAGCACTTGAGGCGAAATCTCCGTCCAGGGATTTAAGCTCTGCCGCTGTATATGTAACAAACGGAATCTCCCGCTTATAGCTGAAGGTCAGTATCCCCTGTTCGTTCTTTTTAAGGTCAATGCTTACCAGGGCATCAACTGCTTCTCCGGATATTCCGGCTGACTTCAGGCAGTTATCGTAGGCCTTTGCCACATCCTCCTCAGAAACACCTTTTCTGGCGCCGATTCCTACATATACACGCTTTGCGATAAGCTTAAGGCCGATGGCATTAAATGGTCTCACCACGGGATCTGCCTTCTCCAGGAGTTTACTCTGATAGCTTATGATGATATCTGCCCTGTCAATGTCATTCAGGCCCACCGGCTCATATTCTCCGATACCGGGTCTCATATTAAGGTGTTCCATGCCAATGTCACTGTATATACGCAGCTTTTCGCCTCTCAGCACCTTAGCCGAAACTTCTTTTGCTGCTCCGAAATCAGTGATGATAAGTCCATTCTCCTTTGCAAAAACATCAACAGAAAAGGCACCTTCCAGATCTGACGCAGTGGTTATCACCGGCTGAGCCTTTATGAGTTCTGAAACAAAAGACGTAAGCTCATTGGCGCCCCCCAGATGACCGCTGAGAAGGGATATGACGAAATGCCCGGCTTCATCTATAACAATTACTGCCGGATCCTCCGACTTGTGAGATAAGAAAGGGGCTATTGCACGAACCGCAATTCCTGTGGAGCCGATGAAGATGATGGCATCTGTCTTTTCTTCAAACCATTCTTCCGTTATTTCCTTCAGAGCCCTTGTGTCAGAAATGTCCGGCAAGGCTTTAGTCTTTGCATGAAGACCTATATCCATCTTCTCAGTTTTCTCAGCTATCCATATTTCTGTGCTTCTGAGAAGTCCCCGCCCCTCTTTCTCTGCTCTCCAGGTCCCGGTTCTTCTGAAAAGTCCCTGTCCTTCCTTCTCCGCTTCCATCCAGCGGTTCTTTAACTCCTCTGAAAGCCTGTATCCTTTTTCAGTAAATGCTATTACCTGAACCTTCACTTATCCTCCTTCCGGATTCTCTCCCATTTGGAAAGATTTCCGAATATACGATCCCATTTATAAATTCATCAACTAAATAAAGTATCTTTCAGTCAGAAGAAGCCTTCCCTCTGTAACATGTAACAAATTCACGGTCATATAATTTTGAGTACTCATAGACCGTTTTATCATCAATTGCCCGTCCTACTATTATCAGAGCCTGTTTCATATTTCCGTCGGCTCTTCTTGCTTCTTCTCTCTGAAATGCCTCCGGAATTTTGTCCAAAGTTGTCCAAACCACCTCTTCATCCGGCCAGGTAGCCCTGAATACCACAGCTGAAGGAGTATCCTCAGGATAACCTCCGGCTATCAGCTCCTTCCAGACCTTTTCTGAAAGTGTGGCTGATAAAAATATTACCATGGTGGACTGATGCGCCGCCAGAGCACTAAGCTTCTCCTTCTCAGGAACCGGGGTTCTTCCCTCAGCTCTTGTTATGATAACTGTCTGTGTTACTCCCGGAAGTGTATACTCTTTTCTGATTGCTGCTGCCGCTCCTGAAAAAGAACTGACTCCGGGACAGATATCATAATCTATTCCATTTTCCTTAAGCCAGTCCATCTGCTCCCGGATGGCACCGTACAGAGACGGGTCTCCGGTATGGAGTCTCACCACATTCTTTCCGGACTTTTCAGCTTCCTCAAAAACCTTCAGCACCTCCTGAAGATTCATATCCTTGGAATCGTAGATCTCTGCATCACTTTTGCAAGCCCTAAGGAGCTCAGCATTAACCAGAGATCCCGCATATATCACGATATCCGCTTCTTTAATAAGCTTTAATCCTTTTACAGTGATAAGTTCCGGATCCCCCGGACCCGCACCAACAAAATGAACCATTTATTTTCTCTTGTCTCCTTAAAATACTGCCTCTGTGATATAAAAAACCCATTATCCGGGTTAATGCCTTTTGCACAGCACTTCTTTACTCCTCTGTTAAAGCTGCATTTTGAAATATCAATATCCGGCAAACAGATATATATGTAATTGGCTCACTAAATGTAACAGTTCAGCCGGTGGACCATGGGGACGGGGTTAGTGGTCCACCGGCTGAACTGTTACCACTAAAATTTAAACTCATCCATCAGCTTATCCGCATCTCCGGCTTTTCCGACCATCCCAAAACGCTCTGAATAGACTATTACACCGAACCTCATCCGACCCTTTATCCGCTGCTCCATATGAAATTCAATCTCCTTCATAATGGATTCCATAACAGCCTCTCTATGCCCCATGTCATCAAGAAGTGTAAGCATTTCCTCCGTGGTAGGTGCTTCCTTCATAGCCCTCACCTGAGATGCATTTCCTCCGCAAAGCGCCAGATGTGCCGCAAATATCTCCCACCTTCCGTCCGCTACCTTACTGTAGGTATTCATGATCCCTGCAGCAAGCTTACAAAGCTTTCCGATGTTTCCCACCAGCAAAAACTCCAGGCACCCATAGGAAACCGCAAGGTCTATGGCATCTCCTATATAATTTGAAACCGTAACAACCCGCTCTGTATTAAGCCCAAGCTTTTCAACATAACGCTGCCCGTAATTTCCCGGAACCGCGATGATACTTAACGCTCCATCATTAATCTCTGCAGGAACCCCGGTCATATGATCATTTTTAATCAAATCTGTTTCCATATCAGTTGTATCAACTTTTGATAACTGACAGTTTTCCTTACACTGACAATACAGCTTCTGCCGTATTTCCGTCTCAATTGTGGCAACTATCGAAGCTTCCGACATAGGCTCAACTATCCCTGTGGTTCCCAGTATAGATATGCCCCCCTCTATTCCAAGCCTCGGGTTAAATGTTTTCTTCGCAAGCTCCTCCCCCTCCGGGACGGAAACCGTAATGAGGAAACATGATTTTTCAGTTTCACTACTTTTTCCTTCTAAATCATCAAACTCCCTATTGTTATCCTCTGTAGATTTAAACTTCATGTTTGATCTACAGATATCCTTAGGGAATTCTGCATCTTCCTCGTACATTTCCAGCACATCCATAGCTGCCCGGAATATCATCTCTCTCGGTACAGGATTAATGGCACTCTGCCCCACTTCCTGCTGAAGCCCCGGCTTCGTGACAGTCCCCACACCCTTACCACCAGTGAGAAACAGCCTATCACTCTCCTCGCATCTAAAGGCGTTTTCCGTAACTTCTTCATGACTTACAACCCGAACCTCAGCATGCACCTCAGTCCCATTAGTCACATCCGGATCATCCCCCGCATCCTTGATGGTATAAAACTCCGCACTTTCCGCCTTGCGTCCTCCCACAGAACCCTGTAAATACTCCTTAGAATCAGAAACTCTGCAGACCTCCATCGTCACCCTCTCCCCTCCGGGAAGTACAACACTGACCTCCTCCGGAACGTTACCGATCAAAACCCTCTCCATCGCAGCCCTCGCACACGCCGCCGCACAAGTCCCAGTAGTCAATCCACGTCTTAGTTTTTTCTGATTTTTGCAAATATATTCATTCATATAAATCGATACTCTTCAGTACTTCATCGTAAACAATAGTATACAAAACTTAATAATCCGGAAATGAGTCAATGTTAAGTCCGATTCTACATGACCCATATCACCAAAACACAAGATATGAGTCAATGCCAAGTCTGATTCTACATGAC
>NZ_JNJM01000013.1:0-138955 GCF_000701645.1 Oribacterium sp. FC2011
TCTAACGAGGTTTCTCATTTTCTTTTCCTTTCAAGTGCAACTGGCTGACCTTTCGGTCCCTATAGCTTTGCGTCGCCGGATTTCTCCGGGTTTGCCCAACTAAGATCTAGGTTGGATCTTAGTTTAAAGAGAAGCGAATCTTTTTTGATTCCTTTCTTTTCTCATCTCCTCTTTACAATTCTAATTATACTCTAAATTATTTAAATTGCAATAACTTTAGTTAAAATTAATAAATTAATTTTGGTTTTTAATTTGTTTATAGCGTTCTTATTTTTAAGGTTTTGGGCTTTCTAAACGTTTTCTTATATCCTAATCCCATAATCAAGACAATTTCAGCATATTTTTGCCCAAAGAATCGGCAACAATTAAAATGTTGCCGTTAGAATTAGAGTGATCAATCATTTCTTCTCATATCCTGTAATCATTGTCATCACAAAACAGAATACTGTAGCCCATGCAAAAAACTTATGCCATTTCATAAATACTTGTTTCCTTTCCTTATCTTTGTTCCATTTCTCTATCTTTACTTCGTCACCCGAATGGACATACCTGATCTGGTCGCCCATTGTGATCCTGAGTATCTTATAAGCTGTTTCCCCAGTACAATGACAGGTATAGAACATGGTCGGGCATTTCTTCAATTCCCTTCCGGTTTTCAGGAGCTCGTTTATTTCATCCTTTGTGTATTTTTCTTTTTTCATCAGATGGAAGCCGCTGATCACTGCGTCCGGGAATGAATCATACTTATCCTTGTAAGCATCAAGGATGTTTGGTATTCCGTTATGTGCACAGCCGGACATCAGTATACTTTTACCGTCATTCTTTATTACGAGATATTGCTCATGTTTGAAATCATCCTCTACATATTTCCCGTTTTCCTTTTTCAATATGCGTTTATTCGTAAACGGTAGTTTATGTGTCCTCTTCCTTAACGTAAAAAGCTCCAGTTCATCATCGATTCTGTAATCACCGGATATTATCTTAACCTGGGGAAGATTCAAGATATCTTTATCTATCCCTATGTATTTGTATCGCTCACTGCCTGCACTTTCTCCATCGTCGGCATAATGATCATCCGATGCCGACTGTTGCATGTAAATTACAGCACTGGAATTTATCTTGGAGAATGCTTTGATTCCTCCTGAATGGTCATAATGTCCGTGACTCAGAATGACCGTATCTACCTGTGAGATGTCAATGCCTAACTTCTCTGCATTTTTTATTGTTTCATCAGATGGCCCCAGGTCTACAAGCAATTTATGTCCGGACGTCTCAACATAAAATGACAGTCCATGTGCGCTTGCACATCCTGCTTTTCCTTCTGTATTTTCTATCAGGTTTATAATTCTCATAAAAAGCCTCTTTTATTTCATTTTCCTGAAATCTCTTAAAATGCCAAAGCATTCCCTTATCATATTGTTAGGAAGATACCAGGGCACTGTATATGCTGCTATCCCGTAAACTTGGTTTTCTGTGTACCTCTTTGCCAGATGTATGCCCCGAAAGACATGGAAATTGTTTGTCACTATACCTATCCTTAATGTATCATCGCTTGTTGATCGATCCATTATCTCTTTTGAAAACAATATGTTTTCAACTGTATCCCTGGCTTTTGTTTCTGCGATGATACGCTCAGGATCAATACCTCTTGAAATGAGATATTCCTTTCCCCCGTCTCCTTCACTGACAGTCTCATTCTTACCTTTTCCGCCGGATACAATGCAGATAGTGTCAGGATTCTTCATGAGATATTCATATGCTGCATCAAGTCTGAATCTGTAGATCGTACTAGGACTTCCGCCTTTCATCTGTGCGCCAAGGACAATTATATAATCAAGATTTTCTTCACCTTTATCCTTGAAGTGACTGGCCATGGCAATAAGGCAGATGGTAAAGACTATTGCCGTTAATCCGATTATAAGGTAACCTGCACATCTTATCCCAGATGGAATCCTCATCCACCTTCCATTGCCTGAAAGATAGAATAAAAGTCCGAAAACAATTGTGCTGAATATCCATATCAAAAATGAGAATGTCCCGCTTCCTACCATGTAGATACTGACAGAGTAGATAAGACTAATAAACATGAATGCCAGAAACAAATATCTTATATAGTTCATACCAAAAATTTTCCTGTATTCCCCAAAAGTATATTTCTTTATTTACTTTGTTCCTCAGCAGCCATTTCTGCATTTATCGTATCCTCGCTTGCAGCCATAGCCTTAAGCGTCATATCGAGGAGTTTATCAAGCTCCCAGCCAAGCTGTTTAGCACCCCGTTCGATTACCTCTCTGGAACAACCGGCGGCAAAACCCTTGCTCTTATACTTCTTTTTCAGGGACTTTAATTCCATGTCCTTTGTGCTCTTGGATGGTCTCATAAGTGCCGCAGCCCATATAAGTCCTGTAAGTTCATCTGCGGCAAACAGAACCTTTTCCATCTCATGTATAGGTTCCACGTCTATTGTCACACCGCATGGTACAGTTATCCCATATCCATGTGAACAGACAGAATGTATGATACCCTCATCTACCCCGCCTTCCCTTAGTAAAGATACAGCCTTAAGACAGTGTTCCTCCGGATAAAGTTCAAAATCAATGTCGTGGAGAAGTCCCACGATGCCCCAGCGATCTTCTTCATCCTCATATCCAAGCTCCTTCGCATACCACTTCATAACTGCTTCCACTGTCAGCGAGTGCTGGATATGGAAAGGATCCTTATTGTATTTCTTCAGCAGATTAAAAGCTTCTTCTCTCGTTATCATTTTCTATCCCCTTCCTTACAGTTCCAAATGCTGTCTTATATCTACGTTTTCCTGCTTAAGATCTGAATCAAGATAATCGAAACTCTTTGGAACCACCTTGATCAGATTCATGGCATCAGGCATTTTCCTAATAGCTTTAACCGGAATCTTCTTATACTCAAGAATCTTCAAATATTCATCTGAAAAAGGCTCTATCATCCAGGCTTTACCCTGTACCTGAAGTCCCTTCAGATTTCCGAATCCATCATAAGCGTCGAAAATAGCAATGCTGACATTCTTATTATCTTTTAATGCTTTAAACTTAAGCCCGCCTTCCGACAAAAAGTAAAATGATCTGTCTATGTAGTTATATTCGATCGGAGTACATCTTACAAAACCGTCCGCAGCCGTAGCCAGTGCACATGTCTTTCTCTCACATATAAAGGATTCTATTCTTTCCTTCAGTTTCTCCCGTTCAAGTTTAGCTGAATCAGTATCCTTTTTTATCCAGTAATTTGCCTGTTTATCATAGTCAAGTTCCCACATTGTATTCATCCTTTTTATAAAGAAAGAAGCTATAGAATATTCCCATTCTTTATGTTCTTCTTGAGTATCTTATCAGTCACTTCCTCATAGAGCTTTTCCGATCCAAGTTTTGTCTTTTTCTGCCTTCCGTAAACCTTATCAGCTGTAGCCTTATGTTCTCTCCAGTCTCCGCCGTCATTACTTTCATTTAGTAAAAGCGGTTGTAGATTATCCATGGCATGAGCAAATCTTGATTCAGGAGTTTCATAAGCCTCAAACTCGTCAAATAATGATATTAGTTCCTTTTTCTGATCTTCCGGCAGAATTGAAAATATACGTTCCTTGGCCTTGTCCTCTCGTTCTTTCTGAGTCTTAAGCCCCTCTTCATCATAGGCATAGGTATCACCTGCATCTATTTCCACCACATCATGGATAAGACACATGAGCATGGTTTTTGCTATGTCTATTGGCTCATTTGAATATTCTTTCAACAGATATGCCATAATTGCCATATGCCAGGCATGTTCTGCATCATTCTCTTTTCTCCCATGCCCTGAGAGGCTGGTCTGTCTGAAAACGTTCTTTTCTTTATCAATCTCAAGAGAGAATTCCAGCTGTTTTTTCAAACGTTCATCCATCGAAAAATTACCCCTTCATTGTTTAAACTGGCACCTTTTATTTATCTGAATCCTTTCCGAACTTCTGCCCTTGTAATAAGCTCTGATGCTTCCTTAAAGGCAGCTTTCAGATATTCTTCCTGCCACTCTTTCCCTGCTTTTTCTTCCTTCTTTATCTCATTCCATGCTTCACGGAGTTCTTCCTCAGAAGCATATTTCATATCTCCGAATACATGAGGATGTCTTCTCAGCATCTTTTCTGATACTGTCTTAGCGATGTCATCAAAGGTGAAGAGCCTTTCCTCCTCAGCCATTACTGCATGGAACATTACCTGGAGAAGTAGGTCTCCAAGTTCTTCTTTCAGGTTTTCCGGATCTTTGGTTTCTTCCAGAATGTTGATCCCGCGGATCACTTCGGAAGCCTCTTCGATACAAGCTGCCTTAAGACTCACATGAGTCTGTGCCTTGTCCCAGGGGCACCCATTCTCACTTCGTAATGTTTTTACTATATCTTTTAATCTCTCAATCTCTGTCATAAATGGTACCCCTTAACCTAAAGCTGGAAACAACAGAAGTAACTACATTATTTTAAGGTTATACCGTCCTTAAATGCGTTTCCAACTACATTACCAAGGCCAATATAGGTGTTATTACAAGGATCAAAAGTAATTGGCTTTAATTTCTTGGGATCAATCTTTCCATCAGTGACCACACTCTCATCTGCTGAAACATTTACTATTTCACCGATAAGGATTCCGTCATTAAAACTCTTAACCTTACATTCAAGTGCCATAGGAAGCTCATCGATAAGCGGAGCATTTACATATTCACTCTTTGTGGCATGGAATCCGGCCTTCTCAAACTTGTTTGGAACCTTTTTCCCTGACTCGATACCTACATAGTCGCAGGCTACAACATAATCTTCTGTTGCCATACTGACTGTAAATGCTTTTGTGATGTTGAAATTATCAGTTGTCTTGTGCTCAGCAAGGCTGATAGTGATCTCCTTAAAGTCTGTCGTAATTCCCCAGGCTGCATTCATGGCATTGGGAACACCGTTCTCATCATAGGTTCCAATGATAAGGACCGGCTGTGGCAACATAAGTGGCTTAGCTCCAAAATTAACTCTACTCATAGTTGTTTCTCCTCGAAAGTATGCTTACAATACGCTTTCTTTACTATAGCACATGGTTCTTTACCGTATCTATGACAACAAGCCAGGAATATTATTTCTGTAAATATTATAGTATCCATGGCCGGTTCGATATGATATACATGACAAGGCGATTTACATAAACTTTATCCAGATCCTTTTTATATATAGTGTGGAGGTCTATCATGAGTGAGGAAGAGTTAAAGAGACAGCTTTTGGAAGCAGCTGGTATTTCCGTTTGGTCTCAGAAGAACGATCCCGTAGAAACAGGAGTAAAAATAGCCAGTTAGGCACAATATCTAAAAAATAAACCAGAATCGGAGCAGCGTGCGATTATCAATGAAATCAGAATCGGAGGAATTGAGAAAGCATTAAAATGGCTATAGAAAAATCCCGTATGATTCGTCCACACTTGAGGTGAATCATACGGGATTTTTTTATGCGACGTAGTAACCTATGTTAGCCTACGTACGATATTATTAAACATAGTTTTTATCTGCATTTGGGATCAGTTTCCTATTTTCTCGTCTTCTTTTTTGCTATTTGAGCTACATCCTTGATGCTTTTCAAATACTCTTCCTCAACCGGTGAAAGGGTGATTTCCTGGTATTTTCGATATTCAGTCGTTGCTTTCTCAATTGCTTTTTCATGACTGATTTTACCTGGACCTTCAAGCAGTTTTCTTTTTCCGGAGGATAGAACAGAATCAAGTTGCTCCACATAATCACTCATATACATAGGCCTATGTTCAATGGCATTGATTTCAGCCAAATCGAAATAACCGGAAACAAGATTATTAAGGATCTTTAACTCATCTTCTTTTAAATAATTCTTTGCAACACTTATATCTTTCAGTGCCGGCAGTTCCCCCGAAAAAGATGTAAGTCCCATAAAAGGTTTATCCGCATCTGCTCTTTCGTAGATAACTTCAGCTGCAGTATGCCCATGGGCTGCATAATGAAGCTTATTCTGAACAATTTTAAAGAACTGAATCGATTCATCACTTCTTGGATTATAGTCTACACTGGTTGCATATAGATCCAGAACCTGTCTGTAAAGAACCTTCTCGGAAGAACGGATATCCCTGATTCTGTCTAAGAGTTCTTTCCAATAATTTCCGCCACCGTTTCCCTTCAGGCGTTCATCATCCATGGCAAAACCTTTGATGATATATTCCTTCAAAACAGAATTTGCCCATATTCGGAATTGCGTACCTCGCTGAGATTTCACTCTGTAACCAACTGAGATGATTACATCCAAACTATAAAATGCGACAGGCTGTTTGACTCCATCAACACGCATTTTTTGCGTGTTGTTCTCTTTTATAAGTTCACCCTCTAAAAACACATTGTTAATATGCTTACGTATGTTTTTTTCGTCTCTATCAAATAAAACCGCCATCTGGTTTGCAGAAAGCCACACTGTCTCATCTTTAAGATTTACTTCCAGTTTACTCAGACCATCAGAAGTCTGATATATAATCACTTCGCCCTTATTATCCATTAGAATATATCCCTTCCATCACAAATCCCGATTGATTCTAAGTGACTCTGTAATATCGGTATTGTATTAAGCACATACCGTCATAAACCACGATTTACCACTTGGATCCCGATGCAGATAAATAAGTCTCTGCTGATTATTAACGATCAGCTTGCATTGATATACCAGATCATTGCTTGTCACATATACCCCATCTGGCATAGTTCTTGTCTCCTGGCCGGATAGATCTTTGTAGCCTTTTATTGTATAGTCTACTCTTTCACCGTCATTATTAGTAAATCTAAGCCTTATCGGTATTATTGTACCGTCGGTATTGTGCTGAAGAATCACATCTACAGGAAATCGTTTGCTCATTTTAAAACCTCTTTTATCAAACATAAGTTCTGATACTTATTATACTCCAATTTTTTTGAATATCAAGAACTGATGTTTTGAAAATAGCGAGCCGAATATAAAAACGGCTAACTCATGACATTTTCGTGAGTCAGCCGCTATTTATCAGGCTTATTTATCTATTGCATATTCCTGTTATATAAGACACAAAGCAAGCAAAATCGCCTATACGCTTCCTGTAATCTCCAAGCTGTGACCTCCATGAAGCATCACCACCCTCATTCTCTACTATTCTTGCAAGAGTATTAAGAGAAGTGATCACAACATTATGCGCCTGAGTCCGTCCATCGTCAGCAGCCATCTTCTCTTCTGTATTCATGGTTTCCCACTGATTCCTTATATAAGTATATCTGGCCGCTCGATCAATAAATTCATTCCAGAATTCATCCTTGTCTTCCAATGTGCATAAAGAAATGCTTTCTACTAATTGAGAGTATATCTCCATACATTCTTCTATTGTAATAATGTTTCCCGCTTCATGTTTTAAATATGATTCATACGTATTCATGATAATTTCACTTTTGCCTATTCCCATACTTGCATTTAAGTACCGAGTACCCGTTCTCAGGATTCTGATATGTGATTCTCTCTACTACACACCTGATTTTCTGCATCAAAATGATTCCTTTAGGAACTATCTATGCAAGTCTTACTTTCCTTTTTTATTATCTATCCTTTTTACACTATCCTGCATAGCTTTGTCAGCTTCCTCATCCCACACCATTCTCTCAGGTCCAAGAGTGCCATACATAGTGTTTTCAAAGGAGTACGTTATTTTGGCGGTTCTTATCAGTCTTTCGTTTTCAATGTCATCATCGAAAGATCCCAACCTATCATATATCTCCTGTGTGATTTCGTAATTGTATTGTTCCCGGCCTTCGCGACTGGTATATATAATCTCTGCAAAATACCGATTTATATCCTTATCATGATATGCAGTCCAGTTATTGCCCTGTTTTTTATTCACGGACTACTCCTTCCTAAAAGAATAAGTCCTGATATGGTTCTTTGCCTCAGCCCCTGACTCGAAATATCTAAGTAGAATCTCTGCACATGCCCGGGAATCGCTGTCGGCCTGATGGTGATTAAGACCTATCCCATAATAATCACACAGGACATTAAGCTTATGACTGATGCCGGGAAGCAGCCTTCTACCCATCTGAACGGTACACATATATCTGACGTAAGGTTTCCAATCTATACCGTATCCCTCAAGGCAGTGCTTAAGAACCCCAAGATCAAAGACCGCATTATGAGCCACAAGCATTCCACTACCCATAATGGGTTCTATCCTTTCCCAGACCATAGGAAAATTAGGCGCATCCTTGACTGACTGTTCACTAATTCCGGTCAGTTGTACATTAAAATAGTCAAATGACTGCTCAGGATTCACCAGAGAATAGTATTCTTCTGTAATCTTCCCATCCTCAATAACAGAAATACCTATTGCGCTCATCCTATTATTGAGATGATTTGGTGTCTCAACATCAAAAACTACGTATCTTGACATATCGCTTCCTCTAAAACATATCCTGTTCTATCACATCAGCTTCATAGTAACCAGGCAGGTCTCTCCGAAAAGTTACCGGTCCCTCTATTTCCTTCCACACATCATACCATGTATCAGGAACAGCATCATCGAGTCTTACCGGTCCTGCAAACTCACATAGTAAACCATCTTCCTTAAAATACTTCTTTAACAGTGTATTTGCTTTCCTCTTATCATTATCCTTAAGAAGGTCCAGAATCTTATCGGCTTCTTTTGCCGTAAGTGCTGCTTTATACAGCATGTAGTAGCTGTCATATTCATATTCTTCATCATCTGACCGCTCTTTTAAGAAAACCAATGGGTAGTCCTCTGTATCAGTTCTTACAATAACAAATCTTGAGTGCTTTTTGTTAGCTACTATTATTCCATAACGGACATGTATTATCCGTGAATCATCATCGTCTCTATTGATAATCATATATATCCTCTGTCCTTAGTTACCTAAGGATCTTTTCAATCTGTTTTTGTTCTGCGTCCGGTAATATCTTTTTAAGCTGCTTTAATACGCGGACGTAGGATTCCTCCGGTGTCCGCTTATAGACTGAATTTTTAAACTTCTTTCCAAGGAACTTTTCGGGAGTTGAATACTCCGCTATTCCCCAGCCGTATTTATTACCGTACTTATCTGTAGAATAGCAAAAATCGCTTGTGATCACATAGCATTGTTTTTGAAGCCTTGTGATTATGGTGTCGAAGCCCTTTTTACCATTCTTTCCGTAACCGCCGTCCTTCTTGAGTTCCTTTGATAAGGCAGGTGCCTTCAAATCCAGCAGCTCAAAAAGTTCCTTGTCATAAAATGATGCAAGACCATCATCGTATCTTGCATCAAAATCATACCCCTGTCTTCTGAAGTTCGCGAAATCAGGGAACCACTTGGAGCTTATATACATGGCCTTGTTTCTGAGGAATTTCCCATAGGCACATTTCATTTTTCTTATTACAGGGCCCTTCCATTCCCATGCCGGCCAGAATTCACTGTCAGCATCGTCATACCAGCATCCCGGCGCAATATGTTCCTCTAATGAAAAACCTTTTATCCCATTCGAAAAGAACGGGACAAAGCCCGCCTCATCTATAAGTTCTATTAGTTCCTCCATGGAGCTAATCTCAAAATCATCTGAAAAAGTCATATTCTTTCTTCGCGATAATTATTCTTCGCACTCTATGTTGTTTGTCTCTCACAATCTAACATCTATCCGCTTATATGCGTTATCTTGAAAGCTTTTCTCTTCGTTATTTATTCTTTCAATCTATCCAATATCCCACTAACATCTATCCCTGGATGAGTGATATAAATCTGCAGTATTTCTTCCGTCAGTTTCTTCTCAACCCGGTTCCGCTTGGAAATCTCATCAACCGATCGGTTAGATTCCATATCCTTTATTATGCTCTTTATGAGCTTATCCATTTCCTTTTCCGGCGGGTACTTCGTTCCCTTCTTAAGGATTGGTGAAATATCGACTTTTTCTACGCTGTATGAACCATCATCTATTGTCATAATCATAAAAGTCACGGGTTGCGTTAATCTCCTCGGGCCACAGCTACCTGGATTTAGATAAGTTATTCCGTCTTTCTGCCGGTTCTCATACTTGTGGGAATGACCATATACCACAAAATCAATGCCGGACAGATCTTCTCTTATATGCTTTATGTTGTGGACCATATAGAAGCGGTATCCTTCTAGCTCAATATCCTGTTCAACAGGAATATCCTTTGCCCAGTCCTTATCAGCATTTCCCCTGACAAAATATGCCGGAGCTATTTCCTTTAATCTTTCAAAGGTCTCCTTAGAAGCGATGTCTCCTCCATGCAGTATATAGTCACAGTCTTTGAGCTTCTCCTCAACCTCCGGTCTAAGGAGTGAATGAGTATCAGAAATGATTGCTATCTTCATGGCATAACATCCTTAATTATCTTTTCTCATGCAGAATTTCTGTCTATTAATACCTTCATAGAATATGTAAGATGCTGATGGTGGACATGTGTTGCATCAAATTTCACAGATGAAAAAGCCATCTGCATTATAGGTCCTGTTGCAAAAGCACAGATAAGTGTACCAATGCCTACCGGCCCTCCAAGTATCCATCCTACTAGAGTCGCGATACTCAGGAGTGCTATACTCACTGCTCCAATTGGAATCTTCCTGGCTCTTTTAGCAAGGGCGACCAAGAGTGTATCCCTGGGACCACATCCAAGGGCAGCGCTCATATAGGTGTATTGCGTATAAGCCATTATCGTAAGGCCGATGAGCATGATAAAAACTCCCTTTAGAACTGAGTCGCATGCCGGAACAGCATTAATCTTATTGAAAAAATCAACAGATTTGCCAACCACAAAGGCATCAATGAACATTGCGATCCCAATAGGCTCTTTCAAAGCAACATCTATTCCAAGAATCGCATATGATATTGCAACCGAAGCAGTTCCATATAGGATACCCATGGTCTTTGACAATCCAAGATTCAGCACATCCCATGGACCTGCGCCTATGTTAGCCTGTATGGTCAGATATACTCCAAAACCGTTGAAGAATAAACTGACTGCGGCTAACAGTACATTAGTCATTATCGCACTTACTGTACGGTTCTCTTTTAAGTTACTGTTATTCAATATTTCAATCATAACTCTATCCCAAATTCCTTCATAAGCCTGTCAAACCTTGCCTGTTCCTTTTCTTTTATGGGTTTTGACATGTCGTTCATGCAATGATGAATAACATCAGCATCCTTTAACACTTCATCCATGGGACCGTCTATATTCAGCTTATCATCATGGTGATAGATTGCTGAGCATATAATGTCAGTTTCCTCTGGAGTTGTGAGTTCAAGCTTCGTGAGAATTTTTCTTGCATAGTCCGCACCAAGATGCGCATGATCATCATAAGATCCGGTCTTATACGCGTGCATGTCATGCAGCATCGCAGCCATTGATGCAAGTTCCGGATTAAGGTTCCTTTTCTTCGCTATCATTTGAGCTGCCAGTGACACTCCGTAAAGATGGGAAATAGCACCGGTTCTTTTATCCTCATCTTCCATCTTGTTAAGCTTCTTATCAATGTATTTTCTTAGTTCTTTTAATCTGCTCATAGAATTTCCTTTCCCGTTTATGCTTTCTCCTCCGGAACCATCTTTATAAACTATACTAAAATGCCTTAGCATACCCTATTTCCGTATAAATCATCCCATATTTTCCTTGCTCTGATTTCATCAAGGAAATTCTATTTACTTTCATCGTTTCAACTATGGATTTTTCAGTCTGTTTCTCAAGCATGCTGGTACTACTGACTCGTCTTACAAGCGTTATATGGGGCATAAAGCTCTTTCTATCATAATCTATGTTGTTCTCTGAAAGAGCAAGTCTTAGCCTCTTCACATAGTCACTTAGATCAGGATTATCCTCTACATTGGCAAATATCATATCTTTAAACAACCTAAAGCCTGATACCCTGATTGTAAAAGCTCTAAATGACACATTACGCATTATTTTCTCAATGATTCTGGGATCATCATTCTCACCAATGAATACCAGTGTAATGTGGAGGTTCTCTTCTCGAATGAAGCTGCCTTTTATCCCGCATCTCTTCAAATCATTCTGCATCTTTAAAAGAGCATAATTCATGTTTTCATTAAAGTTTATCGCAATAAACAGGCGCATCGAGTTTCTCCCTATTGTTGATCATCATTAACTTCAACGCAGAACTGAAATTCTATCTTTCCATTAGGAGCTTCAACTTTTTCCATACATCTTAGATTCTATCGTACGAAGCCATTATTTAACCGGAACACAATGCTTATCGTTGATATCACATACTTTCTGTACTCTTCTGCGATATTTTTCTTCCATAAGAGGTTCAGTGGTAAGCCATTTCTTGACTACTTCCATCGCCATAAGACCACCAATTATCTTCGCACCAAGACAAAGTATGTTTGAGTCCGTATGCTCCCTTGCAAGCGTTGCGCAGAGCGGATCCTGGCATACTGCAGCATAACAGCCGTTTATCTTGTTTGCTATAAGTGCGCTTCCATAGCCTACACCGTCACAGAAGATTCCCCTGTCACATTCTCCTTTTGCGACCGCAAGAGCTGCCGGATAAACAAAGTCTGACAAGTCACAGGACTCTTTATCATATGTCCCAAAGTCCTTTACTTCATGTCCCTGTGATATGAGATAAGCCTTTATCTCTTCCTTCATCTCTGTTCCCGCATGATCGTTTGCCATTGCTATTATCATAGTAACCCTCCTCGTATATAAATAATACCTGATAAACCTTAGTTTATGATATTCTGAAATTAATTTTCCGTGATCATTACAGTACCATCAACAATGTACCTGCACCTATAAGCACGCATCCGATAACGGACTTTGAAGTGACCTGTTCATGCAGAAAGATAAACGCTAACACAAGAGTGATGACTACACTCAGCTTATCGATCGAAACAACTTTAGATGCTTCTCCAACCTGTAACGCCTTGTAGTAGCATAACCATGATGCTCCCGTAGCAAACCCTGATAGGATCAAAAAGATCCAGCTCTTTGTACTTATTGCATTCAATCCCTTCTGAGCATTTGTGAGAAAAACCATTCCCCACGCCAAAATAAGAACAACAACCGTTCGAATCGCTGTTGCCAGGTTAGAGTTAACATTTTCAATGCCTACCTTCGCTAAGATAGATGTCAATGCAGCAAATATTGATGACATAATCGCGTATAACAACCACATATTACTGCCTCCTATTATATCAACTGGCCTGAAAAATGGTCGATCTCATGCTGTATTACCTGCGCAATGAAATCGCTGTATTTATCGTGCTGCTTTTGGAAGTTCTGATCCAGGTAATCTACCTCTATTTCTTTGTAACGGGTGCAACGGCGCATGCCATCCAAAGAAAGGCAGCCCTCTTCTGTCTCATATTTTCCTGATTTATTTGTGATCACAGGATTTATCATCGGGATAATTATGGGGCCTACCGCAACCACTATGATCTGCTTACGTTCTCCAATCATATTTGCTGCCATGCCGACGCATCTTTCCAGATTTGCATTTAAAGTATCTATAAGGTCCTGAACTATTTCCTTATCAGCTTCTGTTGCTGGTTCTGACTTCTGCTGTAGGAACATGGGATCACGTACTATCTTTCTAACCATCGATTACCTCCTTTTAAACACTTTCTATCATCTCTAATACCTACTGTTTTGCTACTTCGTACAGCAGAAATACACCATTGAACCATCAACATGAATGTCAATGTCCTTGTACATATGCTCCAGAATTTTTATAAGCTCTTCCTCGGTATGAAACGGAGGAGTAAACCAGCCTTTCTTTGAAAGTATGGTATTTACAAGCCAGTCTGATAAACTTGACTTTCCTTTTATGTATAAACAAGCGATGAATTTCCCACCAGTTTTTAATACTCTGTTCGTCTCTCTGAATGCTTTTTCCTTATCAGGAAACGCATGGAAACCATTCATTGACAGTACAATGTCATAAGTATTATCTTCCATCGGAAGATTTCCGACATCCCCTTGAATGAAGGAAACATTCGAACAATCTTTAAGTCTCTGTTTTGCCTTTTCCAACATATCTTCGCTATAATCAAGGCATATTATTTTAGATTCCGTAAGCGTTCTCCATTTATTTTCTGTAAACACTGCCGTTCCTACAGGCACATCAAGAATTGTTCCTAAGAAACTCTCAGGTATGTAAGAAAGAACCTTCCGCGCTATCTCATTGTCATCCGTTCCGCTCCAGAAAATCTTGATATACAGTTTGCTAAGTAAACTTCCCTGAGTGATCACATCATCATATATGTTTTTTGATGCCCGATATGCTTCTTTAATCTTATCCGCCATTACAGATTTCCCCGTCTGGAATATTCGTTTATTTCTTCTTGTAGCCGCAATCACAGTACGGCCCGCCTGATGCCAATGTATACTTTCTGGAAAACTTCGACGTTCCGCCCATGTCGCTCATTGTATAGTCCAAATGACACATAGCAGGAACAAACTCATAAATCCCGAGTTCCTTCATAAGTGTACAGATTCCGCACTTAGTGAACCTGGCTTCATATCCAGAACCGTCACCATAATCAATAAATTCCATATTCCAGGAGTAAGGATTCCTGTCAGCAGCCTTGAGTTCTGCCGTAGCTTTCATCTCACTTATATCTGAAACACTAAATTTCTTTTTACCTGCCTGTCTGCAAAACCATCTAGTGGAGAGAATTGTCATTGCCTTAGCATAATAGGCCGTAATTGCCTCAACCGTTGGTTTCTCTTTCATGCTGAGTATCACAGCAGAAAACATGGCACAGTTTACAATATTTATCTTGAACCGATCCTCTTTCTCAAACTCAGGAAGCTCCCCAATGATTTTCTTATATCTTGGTTTCGCTGATTTTATGGTTTCGTCAGCCTCTGTATCAGAAAAACTAAGAACGCTTACCAGATTATCTCTAAAGCTTTGCTTATACAAAAGCCACATACCTAATGGCATTCCAAAATATTTCATATGTTCTTTCGATTATGTATCTTTCGCCCCAATACAAATGCGGTTATTCTTCCAATGAGTCCCAGGATAAATACTAATAAGCCATTTACAATAAGAGTTTCCCCGATACCCATATTGATTGCGTACTGAATTCGAAGTTCCTCTGTCGGATCTTGATATGGAATGCCGGCCTTTATGATCAGGTAGTACAAACCGATCACTAAAATGATCATTCCGGATATGATAATGCCATTCATTATGCTCTTTATAATATTGAACACTTTGTTCATTAACTTAGGTTTCTCCAAATAGTTTTCATCATTTTTTCTATGATTCATCATACCATAACTTCTACAAAATAAATGAATCTTCTCTTATTCAAACTCTTCCCATGTTTTATGCTTGTTCTCAGCTTCCAATATTTGAAGGAGCGTCCATTCCTACTTCTACTTCCTCAGAAAGACATGATTTGTTCGGTCTGAAATATAAATATTCCTTCTATCTCTCTAAGGGAATTCGATGAGTGAAATTCCGGGGTTTTTGAAATTTATTCTAATAGAAGTCGAAAAGAACAACCGCACAGAAAAAGACCTGAAGCTAGGAATGCTTCGGGCCACCATTGAATATTCATGGTATATATATGTCGCCTATCCTTTTTTGGATTTTCTCAAGTAGTCCTTCCTCGAAATAGATTTCTTTACCTTTAGGTCTATAACCAATCACTTCAAATTCAACCTTTTCGATTATATCAGGCGGTATCCGTTCAACCCATATACGTGATGCATAATTTGTCCTTGGATTGTAAAAACCTAAATATTCCACACTCTTGAACTCAGGATGTATGGAGTGAAGCCCCATTCGCCAATATATCAAAAGTTGAAGTGTTTGAACGGAAGTGTATCGATTTTTAGATACTTTAAAGTCCCATAAAGTATCCGAAGTCAAATAGTCTCCATCACCGTTAGCCACGATTTCTGTATAACCACCTTCTAAATCAAAACCTGATAGCACACAAGGTCCATATCTTTCAAAGAACTTCAGAGAACGATTTACCATTGTGATGATATTCTCAACAGTTGAATCATTAGGATTTATTGTATCTACTTGTCTATATCCAAATACACTATATCTGTAAACCACATCATATCCGGATAATTTTACCGCGCTTATCACTGATTCTTTATCAAGACCTTTTATCCTCGATATTAATTGAGATGCTTTTTGGTCCTCATGGATTATTGATGCACCTAAGAGTGATACCTTAAATGCCTCTGTAGCTTTTTCGCCTATCATAAAACGAGTAAGATAATCAACAGCTAATCCAATAAGATTTGAACGAACATCCTCATCGGGATTTAGTCCATCTATTCCATCACTAGGATTTTGACCTAAAAACGTATTTCCCATATCTCTGGGGCGTACATAACCTCCATAAGGCTGCTTAGTGGCTTGTGCTCGTGCATAAACAGACAATCCATATGAATTAAGAAAATCAAATCTATCGAGTTCTTCAGGAGTCATTGCGGCCTTGATTTTTTCAATATTTATTTTCTTTTCATCAGGCTGTTTAGTTTTTAGTACTGGTTGCTCGTCAAATACTTTTTCACTGTATTTTATTTGTTCATTTTCTTCGACTCTTTTTACTAAAGGCTCAAATTTATCTTTTAAGCTAGACTGATCACTATCAGGATTAAATAAGGCCTTTATAGCTCGCTTCAAACGTGTAAAAAAGGACATGGCACACCTCTTTTATTATGCTCGATTTTTCTATCTGAAATATTAATCGGCAATAATCCACCAACAATAAAAGGATCAAGAATAGCCGATTCTTAATGTTGCCGATTGATTTAAAATTAAAAATATTTAAATATAATGGATTCTATAATAGATAACATGATACTATCTACGACAGGGTTATTTATTAAAAAATAAGAGGAAACAGAGTATGAAAAAGAAATTTATCGCCGCTATGGCTGCGGCAATGATGATTATTGGAACTTGTGGTACTGCGGTTGCAGATATTATTACTGTTCCTGTTGATTCAACCGAAGGTAAAATAATAGTTCAAAAAGGAACAACAGAATACACTAGAGTAGTTGACAACTATCCTGACATTACAGTGTACAATTCAGCCGAATCGCTTGCTGAAGCTATGGCGGCTAAGGACTATAACAAAATCTTTGAGTTACATAAATCAGCACTCAAGAAGTTTTATTTGGAACAGCCTTACCTCTCTGTTCCGTACAAACAGCAGACTGATGGTAAAGGTTTCTACTATAATCCTCCTGAGGGCTATGTAGGAAAATATGGAATCAATATTTTCACAAATGTTGATGGTGGCGCTTTTATGATGTGCTACATAACCGGAGATTGGAGTGATTTTGTGGATTACATCAATGCTGATGTTGCAATGCATCCAAATAGCCCTGATAACGAGGGATTTCTTGCTACTACAGCATACTACGCTAATCTTCCTAATGTAGTATATACTACCCTTGTAGAACTCTTAGGCCAAAATGAAGGAACAAACTTCTTCAATTACTTAAAGAGTTATGCAGACGTTTACGACCCTAATGATTATTCAACATTGGGCTATCGTACATCTATAATTCCACTTGACAATTGGTCTTTGAGAACAACCGATTATGGTCTCAATTACACAATTGAGTCAGATGAGGGCTGTGGACTTAAAATAACCTTTTACTACTAAGGCGTTTAACCCGTCATCAGACGGGTTATTTTTTTACTAAATACCTAACAGAGCAATACCCCACATCACTCCCAACCTTAACAAGCAGCCAGTTATTCCCGGACACCGACGTGTAATATCCGTAGTTCTAGACTCCCTCTCCTTTCTTAAGGACCTTTAACATGGTCTTTCCCTTAACGACACCAAGACGCATGTTAAGAGCATCTGCTGTTACGGTGTACTTCCCTTTTTTACGAAGGTACCTGATATCTAAATCCGATGAGTTAAGCGATTGCGGCTAAGTTTATTAAAAAACTTCATCTAACTTTCCAGTTTTGGTTGAGTTCTCACCTAATACGAGAATGTTTTTTTGTTTTGTCCTAGGGTAAGATAAAAAGAAAAAGGAGCAAACCTATGAGTTGTGACGTAAGATATCTTGATGGACGGAACCATGCCTCGACCTGGTTTCAAAATTTGTAAAAAAGAAAAGCAAGAAACATTCAAAAAAGAAGATTATCAAGCTCTTGAAAGACAGATGGGCTCTTGAAGCTGCACTAGACAACTTTGACCACGGATACTTCACGGATTATAAGGAATGATCATCCGGAGACTTCGATTCCTCTCTGAAATCCTCATCTAAAAATAGCTGCACGACCGTAAAATCGTGCAGCTACACATCATTTCTCAATCTAAGAATTTCTATCATGAGACAGCCAATCCTTAAGCACTAAAGCATTATTATGTTCTTCATCTTTCGCAGCATACAGCAACGTTATGTTCGTAGATCTAAGATGCTCGTTCACAAATCCAAGGAACCTTTCAGCATCTTCTGATGCATCTAGCTCCTCCATGTATTTCCTACGGAATCCAGGATATTTCTCCGGATCATGGTTAAACCATTTCCGAAGCTCATTAGATGGCGCAATCTCTTTTTTCCATTCTTTTATCGAAGCTGATTCTTTCTTTATTCCCCTTGGCCATAGCCGGTCAACAAGTATCCTTATACCATCATTCACCTCTGGCGCTTTGTAAATTCTCTTAGTCCTGATACTGCCCATACATTGTCGCCTCAATTCATCTAGAAATTAAGCCTTATCTCCATCTCATGCCATTTTTCACCGCCCCAATTGGATGCAGACTCTCCCAGGTCATCGAATCCAAATTTCCTGTACATTTTTATCTTTTCCTTATGACATGTCAGTACAAGTCTCTTCCGTCCGCGAGCCTGCTCTTTCCTGCAATAGTTAAAAACAAGTTCCCTGGCAAGACCCATTTTTCTGTACTCCGGAAGGACGTCAAGGCCCATAATCATTACTGTTTCTCCATCAGGCTCATGAAGGCTTTCATCAGCGAAAAATTCATCCCTGAATATACGTTCATTTGTTGCTATGCCGTTCAGGAATCCTACAATCTTTCCATCATTTTCCCTGTCTTTAATCACCAAAAACAGATCCGGCGCAACTTTGATACGTGCCTTCATATGTTCCGGAGTGCATGCTTCATTTGGAGGGAAGCATATCTGTTCGATCTTCACAACTTCATCTGATAACTCAGGTTTGATTTCACAAAACTCAAAACGTTTATATATCCCCGGTTCTTTTACATCAAGTTCTGACAGCATACGCCTTGCCCTTTCACGGCCCTTTTCCGTAAGATATGCATACTTATTCTTTGGATTAATGATAAGGTCTTCCTTATCAAGTCTATCCATCGCATCAAAATCATAGTTCTTCCACGCAAGTTCATTAAAAGGCCTGCCTTCTCCGTCATTAAAACGTGTAAGATACATAAGTGCCAGTATCATGTCATCAATGGCTTCTTCCCGTGTTCTCATTTTTCCTTTATCCTTTCAAGCTGGACTTCTCTTACAGACAAAATATGTCCTGTGCCAGTCTTTTTCCGCTTTCTGTTTTCATTATTTTACTCATAAAATTCTCGATATTTTCCCGGCTGTACCCGTTCTCCGTGGCATTTGCTATATAATCTGCTTCTATAAGGATCTGATAATCTATGCTATCGATTTCTTGTAACGTATGATGATGACCAACAAGGAAGGCAACACGGTCAATCTGCCCTTCACTCATTCCGCAGTCGGAAAGGAATGCTTTCGTCATGGGAACACCCTCTTCCTCCTGATATTTCCCGTTTGTATTCCCATTACTTTTTACGGCAAAGGGGACAGGCAATATCATGGGTAATCGCGGCAACTTCAAGAATAAACTGTGTGTCCTTATCAATACATTCTAATTCTCCGATGGTTTTTGCATACGTCCATACGCGGATAAGATGGTCGATATCATGAATGTTGCCATTGGAATAAGCTATCATATTGCTCAAAATCTCTGCTATTGTCACAATTTCCTCCAGATAGTAATTATGCTTAATCTGTATAATATCTCAATGAAGCGGAGGCAGCCCGTGTATATCATAATTGTCATAATAGATATCGAAGGCCGTTTCCACGTCCCCGAACAGTTCTATTAATGCTCCCGCTTGGAACATGGTAGAAAGTGAACCGGAAGGCGCCTTCCATGCGGCATTGGAGATCACCTCAAGTTTTTCATTGCCCGGGGCATTAGCCCTGAGGATCGACTCAGCCTTAAAAAGTAGCTCCCCTGTCGCAATATGATAGTCGCTCGACACAATTGCAAGTTTCTTTACTGACGGATAGAGAGATGTCAGAATGTCATAGGTGAAAATTGCATTCTGGGCGGTAGTGATAGAATTATCCTCCACAATAATACGCTTTTTCTCAATTCCCTGCTCATTAAGCCACTTCGCCATCTCACCGGCTTCTGAAGCGGATTCATTCTCGGAAGCAGTTCCGCCTCCCGTGCAGACAATATACGCATTCGGATACTTCTTGGCACTGTTCAGGGCAACGGTAAGGCGTTCAACAAGTTCCTCTTTCATTGTTCCGTCAGGATTCAGCTGAAAACCGAGAACAACGATGCAGAGTTCGTCAGTATCGGGTAGACCATCCGGCAGGATATCGTAATGGATCGGCTGACAAAGCTCATCGCAACTCCATATATTCATGATTTCCTTCCACCGTGTTCCTGTAACTTTGTCTGCATCGGTCAGGTCTTTTAACAGTTTATCAATCCTGTCATTTGCCTCCGCACCGTAGCTTCCATAATCCACTGCTATCTCTTCGACGATACTTTCCAAAAGTTTGGGATCTTCGGAGGGGTTAACGTTCCGGCTGACACACCCTGAAAGAAAAAATACCATGCAGAGCATAAATATATATTTAATTATGTGTTTCATATTATTTTTAGATGTTTTTGACACGATGTCATTCATTATATTTTCTGAAATCAGTAAATAATTGATCGATAAAGCTTCTCAAAAAAGTCTGATCAATCTCGTTTTCAAAATTTATTTCCTGTGTATATCCAAAAACGTTTTTATTGTTCAACTGTCCTGTGACTTTGATATGACCGTTCGGTTCAGCGATGAATACAATATAATTGTGAACGCTGTAAGGTTCTTCCAATTTCGCCTCTCCTTCCAGTGTTTCATAGAGATTATTCAACTGAACAGCAAATTCAGCTATATCCCGAACACCGACGTCCATAAATGTTTCAGCTGAATAGCCATAACTTGAAACCTTCACGCCTAGCGTTACATTTACAGGATATGCAAAGTCCTGTAAATAAATCTCAGGAATAAGCTCTAATATGAATGTGTCTATCTCTATTCTGTACATTTTTCCTCACAAATACCGATTTTACCTCTCCATCTCTCCATAAATCTGAGCCACTACGCTGCCAATATTGATTGAACCTATATATCCAAATGGTATGTTCTTTTCCCTCACTATTGCAATAAACTTTTTATAGCTGATATGGCTAATGTAATCTGTATAAAAATAAACCTTGTCCTTATCTTCCAGCATTCCACTGTTTACGGTTTTATAAGCATCTGTGGCAACAAAAAGCCATTCCGGGAATAGCTTTTTAAGCTTGTTCTGCCAGTTCACATGACCTCCGATTATGACGATCTTTTTATCAGCTATTGCTTTCTCCATATCCGGAAGCTTATCTTCTGCTATCTCATCATCCTTATGTTCAGAATTATAGGCATACTCACGCAGTGCAATCAGCTCGTCCCGTTCAGCCTCATATTTCTTTACAAGTCCTTCCGTTTCCTCAGAAGACCTTTTTGCATTTCTGTACTGTTCACGGAGATACCTGTTTTCCTGCTCCTTTTCATTAAGCTTCTTCCGAAGTTCTGCAATCTCAGACAAATAGTCCTCAGTGCTCACATCACCTTTACTTAGCGGAGCAACATTTATTGCGGGTTTCTTTTCAGGCTTCTTGCTTCTTTTATTAACAGTCATGTTAGCAGGATTGAACAGAGATTCGTTAATGTCTATCTCATCTATCTCATCACCGATAAGATAACCAACCTCATAATTAAGACAATCTGCAACATCAGTCAGTGCAGCTGAAAGATCATATAAACTGGTATAAAACTGAACTTCATCGAATGTAAATTCTTTATTTGGTTTCCATGTCCTTAGCATCGCAAGAGTACGTGTCATCTGCAGTCTTAGACCCATATCATTTTCAAGGCATAATTTCGGATAATCCTCTGCATATCCGTTAAACTTCATGCATATGCCAATGAAGTCTGAAGCTTCCAGATACTTTTTTATCATTTTTCTATATGGAACATTTTGTTTTTCCAGCTCATTCAGCCAATCACTAACCTGTTCTGAACATTCATCGAAAAGTTCTTGATCTAAATCATCAAAAAACGTATCTTCATCTTCTTTTGCAAGGAATTCCTCCCTGCCATTGTTCAGAAGCTTATATATGAAAGAACAATTGTCATTAAGTTCAATTCCCAGAAATTGGCACATTGCTACTATACGTCCTGCCGATGAAAACCAATCTCCAAAAATATCGTCTTCGGAAAGTGAAAGGATTTCATCTGCATTGATAGTACGGAATCGCTTAAGCCGGTTATACTCTCTTTTATGATAAACCTTGTAGAGATTCTTTATGAGTTCCAGACAATAATCGTCGCCAAGCTTTGCACCATTATAGATAAGCCTTATGATGCAGTTATTCAATGCATCATTAGGATTGTTTGTCCTGAAGGACTTATCCCCATACCAGCCTGCCTCCCGGAATTCATCAAGCTTACCTCTGCAGTTTTTGAGAAAGTCCTGCTCGATCAGGGCAAAATCACAGGACATTTCAGGTGTGACAAAATCCATCAGAAAATAGAATCCGACTCCTGTGGTATCAGGTGCGACCACATTACCACTTTGCCGATTCATCAGATCCTGTAACATAATGCCTGCAATTTCTTTTTTACGTTCAATGTCTATAGGATCTATGCTTTCAATAAAGTCATCATTAAACTGATCCTGGAAGAATTGGTTGTTGAAAGGTGCTCTCATAAGCGTATGCTTCCTTTATGATTTAACTATTTAATCAGCTGTCAAACTCTGTTTTAGCCTCATCCCAATCCTTGGGGCTGAACACACAGACTTTAACATCAATATCATAATCCGGATAATCTTCCGTAAACTTCTTGTATGCCCGCTTACACTGTTTTGTAGATTCAGCAACCGGATGCTTCAGATCCCCTGCAAAAATACTCGAACTTATCAAAGGAAATGAAATGCTGTGATAGCCATTTTCCATTAATACAGTCATTGAATTATAATACGCTTCAAACAATTCTTTGAAAGCATCCTTCTTTATTCTGAAATCAGGACCCACGGCATGAATTATTGCCTTGCAATTCTTCATTCTGCATGACGAAGTAATGACCGCAGAACCGTCTTTAAGCGGAGTCTTATACTTGCTGCACTCTTTCGCAAGCTCAGAACTACCTGCACTACTGAAAATTGCCCCGCAGACGCCACCGCCTTCCCAAAGGCCCGAATTCGCAGCATTTACCACTGCATCCACATTCTGGTTAACACATGATTCCTGGATAAGAACTATATTGCTCATAATTTGTTCCACCTTTACTTTTGCTTATCACCGTTTCTGGCAATTTGATTCATTTACTTCAAATGACTATAGAAAAATTTTTCCTTATATATTGCCGCAAGATTCTATGATTTCATCGATTTCTGCGTCAGACAATGCTTTTGCTGCTTCGATTTTTCTTCTTTTTTCGGGTATTTTTTCTGAAATCTCTGTTACTGTCATAGGCTAATATCCGTTCTTTATAGAGACATCTTGACTTATATCTTAGGGATTACCATCTGCATAAATAATCCTCTGGCATCCTTACACGGCTTATCAGGAACAGTCTCACAATGTCCTTTGTTTTTCATGCTTGCTGTAACTGCTAAACAAACTGCATCAATGACATCATCTGGATTGCAATGTATAGTTTTGGCAAAATTCCTTATATCTTTAAGGCTTTCAATATCTATATATTTCGACAATATCTGGATTCTTTCATTGATTCCTACTATGTCTTTCTTCTTGCTCGTCACAACTTGATTATTCAATCTTGCAAAACATAGTTCCGGGTGACTTTCACAGATTACATTCTTATATTCAGGATGTTTATCAAAGAACATATCTAATTCTCTTATTTTTGGAATGATTGCCATCGATTGTTTTGCAAGACTTTTCCCAAGAATTGATATATTCGCTTTTCTCTGGTCTGTCTCGTTGTCTTTATATACGGCCTGTCGTGAAGGGACCGGAAATATCGTAGAAGAACGTGGCTTAATCATTTTTCTTGCTGCAGTGTCTGGTCTTATATCATTTGCTGATTCTTGAAGACCTATAGCCATATCAATAAGAAACTGATTAAACGTTGGATATGATTCTATAATCTGTGTCATAGAACCATATTTTTCAATCTTTAGTCTTCCAAATTCAATTACTGCAACTATCCATCCGTTCTTACAACCATCAGCCCCGATATATCTACCTTCTTCGGAGACGAGAACTCTACGATTATCCATTTAAACACCATTCTGCTAATGCAAATCTATGAAAATATCTTAGACTTAAGGCCGTTTAATACCACACGCCGGTCCGCCGAGGTTCATTGCCTTTTCTGCTTCTGCTTCAGGATCTGCTAAAACATCTGCATACTCAGGATGCTTCTGGAACCATTTTATAGCGTACGAGCATGAAAGCTCTGCTTTACGGCCATCTTCTTTAAGAAGGTTCGCTACATGTTCTGTTATTTTTCCGGCTATTCCCTGTCCGCTCATAGACGGATCTACTTCTGTATGAGTAAGGTTTACTATCCCGGGTTTAACTTCCGGATATTCAAGTACTGCAATACGTTTTCCGTTCTCATCTTCCAGCCATGTGCTTGAATTGTTTGATTTGAAATTCATAGGGTGCTCCTTATTCGTCCACATAATCCCAAGCATTAAATGTCTCATCAGTACGCTGTTCGCTATCGGTAATGCCTTTTACAAATTCAGTTACATACGTATCACCGGAAACAGAATCAATGTAATAACGTATCTCAGCTCCTGTATATGACCTGTACAAAACTACAATTTGATTATCACCAAATGATTCTATCTCCCAAAAGATCGTGTAATCTCCGGATTTTTCCATATCCAAAAGATTCGGATTACTTTCATAACAATAATTCTTAACTGCCTTTAATGCCTGTTCATCCGTAAGTTCTTTTTCTGACGCCCCTTCAGTATCAAAGTAGGCAATATAGCTTACCGGCTCGTCCACGACAATTTCTATCTGATCATCAGTAGAAAAATCTGATCCGTCTTTCTTCCACTTCTTAAACTCCCAGCCTTTTTCTGCTTTAGCCGAAATGATGAAGTGTGAACCGGGCTCAGCATTCACGTACCCCGACTGGGCATGATATTCCTCATCGAAATAAGGAGTCTCTCCATCTTCTGCATAAGCAACATAGCCCAATCCTTCTGTCTCAATCTTAAGCAGAACAGTTTTGGATATGTCTGTATCTTCTAGTGAAGAGCTCTCGGTCTGAATTTGAGTAGTAGTTTCTGCCGAGTCAGTATTTGGTTTTCCGCAAGATATAAGTATTGTTGCAAAGACCAGTAATACCAGCATGATAGTTATTCTTTTCATAAATTAATTCTTTTCCTTTCCCCCTGTGATATTTCCATAGAAATCATCCATGTAATCCTTGATCCGCTTACCCTCTTCTTCATTGGCTATTCGATTTGCCTCTGCCGTTCCGAGAAGCATCAACGGTGTCTTGATCCCAATATCAGAGAAAATATCACAGGTATACTTGTATCCATACCCGGCATTTTGCCCTACCATAGATTTCAGATAGCCAATCCCTTTAATAAATCCATCTTTCCAGAAAAAAGCGTAATCATCATCCCAGAAGATCAGATTATCATCCTCACTGTTTTTAAGAAGCATTGCAGAGGCATAGTACATCTTTCTGGAGAAGTCATTGGCATCCCTGGCATTAAGCTTAAACTTTTCTCTGAGCTCTGCTCTGGCAGCCTCGACCTTATCTTTAAAAAGTTCTCTTTTCTTTCTGCCTGCCGCAGTTCTGGCTCTGGCAGCTTCGATATCACACATGGAGTAAAGTAGCATCTCTTCGAAGACATCAAAGGTATAGAACTCATTTTGGTCAAGCATCTTCTCTCTCATCCGCCTCATTTTTGAAAAAGTGAACTCATAGCCTGCCTGTGCATCATCATCACCTTCATCTAAGCATAATGCTTTCGGTAATACATATCGGCTTAAGCCCTCAAAAAAACTGTCCGAAAAAGTATACTGAAAAAACGCATCATACTTTTCGGTGTCATCAAGATACTCGTCGAGACAATCTATTATGGTTTTCGATACAGCTACGCTAATGTAGCGATATACGCTGCCTTCTTCAGTGTTTTCTTCGTTAAAGTTTGCTAAACGGTACATTGGGACTCCTTTGTTTGCCTTGTTTTAAAGCTTCAGCTTTCTAAGTAAACGCCATCATCATCTTTGTAAGCTGAGACACCTGAGAGACTCCGACAGAATCACAAGCACCGGGAAGACTTCACCAACATCTTTCTTGAGTTTGTAGCTCCTGGTCAAGTAACAAACTGTTTTATTACATCTGTCTCGTAAACGTTCTTTATTCTCTTCTGGCATGACAATGACTTCTTATACACCAATCTTTGCAATTGCACAGCAGAAGAGAAATGTTCTAAAAAATCATTAAACTCTCATATGCTTATCTTTTCTATCCGTGTGGGTGTTCCTTCCTAAGTCTTACTTACAAAGCTCTGCAACTATCATATTGATCACCTTGCCGTCAGCTTTACCTTTAAGAACCGGCATTATCTCTTTCATTATTGCTCCCTTATTCTTGGTTGCTATCACCTCAGCAAACTTCTCATTCAGGAATGCCTTGATTTCATCTTCAGACATCATAGAAGGGGCATATTCCTTGATTACATCATATCTGAACTGATACTCTGCCTTGAGTTCTGCTCTATCATCCGGACAAGTATCGATCTGTTCTTTCGCAGTCTTAAGAGACTTAAGAATCACCTGATCCACAAGGTCGTCACCTATATTGTCTCTTGATCCAGAGTCTATAGCCACTTTCTTAACATCTGATATAAGAGAAGAAATTGCATCTTTTCTAGCTTTATCTCTTGCCTTCATTGCAGCGATCATGTCTTTTTGAAGGGTTTCAAATTTTGTCATGTTTAATACCTTCTTTCTTATTATTTTTAAAAACTATTAGGTATAAGCTTTATTTCTTACACCACCATGCATTTTTTCCCTTTGTCACTTTTCCTCCGCCTTCTTTGTAAATGAAAGTAAATCCTAATTTCTTTGCTTTATTTACAACAGGCTGAAGCTCTGAACCTCCCAATATCCAAAGTGCACCATTTCGGTTTCTTTTATCAATATATGTAACCTTTGATTCTTTTAGTAACTGGATAATTTCATCCGATGATTCTTCATCCAAACCCGGTATAGTAAGCTGCTCAACAAAAGAGTATTTCTTTTCATCAGACTTTTTTAATACCTTTGTAGTATCTTCTTGTATCACCTTATCAATAATTTTTATATTTTCCGTATGATTTGTTTCCTCTCTAGGTTTTTCATACTTGGTAGGATTTAATGCTTCTTGTATTGTTTCACTTACGTCAATGGGCGTAGGCTCCTCCCCATATAAAATTATGGCTGCACGGTTTTTTACCCTGTTTAATAGATCAGTATCTCTCTTTACATAAGAATTGTTGTCGGAATCTTCCGGATAAATCTCAAAATTAGTAAGATCAGAAATAACACGTTCGATCGTCTTTTCAGGATATCTATAGTATTCACTACCTCTTATACGAATAAATCTCCATCCCAAGCGTTCAAGTATTGTTTGACGCTCCATATCTTCACGTATCTTCGCCTCACCACTGTGCCATCTTTCTCCATCACATTCAATTGCAACCTTATTGTTTCCACAAAGGACAACCATATCTAGTCTATACGCACCTACTTCCCACTGTTGTTCTATATGATATCCACGATCTGATAGACTTGTTGCAACTGAAACTTCAAACGGTGATTCAGATTTTGACTCAATTTCATCATGTCGTATAGCTGATGCATTGGGATTTAATGAATAATCAATAAGAATTTTACGCATATCACCTGGCTTTAAATCTAAAGCCGGATCCAATGAATCAACAACCCATAATTGATCTCGTGCTCGGCTGACCGCAACATTATAACGTTTCTTAATAGCATCTTCTGTTCCGCTTCCAAGCATTCGAATTGGTCCATTGCCATCGCTACTATCCACAAGACTCAGAAAGATCACATCACGTTCATCGCCCTGGAAATTTGCAGAATTACCACACAGGATATTTCTCTTGGAAATCTCCACAGGATCTATTTCCTGCTCTATCATTTGAGATATAACCTTTACTTGTTCATCACCGAGTAAAGATATGACTCCCATTGATTTATTATCATATTCAGGTTGTTCTAAACATGCTTTCATAAGAGCAATTATTGCTTTAGCCTCATTTATATTTGTTTTTCCTCCATCATCACGTTTTCCATTTTCTACACGATAATTAACTACAGCTGGTTGTAGTATGCTTTGGCTCGCATCTCTAAGAGGCTTGATTTTATAATCATAGGAAAGCATATTGCTAAAACCTATTATTTCCGGTACACATCTGAAGTGCTCCCTGAGCATTAATGGCTGGAATGTTGTAGCCGCGATATCATAAATAGATGTCTTAGAATTGTACAGATGTGAATTCGGTATCTTATCTTTTATATACATTTGCTCTAAGGAATTCATCTTATCAACTTCCATACCGACAGCCATAGGACTAACCTGCTTATCATCTCCAACAATAATCAGTTTTTTACCCATATATAATATAGCCAATGAAGATATGTCAGATTGGCTTGCTTCGTCGATAATAATGATATCAAATCGATTATTTTTAGGGTTAAGAGTTTCCAATGCCCTATTTATAGGCATAATCCACCCGGGCACAGCGTTTTGACATTTAGCCATTAACTCTCGTGCCTTAGCCTTTAATGCAGGTGCCCTTTTACCGGTACCTTTTCCTATTTTTTTGACTGTTTGCTTCCATCCTATAAGTGCTTGTTTCATGTCGATATCATGTTCAGTCCGATTCAACAAATGATACCAGGCACTTTTTTCGGCATATAAAGCCGTGATTTTCCTATAATCAGCTCCTAATCGTAAGCTTTCACTCTGTAGATCACTTAATGGTTTTTTGGTGATATCCTCAATAATTCCGTATAATTGTTTCCACTTCCACGCATCTTCAATATTATCCGGTACAGTGAATTGACCATGTATACCTTGCCGTCTTCGAATAGAATCTGCCCATTCAGGTGCTATTGGATCAAGCTTTTTTAACATCATACAGCGTCTATTTTGGACAAGATTCTTACTGTATATCTCACTCAACTCAGAATAATGTATCGAATATGCTTCCGTATCGCTTCTGGATATGTCCGAATCCAATGCTCTGCAAATCTGACTAGTTCTTCTTTCTCCGGCTGTTAGATTATATTGTGTTGATTTTTTTGATTTTGCGTCATCCTCTGATTTAACTAAAGCTGTTAATATATCACAAATGTCCGGAAGTGTTTTTTCTATAGCATTTAAAGCTTTATCTATATGTGTTGCATCCGAATCAAGTTCATCTTCATTAAATACAATCTCTTTAGGTATACCAAGTACACTCAATTTATCCGTTAAGAGTTTATAGTCTTTATCGTACCAATCAAGATATGTTTTTATGATACTAACGTGTTTCTCAGCAATCATTTCCTGATTGTCTGTATCTAACTCATAAAATTTGCTTTTACCTTGTGAAGGTAGAAGGTCATTCCAATAGTTTGCACATTGATCACGATATTCATTTAGGTCTATTTTATGAAGTATGACGTCAATCTCTTTTGATGATTGAATTTCGTTACCGTTTATTTTTACTGAATCAAGAACAATGCGATATTCCTTATGCAGCATCTTACTTATCGCACTAATCTTCCCATTTTTTTCTAATTCCAAACGTAACTTTTCAAATACAGGCTTTTTACTTGCTAAATCAAATGATCCATCAGTTTCTATATTCATTCCCAATTGCTCAGAAATGATAGAATCTGCGAAATCTTTTGTCTTCTGGATCTGCTCGATTAACATTAGCCAGCGTTGTTTATAGTTTCCACCCCTTTTCCCGTCTATAGCTACGGCTTTCATCCAATTTTCTATTTCACCAAATGCATCAACATAACTTTTTAAATCCTCTACAGCTTCTATTGAAGGATATGGTATTGATATGGCTTTTTTAAGTCCGCTAATTATTATGTTCTTATTTTGAGGATCAGCATTTACTGTCCATCCATTTTTTTCTGAAATAGCCTTTATGATTTTATTGGATTCATTAAGTGCATTATCTATATTTATAAAATCATCCGGAGACATTAAAGATTTAGGATCAGGTAAATCTTTCGCCAATTCGGTCTCATCATTTGTTGTGATTATTTCGTTACTCCGGTATAAATCAGTTAATTCATCAAAAGTCAAAGGTAAAGGAGCATTTAATTTTACTTTTCCCGGTATGTAGGATAAATCCTGCATATGATCCACAACAAATTCGGCTGCCTTAGACGGAGAAATACTCTCTCCATTGTATACAATACAGTTATTTTCCGCGTTTATTATCTCATAAATGGTTTTTCTTGTTTTTGCAAGTTCCTTTATGATATCGCGTCGTTCAATAGCCAGCGAATCCATTTCTTTTTTTAACGCGTAAGATGTAGTATCGGACATATATGTTGTGATTCCGTCAATTGACCTCTCCATGTCAACATTAGAATCATCAAGAATAGATACACATAAGTTTTGCAGACTGCCGTAAATTTTCTCTTTTAATACTTTGAGCGCCTTTGTTGTTTGACTGGTAACAAGAACACTTTTTCCTTGTGCCAAAAAATGTCCCATCAGATTTGCAATAGTATGAGTTTTTCCGGTTCCCGGAGGGCCCTGCACAAGAACAGCATTATATCTCTCTATTCTTCTTGCTATTTCCAACTGTTCTTTGTTAGCTTCTTTGGATAAAAGAATATCGACACTTTCACCACCAACTTGAGCCAAAAGTTCTTCTATTGTTTCTTCTTTATCATTTTCAGGCACGTCAATAGTACCACCACTTACAATATCAATTATAGGTGCCGGTACTTCTCCTGTTTCATTGACATTTTCAATTATTTGTTCAATTGCCTTTATTGTGCCATCCAGTCGTTTTCTCACGATATAGCATGGTGACAGATACAGCAGTAATCTTGAATTGTTTTTCCAATTATCTGGAATTCCGGAATCCGAAAATACACTTTTAGATGATAATGAATGAATGAGAGCTTTTAAAAAATCAGGTGTATCATTTCGATCTAACGGATGATAATCATTATTCTGTAAATTCTCATTGAGAGTATCAATTCCTTCCAGATTTACATCATTCATTACCTGAAATACTGAAGAATATAATTCTGACGGTACTTCTGCATTAATAATGTATATTGTATTCTCATTTGCATCATATTCCAGCTTTACACGATGTGTTAAGACCGGGTGATTTATCTTCCCATTTTCCTTATCACAAATGATACCATTTGCGACTATCATCTCTTCAGTTTCTGATTCACGTTGTAGTTCAAAATAAAGCCTATAAAGATCAGAAAATAAATCCCTAGTCGCCTTGGTTGTTTTTTGCTTTTGACACCATATATTCCTTAACTCTATCCATTTTTCAAAAGCCAAAACTCTATCTGGATCAGATTCGAAAAGCACAATTTCGTCTTCCGGATCATCAGCACTTTTATCCGCAGAAATCGCACTTGAATCTTCACCTTCTATAATTATTAAACTCGATCTTACTTCTGCATCTTTAGTATAATCATCCCATCCAGGAAGAAGCCATTCTTTAAATATTTCATCTGGCTCCGGACATTTCGTAAAATCGGGTTTATGAACAACCAATAAAACATTATCTTTATTAGTTTCAGTTTCCTCTTCTTCCACACGATCCTGATAAAACACCTGTATATTATCCGGGTCGTCTGGCAGATTTGACAATTCATAATGCCATATATGGTCTTTATAATCAAGAATAGCAGTTTGCTTTAATTTGTTTAGTTCTTCAATAAACTGAAATAGTGATATAACCTTATTTTGCTTCGTTACTTCATCGTGATCTTTGACAGTACTATTTTCAGTCAGATCTTGCATAATGATAAAATCCTCCTACACATTAATGCGCTATTCACTCTTATTTCCTTCAGTACCGTATCTGCTTAAACTCTAAACATATTTCTTGAATACATTGGAGAATAGAACTGCTTTGTCTATCATCTCATTCATCAGACTGTCATAGTTCGAGTGATCATCAAAATCCAAGCCTGACATACGATAAAGTACCCTTGATGCCTTCTTTCCATCCAGTCTCTGCCAGTCTGGTACCAATCCAAGTTTATTTTCTATCTCTTCTTTCTGAGCATACAACTTATCAAAGAGATCTTTGTTATCACTGATATAGAGCTCTATTCCAACATAGCCCTCTTTGTTTACCAATGTGAGAGATACATGAGCATCACTGGTTCCAATAGCAATATCATACCAGTGGTCTGTGGTCGCCTTACGCACGTTAAAAGGCTTCCCCCTCTCTACTAGGATTTCATTAAATCTTGTCCAGAACTCTATACGCTCTCCCTGGGATTTGTTATAATCACCGGAACCGGAGGATTGTGTTTTAGCGTTTTTAATAAATCCATTCGGCTTTTCAACCACCTCAAATTTTGGTGCGCATAAAGAATCTCCGATTTGATATGCGTGTATCTCTATCAAGAAAAAACTAAGCTTTTCAGGTGTATTATTATTTAACCATTCAATAGCACTTCGATGTTCCTCACGTGCTTCTTTAACAATCCAGACTACAACTTTAGCATCTAATCCTGACGCATACGTGATGATTTTCCCCAGATGGTCATGATTAGACATTTCAAGTTGGTTTTCTATAATGACTTTATCTCCTGTTGTTTCATCTGTTCCTACGAGATCACATCGATAAGCCCCGACATAAACCTCTTTCTCTACTTCGCTTAAAGTAAGCCCAATAGCCTCATTAAGAAGTTCCAGATTCTCAGACTTAGACAGCCACTCAGAGAAGTCATATTGTTCATGACTCCACAGTTTTCTGATATCAACTTCTTGCAACTTCCCTAGTTTCATTGTTGCCATAATCTGATCCCCCTTACTCTATAGGCTCCAGATACATAACCTCTTTCCCTTGTCTCTTTGCATATTCAATCTCGGACCTTGTGCTGTCTCCGATATATCCTCCGACATTGATGACATATATAGAGTCAGCCATATCAATCTTCCGCTTATGCATGTCGTCAAGCATTTCCTTGGTTTTGGAAACAGTCCCTTCATCCATGCCGTCCCAGACTTCATCATCGCCGGAGTGTCCAAATAAGCCAACGCTGATGACTATATTCCCTTCTAATGTGAGTCTTTTCTGAGCTTCTATAAATTCATCTTTGAAGCGTGTGCTGCCGCAAAGAGTAATAACAGGATATTTTCCTACCACTATACAACCTCCTTAAAATCTGCCATTGATATCTCCTCACAATATTTTTAAAAATATTTTTTATAAGATCATCTTGTAATTGACATAATCCTTTAGACAAGACTCAAAGCTTTATACATCTTCAAACTTAATCTGAAATCCAAAATTGGTAAAATTCCGGTTCTGACGGCTATAATAATTATTTCATTCTTTCCAACAATGAATCTACCAGTACGTTCGATTCTTATACTCAATAATCTACTGCCATCAGATCCATCGACGAAATAACACTTCCAAGTTCTTCTATACTTTTTTTATCTGCTAGATCAATAAAGAACAGATTAACATTGGTAGGCATGATGCCATCTAAATCACTTCCAAACCAAATGTCATTATGCCCTCTGAAATCCTTGTTCATCGGATAGAGAAGATATATTTCTGAAGTCGAATACTTTTTAGAATATGCATACATCTGATACATATCTCCCTGTGATATTCCATAATTCGCACTGGGATTATCCACAAGTGCTTTCCATTTCGTATCAAGAACAACACATCTGTTTCCCCGATATAAAACAATGTCCGGGCGGAGCGCAAACTGCTTCCTCGGTTGCTCAAAAAGATAGTATCCTTTATCTTGAGTAGATACATCCCACCCCTGAGGGATCATAACCTTCTTCAGCATACGTGCAACGTAACACTCATAAACCGACTCCATAGGGAACAGGATTGCCTTGGAATCATTCGAACCCGAAAAGGTAGTAAAACTCTTATTCAACAGAAAAACTTTTGACCACTGCATCAACATTCCGTAGTCTTTTGTATTTCTATCTATTACAACTTTCGAGAAGTCCTTCTCATGATTTGTAGAAGGCTTTACCATCTCAAAAAAAGAAAGCAATCGGTAAATCTCTTTGGCATTCTCTGAACTTTGTGTTAGCTTCTGCAATTTCAGAAGCGTAGACTTTACTAGTCTGTTTTCCGGTCTATTCGGATGAAACTCATCATATGCCACAAAAAAACGTTCTTTATGAACAGTATTTACCCTGATATGGCTATTTACCAATAGTTTTCCCTTAAAGTAGTTGAGATTATCTTCCTGACTTACATAATCAGACTTAATCCCCTTCTTTACCAGTTGGCGAACCTCACCAAGATACATATTAATGAAGATCTCATAAAGATTCATCCTGTCAACATTCAGATTAGATTCACTGAACACTTTTCCTTCAAAGTCCTTCATAGTCCGAAGCATCTTCAGGAATATTCTCTTCGTTTTGCTGAAATCATCGTCGTTCTCCCCGAAATCAATCTTAGGCAAGATCTCAATCTGAAAACCGTCCGGAAGCTGGATCATACCAACATAATTGTTAAACGAAATGATATCTCCTACATTCCGCTTAAAACTCAACTTCATAAAATCCAAGGCATCAGCATTATTATCATCAGAAGTGTATTCTTTGACAAATCTCATAAGCTCGCCGAAATGCTTCTTGTATAGACGATAACCATATTTAGTTTTATTGTCATCCGCACATGTAACGGCATCAAATTCCCTGATTTGAAGCACTTCGCCCATATTTATAAAACACCTCTTTATATCAAATATTCTCTAAATCAGTTTTCCGTACTACTGTACCTAATCCTAAGATAGGATGTTTTATTGTTTTTTAGAATATCTTATAACCCTTTACCGATTCCTTTATAACTCGATAGTTTATAAAAAGCCGATTCCTGGATACGGTATTTCTTTTCTGGCAAATCTATATCAGGAACGCCATTGAAGATATCCCTTACATCCAGTCCTTCATCAAGGATAAACTTTAAAGAGGCTTCCTTCTGATTATCCCCAAGAACATACTGAATCTTTGCATAATCTTCATAAAAATATTCCTGAAGCAAAGGAATGACATTCTTCTTAAAGATCATAGCCAACGTCTTTACCGAGGGATCATCTTTAAGTTTGGTAAAGAATGCATGACCAATCGTATGCTCTCTGTCATACAGAAACTCTATTCGCCTGTTTATGACATTTAGCATATTGGATACATTAAGTTCTTTATCACCATCCGTGATTGTTCCCACGCCAAGAGCATCGAGCACATCACTATTCGGCATCATCTCAATAAATGAGAATCTTCTTCTAAGTGCTGTATCCATCAGAGCGATAGAACGGTCTGCCGTATTCATAGTTCCAAGGATATAAACATTCTTCGGAACCGAAAACTCAGTATGCGAATACGGAAGTTTTGCTGTCATTTCCTCTGGGCATCCTTTTCGCTTCGTATCTTCTATCAGAGTAATCAGCTCACCGAATATCTTCGAAATGTTTCCTCTGTTTATCTCATCAATGATAAACACACACGCATCAGATCCTTTAGAAGCATTTCCTTTATACTCCGTCAATCCAAGCTTAGTCAGTTCGTCAAGTATAGCCTGTCTAGCGTAAATCAGCCATTTTGTACCGCCATTGGGAATAGAATCTATGGATAATTCCGTATTAGTCCATTGCTCATAAACATCTTTCTTTTTAAGGATATTGCTTGTACCGCCGCTCCATTCAACCTTAAAAGAATCAGAACCATTAAAAGCTGCTTCTATAGTTGATCCTGACCGCCTTGTAAAAGTATATTTATTTCTGTTGTCTTCCGCAGCCTTAGCAAGTTTCTTCCATGCCTTTTCAAACGTAACATCTGGATCATCTCCACTTCCGCCTATAAGAGCCAGTAGCGAACTGAGCTTCATGTCCGGCACACGTCCTACATGGAAATTTGACAGATACTTGCCGTTATTGGCATCCAGGACATCGATTATCCTGCCTGTCACAAGCCACTCAACTTTTCGTGTCCACTTATAGGAGCCCTTACTTTCATCATACAAAGGCTCTTCATCCTGAACGATGCCGACACCATCAATGTTTTTAGACTGTCCATAATATGACAAAACATAATCTCCCGGCTTCATTGCGGAAAACCACTTCATCCAGCCGCCTGTATAGTCTTCTGCCCAGTCGAATCTTATCTCACCGTCACGGAAGCATTCTTTTTTCAGATCGTTATTGCCGTTTCCCTTTAGACGCACTACATATACCTGAGCATCATGATTGACCTTTATATCCTGCGGCAATTCAGCCTTCTCGCAGAAGTCCTTGAATATACCATTTGTAATCTCATATGAGATGCTACCTGTCTCGTCATCCGTAACAGGCTTAATTCCCTCAATAAACTCTTCATATCCATAAGACTGATGGAATGTAGTAAAAGCAATACGTCCGGACTTCTTAAGTGCCTCAAAGCGTAATAAAACATCGTCGTAGCTTTCTTGCTGCACTTCTTCAAAGGTCTTCCCCTCACAAATAGCCACGGCATAATTCACGCTGTTATATGTTTTTCCTGTTCCAGGAGGTCCGTAAAGAATTAAGTTTTTATCATATTTCCTTTTATCGGTCATCTTTGGTTTATCCTTCTCTTTAACCACAATAACTTTTCCATCAGCTAGTTCTTTCATCCTTGGCGTATACACATCCTTGACGAAATTAAATAACTGTTGGATGCTTATGTTTCCGGTTTTTGTTTCAACGATAATGTTGTCTTTCATTTCGTTCATGTTCGGATGTTCTTTCTGGTCTGTGAACTCTCCGAAGAATGATAACCTTCGCTTCTTATCCTTTACCTCAACCAGATATGCGCAATTACGGTTTAAACTGCCTGAATTAGCTACTGCATGTTGGTTTACCAAAGCATTAGGAATCTCTTCTCCCATGATGGCTTTTGCAGCTCTCACAATATTCTGTTGTTGGAAATATACATCTTCAAGCTGCCAGTTTACATTTTCCTGGCATACATTATATGTCAGAACAGCGGCAGCTAGCCAAACTACATCTATCTTCGTCATTGCTTTTTTCTCACTTCCTTCTGTCAGAAAAACATTTACATGATCTGCCTCGACACACATAAATAAATCTTCCACTGTTTTGTGTGTATATTCATCACGGATCCATAGTAACTTGACTTATATCTCTTCCGGTTTGGAAAGATAGCATCAAAGAACGTTATATAAATATTGATTATGACTTTAATTTTTATTTATATAATTTCTTTCAGCTTTGCTAATTCTTCATCAGTCAGAGTAACACCCTTACCCATCTTCTCGTGATCCGGAGACCAGTCACGGATGTCATATTTTGGCGCTGCACCATTCCAGGAGATTCGATTTAGCTCTTTTCTCCAGCCTTTAGCGTTCTCAGAGAGAACGCCGAGTTCTTCTATTATTTCGTATTTGAAATCTGACATAGTATTTCCTTTCAATACTCCAATATGCATAACTAAATAATAAGATCACCCATTCTTGTTAGACATTATATGGACGTATCTCTTCTACAAATCCATTTTTGGTATAAATATCAACTTTTCTTACACCAGTATAGTTTCTAATGCTTACTCCGTGACCATAAGTGCCTGAACTTGATGCATTAATTCTCCATTCATATTTTTTCGGTTTTTCTTTAAGCTACTGACATTATATCCATTTCCCATAATAGAGAGCATCTCAGTTTCAGTCATCCCCATGCTAATCTGCATATATCTTTTCAACTGATTTCTTCTTTGCATCCCAATAAAGGCCACGATAAGAACCATAATAAAGCAAAGCTCAAACACTAAAAAATCATTTCATTAAAACTTACTCCCATTTGCTCTTTTCTTTACTCTTTATAGCTTACTATACGATATTTGGTAGTTATATATCTCCATCCTCGGATCTTCATGAACCTTATTAATCAATTCTTTTGAAGGTGAGTTAAGACATATAATTCCATGTGCTTTCTTTCCCTTGAACTTAGGTTCTTTATTAATCCAATCGAGGTAGTTTGAGATTTGTTCATATACATCATCATAGCCAGAATCCTTCTTTAGTTCTATGATGTATAGGTCCCCCATATCATCTTCACAAAGTAAATCAAATATACCAACTTGACCATCAACAAAAATCCGGTATTGTCTTCCATAATCCCCCTTTCGTCTATAGACTTTTAACTTCTTCCCGAATACAGGATTACCGTTTTCTATTCTTGCTGTCAGTTCATCTTCCAATATTTTTTCTGTAGAAAACTGGAACAATGGCACCGGATTTCTTTTGTCTATGATCAGCTCTTCCTCTTCTATATCATTATTGTCATTAATAATATCTACCTTAGTTTCAACCTTCTTGTAGTTTTTATTATCAAGCTTTTTAACCTTCTCTTTAATATCCTTAGCTATTCTAAATTCTGTGTTCTTAACAAATTCCTTTGCGTCTTTATTTCTTCCCAATCCAATGAGTGCTCTAACATAATTATTCGCAATATATGGCATACCTCTTTTCTCAGATATACACTCTTCGAGAAGCGGAATCGCTTCAGAAAATCGTTTCTGTTTTATAAAGAGATACGCTAAATTATTCTTGGCAAATTCATCACCGGTATTTCGTTCAATGCATAACTGATAATATTTTTCAGCTTCTTTATAATCCCTGACTTTATCGTACGAATAAGCCATCATAAAAGGTATATAGCCTTTTCTATAAATGTACCAAGCAAGTTCAGTTACCTTTTCAAATTCCGCCAGACTGTTATTCCAATGCTTTAAATCAAAATATACTGTTCCGAGAAATTCATGCGGAGAAACAAAACCCGGATATCTCACAGTGAAATCAGTTAGAATTTCAATACTATCTTCTCCATACTCAGACGTATAGAACCGTTTATACATATCAAGCAGTTCGAAAATTCCATTCTCAGTTTGAATCGTTTTGATATTATTACATATCTCTTCCCACAATTCTGGAAAACCTTCTTTAAAAGGACGAATAAACATATCTATTGCATCTATTTCATCCATCTTTTTTGATTTGAAGGGATTGTTATCATCAGAGAACCACTTTTTCAATTCAGTCAAACATTTTACATTATTGCCCTTATGAAATTCTAAAAAACAATTATACCAGTAATCTTTATAGGGTTTATGATTGATAGAATTTTCTAGTGCTTTAATATACTCTGTTTTATCAAACATTTTAGGAGCTTTGCCATAAAAAATGTAATCATATATGAAAAGATCAATCAATCTCTCAACATAATTTGTATACAAATAATATCTGTCTTCTACAGCCTTGCAGGATTCGATATATTTACTAATTTTATTGAACGGTTCTTTTTTTATAAGTAGTTTTTCATCTATTATTTCATTAGCTTCTTCATATGTCATATCAACGCTCACTTTCTCATATAGCACTTAGTGTACTCATCAACAACCCCGATCCGCCAGGTACTTCCTTAGAATGACCTTCATATCGTGTGTGAGCAGGAACCTGCCAATCTCTGCCAGAGCGATATTCAAAGCCTCATCTTTCGGAAAGCCGTAAAACCCCGATGGCAATCAGTGGAAAAGCGATGCTCTCCGTATGCAGTTCTGATGCCAGCTCCAGGGAACTCACATAGCAGGAACGGAGTATGTCACGTTCCCCATGATTTCCATCCACCCACGCAGGTCCCACGGTATGAATAATATGCTTTGCAGACAGTTCAAATGCCGGAGTTGCAGCTGCCTTGCCGAGAGCGATATCCCCTATCTTCTGACGCTCGGCCAGCAGCTTTTGTTCTCCTGCCGCACTGTAGATTGCACTGTCCGTACCGCATCCAATGACGGGCTTCGGATTTGCCGTGTTCACGATAATATCGGCCTTTACCTTTGTTATGTCATTTCTTATTATCTTAAACGGCATCTGCGTTCACCTCGTGTATAAAGACTATTCATATAAGTTCATCCTGTAATTAACGTAATTCATCAGACAAGACTCAAAACTGTCTAAATCATCAAATTTAATCTGAAATCCATAATGAATCTCTTTTTCCCCTTTGTTTTTTTCCTTTGGAAATGCCTTTAAAGCAGTACTATGATATCTTGTGTACTTGTTGCAATTTTGCACAAATTTATTATCATCTGGTGAAAGAACGATATTTAGTTTTTTTGCTAGGTAAGATATATATTATCATATCACCTTTACTATACTCATTCCCATGAAGAGTTTCTGAACTTAACACAAAACCAAGTTTATTCAATACTTCTTTCATTCTTCTTTCAAACCTCTCATTGTCGTAGTATTAATTAGATGGAATCAAGCCTAAATGCATGAGGACAATAAATTCCTGATAAGAGTCAATCCTCTTCCGCCGCCTCATACGCTGAATCATAATCCAGTCCCTCAGCATCCATATATTCTTCTGCCAGGTTCTCAATATAGTCTTGTCTTCTATGTTTTTTCGAAGAGCTTTTCTTGCCCCATGTGTCGGAGTATGAATATAAAGGCTTATAATTGTCTACCATGTGTCTGATAGAAACCGGTGGCTTAAAGTCTTCGGTTTCTTCAACTACTGTTACAGTGTCACCCGATTCACTGGTCTCCATATTGGTCTCAATAATTTCTGAAGATTCTGTTTCTTCCAGGCTAATGACTACGCTTGTCGAATTAAGGCTCTCCCTTTCTTTTTGTCTGCGAACGTCAACTATTTTCTTATCTCTTATTTTCTGTTCTTCCTGTTGTTTTATGCAATAAGAACAAATGTTGAAGTACAGAAGAAACATAGTGATTACTACAACCAAGGCAGCCAGCCGTCTAAGGAACTCTTTTCTCTTATAATTCTTATCCATAATTATAAACCTTTAGCATATAGATTGGATAATGCCCACGATCAGTACCACGGGCATGATTATTAAGATCAAACATGTGAGGCATCCGCCTGAATGACGGTGCATATTACTTAACACAAATAAATCAAATAACTCATCTTTGTCATCCATAGAAGCACCCACCTCTTAAATATCGACCTGTCTTTTGCTTCGATATCTTAATTCTACTCGTGCACAAAACAAAAAAATGTACAATTGTAATAAGTTTATAGACATTTAATAATTGCGAAAAACCATCAAAATCCAGTGATATCCAGCTTTTACATTGTTCGCCGTGCGTATTCCGCTTGAACGGAACAGCCTGCACGCTTCAGCGGGAAGGCTGTCCGCTCCAAACGGTAAGTTTTAATCGTTATACCGGATTACGCATGTTTTTCCCATTCAGTTCAAGGCGGAACGCCTTGTGAATAATACTGTCAAGACATGCATCAGCATAGGTATTGTCAGCAAATAAGTCATACCAGGATTTAACCGGTAACTGTGAAACAATAACGGTGGATTTCTGATTATCCCTACTGTCGATGACTTCAAAGAAGTCACGACACTTATCGAGATCCAAATCCATCAGCCCAAAGTCATCAATAACCAGCATATCAAGCTTTGCCATGTGATTTACGTAATCAAGATATGTTCCCTTAATCCTGGCTTGATCCATTTCGCTCATCATGGTATTGGCCCTGATATATTTGACAGTTTTAAACTGCCTAATTGCAGCAATACACAACGCATTTGATATATATGATTTACCTGCTCCTGTTGCACCAGTTATGAGAAGGTTCCTTCCTTCGTCCAGCCACTTGCATGTAGAAAGCTGCTCGATCGTTTCGGTATCAAGCATCCTGTCAGGTTCATAGATGGTTTCATCAAAGGATGCCTGGGGATAACGAAGCGTTGCTTTCTTCAAAAATCGATTAAACTTCTTGTTAAATCGAAGTTCCCATTCGAAATTTATAATAGCGGAAAATCTGTCTTGAAATCTTATCAGGTCTGAGTTTGGATTGAGCAGCTGTTCCTCATAAGCTTCGGCCATGCCTGACATTTTCATCTGCTTGAGACGGTCTGCAATGACCATTTCTTCAGCGGTTAGTTTATTAGTTTTCATTCATATTCACCTTTACTTATAGAAGTCCTTTCCTCTGATGTTTTCGTGGTTGGGAAGTGATTTACCTCCGCCACCGGAATCGATGTTGTTTACAACGTTTCCAAGGACTCTCTTAAAGTATGAATACTTGCATGCGTGCATTTCGATACACTTACGAGCTGCTTCCTCAACAATTCCATGCGGTATAGCCTTGCAGGAATGAAGAATACCTGCACAACTGTTATAAGCCTGTTCCTCATGCTTTGCGGAGCGCAGAACCTGATCAATCAGTTCAGCAGTACATTCACCGTAAGCTGATGCCCATCTGCGGTAATAGTCTCCATCACGTGCATTGACCTCTTTATAGTAAAGATGCTCAGGCTTCATATGACTGTCATCTGTGATGTATTTCGGAAAGTCTTTGTACGAACGCTTATGCTTGCATATAATGCGGTTGTTACGATCACAAATCATTACCTCTGTAGGTGTAGCCTTTAAGATTGCAGGCTGTCCACGATATGTATACAATACAGAATAGTAGTGGCCATCATACTCAAGATGATAGTTATCAGGAACCTTAAGGATGTATTTGTAGTCGCAAGTTGAATACTTATCGCCTGGCAGCGTTTTCATTTGCGGCTTGTCATACCTTAGGTATGCATCCATTCTTGAACCGATCTTTTTCTGAAACTCGCGTCTGTTGATGTCCGCTATTATTTTTTGTGTTGCATCATTGAGTGCTTCCAGAGAAGTATAAATACCTTCTTTCAGCCTCTCAATCAGATGAGTTTCAAGATATCTGACATGGTTCTCGACAGATGGCTTGCCTTTTTTATCAGCAATTACCGATAAAAAAGGTTATCGGCAAAAAAGTATTATCGGAAATCTCTGCGTAAAGTCCAGTTACTTGAAGATCTGCGAATGAATTTTTGCCGATAACATTTTCCTTCGTTTGCTCAACTGATATCCTTTTTCTGACCGCAATAATCTCTGCGGCAGAAAGGAGTGCCGAAATGAGCAAACTACAAGAAATAGTCAACGTTGTCCTTGAACAGCAGAAACAGCTTCTTGCCCCTTCAACATATGAAGCCCGCAAGAATTATCTGAAAAAACTGGCTGCTTTCGCAGATGAAAAGGGAATCGAGGAACCTTGTCAAGAACTTTACGATTCTTATATCGCCAGAGCAACAACACCGGATCTGCGCTTTCAGCTATTCCATGCGGTTCGTCTGGTGGACAAGGCATCCGGAACAAAAGCATTTACGTCGGAAGGAAAACTTTATAATGAGCCGGAAATTCTTTCTTCAGAAGAGGCTGACCGGATCAATCATACAGTAGAGTTCCCTATATCCGACGGCAGCCTTGATACGGGTTATCTGATCCGCAAGGCAGAACAGGAAATGAAGTATCTTCAACTGTCATTCTCCACCTACTGGCAGTACATGCAGGCATGGAGAGAGTTGTATATCTCTCTGTATCTCCGCGGCGATACAATGTTTGCGAGAAACAAATGCATTTCATTCATTGAAGATACAAACCAAAAGAGCCGGGATGGACTTCTTCATGAGTGGAAGCGAAAGATTCGCCGCCGGGCAGTTCTCGTACTGATTGAAGTTGCTGATACCGGATGCTTTAAGTGGAAGCTTTTTACGTCCCGAAAAATATGCTGTCAAGAAGAAACGCTGGAAGTTCTCCGGCAGCAATACCTTACCTTCTTGCGCACACAGAACCTTGAAAACAGAACGATTAGTCTTTATGACTATTCCTTCCGGGTCATGATAGAAGGACTTGGCGTCAGAAATGTTTCCTGCCTTAATACTATGGGGCCAGAGCAAATCCAATCCATGCTGGTCTTCCTTTCCGAAAGGCTCAGCCTGAACAGCCGCGGAACTGTTTTTCCCATCGTACGCCAGATCCTTTCCTATCTGCATTCTGCCGGATTTGTGGTTGCAGATTTCTCAGGAATGGTTCTTACACCTGCCTGTCGAAGCATGCATCTCCGGCCATACATTACTGCCTCAGACGAAGATAATCTTTACCAGGCAATGGAAAACTCACCACTACGCAACAAAGCCATGATGCGCCTGGCGCTCCGCCTCGGGTTACGTGACATTGATGTGTGCAACCTCCGTTTCAGTCAGATCGACTGGAAGAATGATCAGATCGTCCTGGAACAGGAAAAGACTGGCGTGACGCTCTGTCTTCCGTTGTTGGAGGATGTTGGCAATGCTATCATTGATTACATCATGAACGAAAGACCAGCAGCTGCAAAAAACTATCCATTTGTCTTTGTCCGTCAACAGGCCCCACATAAAAAACTCGAATCGATGTACACGGTTTGTTCCCGTCTGTTTGAAAAGGCGGATATAAAGACTGTTAACCGTGATAGCCACGGTACACACGTTTGCCGGTATACATTGACGCACAAGCTTCTGTTAAAGAAGGTGCCACATCAGGTTATTACAGATACACTTGGCCATATATCCAAAGAATCTGATAAACCTTATCTGTCAATGGAAGAACAGATGCTCCGTGAGTGTCCGCTCGGTTTCTCTCTGATTGGGCAGAAATACTGGGAAGAAGGTGAATGCCATGGCTGATCCCGTATTCCGCAGTAAACTTCGTACAGATTTGGAAGCATTTATCATCCAGAAACGAGCCGCCGGGTATCCATATCTTACTTCAGCTAGGGTACTGGGTTACTTCGACACTATGATTGCAGAGAATTATCCAGACAGCGAGGAACTGTCAAAAGATATCTGTAATGCCTGGATTAATAAATGCTCAAGCCTACATCCGAATACTTTACTTCGGAGAGTGACTCCTGTGCGACAGCTTGGGAAATACCTTGCAGGAACAGGAAAGCCTGCATACATTATTCCGGGCGGTGTTCCCCATAAGCAGGTACACTATGATGCACATATCTTCACAGAAGCAGAGCTGAAGGCTTTCTTTTCCTCTATAGACCAGTGCAGGAAATCTCCTTTTTCTCCTTATCGCTGCTATGTGATCCCCGTGATCTTCCGCCTGCTGTTTACATGCGGGCTCCGGTCATCGGAAGCACGCTTGCTGAGTGTAGTTGATATAGACCTGTTAACCGGAAAAATCTTTATCAGAAAATCTAAGGGGTGGGAAGCCCGTATCATTTATGTCAGCGCGGATATGTTGGATTTGCTACGCCGTTATAACAGCATCATCAGTAAATATCTACCGGGGCGGGAGGCGTTTTTCCCGAATCACAAAGGAGACTATTACAGCAAAACCACTCTCGACCTATGGTTCCACGAATTCTGGGATGTACTTCCCGAAGCATCTGTTACAAAGGGAAACACACCGAGAGTTCACGACTTTCGTCATTCCTACTGCGTCTACAGATTGAACCAGTGGGTCATGGAGAAAGCCGACCTGAATGCCCTTTATCCTTATCTGAGCGAGTTTGTTGGGCATTCCAACTTTGCAGATACGGACTACTATCTTACATTGGCAGAGCCCTTCTATCCGGAATTCGAGTCACGTATGCGGTCAGTGAATACCGCTATACTTCCGGAGGTGCCACATGCGGATTAAACGATCAGAACTCTACTTTTATGAGATGCTTCGGGATTTCCTGCATAAATATCTGGCGATCCAAAGGAAGTTTTCACCAGCCACCGTGAAAAACTATACCGTTTCATTAGATCAGTTTCGCCAATACCTCCGGGAGCAAAAAGGCATCCCTTTTGACAAAGTCAGTTTTGACTGCTTTACGAAAGAAATGATATATGACTATTGTATCTGGCTGAGGGACAGCCAATCAAAGGCCATAAATACCATAAATCTCAGGCTTTCAGCAATCAAAGCGTTCCTTCGTTACTGCAGCGATGAAGATGTTGCCTTGTCTGAACTATATCTGAAGGTAAAATCCATTCACCGTTTTAGGGGTAAGATTGAGCCGAAGCTGGAATACTTAAATCAGGATCAACTTGAAACAGTTTTTGCTGCCCCGGACACGACTACCCGGAACGGGAGACGCAACCAGTATTTCATGATACACGCTTATGAAACGGGAGGCAGGATCGAAGAACTGGTAAGCATGACATTGGGTGATATCATTCGTAACGGTGCCAGTGTCCAGATCCGTCTACACGGAAAAGGTGATAAAACGCGGTACAATCCATTGCCAGAAGAGGTGGTTCCTCATCTGTATGCCTACCTTGCTGAGTTTCATCCGCAAGGGAAGAATTCTGACTATCTGTTTTATACCACGCATGATGGGAGACATACAAAGATGACTCCAAGAGCGGTGAATTCTTTCCTTGCAGGTTATGCCAGAATGATTCATTCCATGGATGGATCTTTTCCAGAAAATCTGCATTGTCATGTGTTTCGCCACAGCATCGGAATGGCAATGTATAAAGCTGGTATTCCGATTTCATATATAAAAGACTTCCTTGGCCATTCATCGCTCGATTCGACTGCAATCTACGCACACGCTGACAATGACGCAATGGCTGAAGCTCTTCGGTCTGTTGATCAAGAAGCTCTTCCTGAAAAGGATGCGGCCGGTAATACTGTATCAACTCCGGAAAAGAAATGGAAAGGTAAAGAAGAATATCTACTCCATTTCTGTGGCCTTGGATGAAATGTTATCGGAAATCTTTTCGGCTTCTCGGCCTGAAATGCTTCTCTTTATGATGTTTCAGGCTGAGATTTCCGATAATACTTTTTTGCCGATAACCTTTTGGCTTACGCGCCGGAGGAGGCAGTATTACTACGTTATAGAATTCTTCAAGGTCCTGATAGGCGGTGTTTAATATGAGCTCATCCTTTGTGTGCTTAGTAACCGCAGTTTTGCAGTTGTCTGGTACAAGATACCGAGGCACTGCATCGTAAAAAGTAATGGCATTAATGGTTCCCTGCATGAAGCTTGGCAACTTCTCATCAAGGAAACATTCAGCATAAACAAGACTGCTTACACCAAGGGTTGTAGTGAATACATGAACCTTTCTTATTTCACCTGTGTGAGGATCAACAAGAAGTTTTGGCTGGTCACCAACCCAGTCGATGTACATCTTCTCGCCAGGAATACGTTCGACAGCCATGGCAACTTTGTCGCCGCCGTAATTCCTTTCTATGAATCGATTAAAGTATTCATAGAACTGTGAACTCTGGTATCCATTCGGATGTTCGCTTTTGTAATCAAGCCAGCAGTAAAACATGTTTACCCGGCTGCCTTTAGTCATCATCCTTTCGTAGTAGAGTTCAAAATCAGGCATAGGAATATCAACCTTCCTGATATTTTTCGGAGGATAAATAAGTTCCTCCACCTGTGAAGGTTCCAGTTTTAGGAAGTCTTCCCAGGATAAACCGGATTCTTTGTACCGGTTCATGATTAGGTCTATGCCACTGTTACCAATGCCATAGCGTTGACGTATTACCGGATAGGAAACCTTATCGTTTCGAAGGCTGATAACGCCAACAATTGTGTTGTAGTCATGCATAATCATAGCTCCTTTCGTAATAAATTTTTAACTACGAAAAGAACTATAGCATATATAAAATGTTTCCCGTTTAGTGCGGAAATGCTTCCCGAACGGGCGGAAATAGTCATCCCGTTTTGAGCGGAATCAATTTCCCGATGGAGCGGAATACGCAGTTCGCCGTGAAAGACCCTCGATTCTAATAAATCTGATAATTCAAAGTATGTAACTTTTTGGTGGTATGGATATAATTGAAATATTTAAAGATCAGTATGGTCAGAAAATCCTGAAAAAGCAGGTGTAAGCCGAAGCTGTACACCTGCTTTTTTTAGTCAATGCAGTTATTTCTTTACCCTATACTCTATCTCGACATCCCCATCCTCAGAAATCTCAAGCCGTAGGCTATTCTTAACCTTCCTATTAATAAAATTCTCTATATCTGACTTAGTCATCCTGATCCTTGTCCGATCAAGTACCTCACCCATTAGGTGATGTAAGTTTAGGTCAAGTGATGCCTTGACTGCTCTTGACAACTCCCGTTGCAGTGCTTCCATTTTGATTCCTTCGCCATCCCCAGAATAGAAATCATCAATGTAACAATAGAATATCCCATGCTGTATTAAAGCTTCCTTCAAAGCATAACTGCACTTCTCATGCTCAACCATAACAAGAAAATTCGCTTCCGGAAGTTCCTCCAAAAGCCCCCAGTAGTCAGAATCACTTGATACCAAAACGAATGAATCAACATCATTGGAATAAAACTCTTTTGCAGTTCTGGCAGCAACCTTAACATCCGCAAGAGACTTATTATCCTTAAGCCTCTCTATCAGAATATACTCCACTGGGATCTTCACATATGAACTCAGCATTTCCCATGCTGAAGCAGCATGTACATCATCAAAAAGTATGATCTTTTCTATTTTAGACAATCTCTCGGCATCAAGATTCTTCACTGCAGCGCATAACCTGTAGGGATCGGAATTCTCACAATCAACGATGAAGATACACCTGCTACTCTCTTCGATGAACTTATAAATATTGCCCTTTGTCCTGTCACTGACATCAGACACCAGGCTCATATCCACAAATTCATCATTGTTCCACGAATACAAAAGCGGTACAAACTTTCCGTCACAATAAAGAATATTTCCCTCATCCTCCGCCGGCCAGTTGATATACTGCTGATAAGGGTAGTACATAAAGTTCGTATAATAGAACTCAGCCGCCTTCTTTGTTCCGGCCTCACTAAGTCCATCCGGCATAATGAAAATATCCGAGAGATATTTCCATTCAAGCCAATCCGGAAACAGATCCCTGCAATTATTGATCCTGCTCTTGATGTTCTGGTTAATGTTTATCAGGAAAGGTGTCGGCTCTTTCAGATTCTTGTATATATCTATACCATCTTCAGAAAGCTGCTGTAGAGTACTTGATGAAATATACTCCGGCATTCCAATAATGCTTCTGCCTTCACGCTGTATTCCCTGGCATATCTTTAGAAAACTCCTCTCAAGCTGAGTTCTGAGACTGCATAGATTTCGGATGATACGAGCCTTCTTTTCCTGATTCAGCTTATTGTATATTTCTATCTTAGGAGGCTCATTTTCATTTTCGAAGATCTTTTTCGGAACCCCAATAAGATAAGCTACTTTAGATATGATGTCGTATTGTTGTCCATAGCTTTCGCTGGACAAATTTACATCAGAAGGAATTAAGTCTGCCAGATTGTAGGTACATCTATTATTCTGTATATCCATGATAGGTCCTTTATTCTATAAAATGTATTAGGGCTTATATATTACACAATGATAAATTGCCTTGAATGAAATAACAACCCCACCTTTTCTGTCACTATTTCAAAAATGATTCTGACCAGGCAATCAGTTCTTCTAGTTTCTTTTTCTTATCAGCTTCGAACTCTTCATCGGTAGTTCCTTCATAATAGAAATTCAGGAAGCAATTATTGGTATATGTACAAAAATCAGGGATGCTGTCAAAGTGATAGAAGTGCGCAAATCTGATATTCCCGTGTGGATCTTCCTTACTATGTCCTTCACAGCAGAAAGAAGTACGATAACCTGCCCTGTTCAAATTTCTTATTGCCGGATAGATGTTGCGATCTATCTCTATACAATTCTTATTATCATCACAGACGCACTCTCTCCTTTCAGCAAAACAGTGAGGACATACATACATATATTTGTCTAGATCGTATATTGTCTTTTTATCTTTATTCTCTTCCAAAGAGTAAGGATCTACTTCTCTTTTTTCCTTAAACTCTTTAGCCCAGTCATTGAACAGCTTGAATTTTTTAGCCTTATCCAATTCGTACTCAGCTACTGTATCTCCTTCACAGTGTATCTTAAAAAGACCATCTTCATCATTCTCTATGGAATCACTAACCGGAAAAGATTCAAACCCTGGAAGCTCAGGATATGTCTGACATCTAAAACTAATTGTATAATCGCCTCTGGCTTTTTTTCCATCCCACACCGCCTTGGCATCTGTATACTCAAATCTCCACTGCTGAAGGAACTCTGTTTCTTCGTCATCATAACATGTATTTCCGAGTGTTTTTAAAAAAGGTTGAAAATCCTGGTCTATAATCGTTACTCCGAGATCCGGCTCTTTGCACGTGCACTTTTCCAGTGACTCAAAACATCCGCGGCATACTCTTTTTCTTTCATTCAAATCCAATCTGATCTTCTGAAGTTTCCTATAATCCTCAGTGTTTTTCAGCTCATAAAGTCCCTGAGAAATAACTCTTTCGGATTTTATCAGGCCAATGTCTACACCACCGCATTCCTCTATAACTTCAACAAAGCTATTTAAAGTTATAAAAAGATTGCCAAGATCGATCTTTCCATTTTTAAAGGAATATGAGTTTTCAAATGCATTAGTCATGCGTAATCCATCGCCATAACTTATAGTCAAACAGCAGTTCAGCCCCTCTGTATCTTCAAATTTCTCTTCTGTTATAAAGCGATAGAACTCCTGAAAGGTTTCAAAAGATGTTCTTGAGATAATATTATCTAAATCACCTTTAAAAACATCTACTAAAAATAAAATATGATCTTCCGCAATTCCAGTCTTAACTATCATTACATTTACCTCCCATCACCATCAGTACTTTTAGTACAACACCGATTTTGCATTCACATTAGCTTCTCTAAAATCATCATAATCATCTTTACCGGCTACATACCTGGCATAGTCTATGTAGTGACGATCATCCACAGATCCGATATTTTTGTTGTCGTGTGCCGCATGACCAAAGAAGTTCACATGGCACATGGTCATATCCTCCATGATCCTGTAAATATCATTTCCAAGGCTTCTTGTAGGCTTGAACCCATTGCCAAAAGAAAAGCCTTCTCTTTCCGCATCCTCAAGAAACTTCTTTTCGATGTCTCTCTTAGGAACGTAAACATATACAGCTCCTGATAAATTTGTTAATTCAGTTATAGTCCTGCTCATTATTCTTTCTCCGTATGTTAATCTACAATCGTAATCATTCTTATATAGGCTTTTTTTAGCTGAACTTAGCGCCTGCTTCCTCAAACCTGGCTCGCATAGTTGGATTATTCTTAGTCAATTTCTTTATCGTCAGATCATCCGCCTTATTATTTGCGAGTCGCAGATTGTTCTCAGACGATGTCAAGGCATCCTTAATCTTCTGCAGATGCTGAATAGATTTATCAATCTCATCGATTGCATCCTTAAACTTACGGCTTGCCAGCTCATAGTTTCTCGCAAATCCGGTCTTAAAGGTTGCAAGATCTTCCTCAAAATGAGTAATATCAAGATTCTGCTCCCTGACAGATAATAATTCCTGCTTATACTGAAGTGCATTAAGGGAAGTATTCTTCAACAGTGAAATAAGCGGAATGAAAAACTGTGGTCTGATAACATACATCTTCTCATACTTATGAGATACATCTACAATTCCCTGGTTATACAGTTCATTGTCGGATTCCAGCATAGATACAAGTACTGCATATTCGCAGCCTTTCTCTTTACGGTCCTTATCAAGTTCCTTAAAGAAATCCTCGTTCCTATGCTTTGTAGCTGTAGTTTCCATCTCATTCTTCATTTCGAACATGATAGAGAGATACTCAACTCCATCATCGGAATAATCACGGAAGATAAAGTCACCCTTGCTGCCAGTACGGGCATCATTGTCCTTTTCAAAATATGCATTTCTAAATGCAGTAGAACGAATCTGATCAAACTGAGTCTGGCAATGAACTTCAAGAGATTCTCCTATCATCTTAGTGCTCATTTTTGCCTTCAGATCCTTATAGAAATCAATCTGTGTCTGAGCCTGCTGAAGTTCTCCTTCATACTGTGATTTCTGAAGCTGTAGCTTAGACTCATAATCATTTTTCTGCTTTTGATTAGCAATCTCCAGCTTAGATGTGGCTTCTGTAATCTCCAGCTTCTTCTGGGTCTCAGCCATCTCAAGCTGTCCTACCAATTTCTGGCGTTCCTCCCTGGCCTTAAGGAGCTGATCCTTCACCTTATCAATATCTTTCTCCAACTTCTTTCGCTCATTAGCGATAGCCTGAGCCACCTTAAGCTCCTCTTCAGCCCTTACCTGGCCAAGTCTCTCTTCAATGCGTTTCTCAACTTCACGCTCAAATTCTTTTGAGTGTACCTGCTGTAAAATTGCAGCATAATCACTCTCATCAACTGTAAATACTTTTCCGCAATGTGGACATTTTAATTCGCTCATTTTTTTACCTCGATATTAATTAATATATTTATTACATCAGTTACAATTATTTTATTTTGAATTTAAAGCCAACAATTAACACACCCACATAAGAATTTTTGTGAGCATATAATACATATTCATAAATTAAACAGGGAATACATGATATGTCAGTAAACAAGTCAGAATGATTTTAAGAAGGTTGGGACAGCCAGAACTTTGAAAATCTTAGACTTGATCATGCAAAAGCTAGGTTTAAACCAATTGAGACTAAGAATAAAGATTTTTTTACGTTGCCTGATGAATATTGATGATTCGTTTTGTATAGATGTATTACACAGACAATGTTTAATTTTTGCAGTCAGGCAATAGCTAGCTGTGCTGAGAATGCACTGAAGTCAAACAAGGCCCCCATAGAATTAGATAGCTTATTTTGTTTTCCAGCTATAGAATCTATCTTATTTCTTATGGCATTGACGTCGGTTGTCTTCGTCTCAGTATAGAGTCTTGCTGTATTATGTGCATCATTCAATGCATCATGAGGTCGTCCTTCAAAACTCATGCCAATGTAGTTAAGCGCATGTTCTAGAGACATGACTTTTTTACCTGGAAAGAAACTGCAATAATCCTTCTGAAAATCATACCAATGAGTAAATAAATTGTTTACCTCATGCCCCACCGCCTTTAGTTTAAATGCAGCTTCACTTCTTGCCTGAAACAGATCTGTACCGCTCCAATCAAAAATATTGATTTCGTCGTCCGAACCTTCATAACACCAAGAAACGAATTCACGGAAAGAAACTTCAAATGACTTTGCTCCGACAATCTTTGAATTAGTTATTCCGGTGAGAGACCTTATTTTTGCTGTGATTCCTAAACAATACTTAGGTTTTACATATACCTTAAACCTGTCAATCTCCTGAAACTGTTCGTCCAGCTTTACTGCACCTATTTCAATTATCTCCTTGACACAAACTCCTGGAATATTCCGATATTTTTTATCGATATACTCCATCTCAAAATCAACAAATATGTAGGTCATGATTCTCCTTTCCATCTGTTACTGTTAAATCAAATCTTTTTGCTTTAAAATCAATTAAAACACTATTAATAACGCTAACTGTAAAGTAGTAATCAGCCAAATCGTCCTGCCACCCGAAATCCAAGTACGTCATCTTAGTTCTTCAGGCAATATTCCAAGAAAATAGTTTTCAAGCAGTTCCCAAACTTCATCACTCTTGAATTTACCTTGGAAAATATAACTAAGCATTTTCACAGATTCCTTGTGTCTCTCAGAGACAGTTTCAAGAAGTCTATTTTTATACATCTCAGGCTTTTCTCTAACAATCCTAAGATTTTTTGTCTCATTCACGTAGATATATATTTGGCTGTTTGTTCCTCCAAGAGATTTGAATCTGAGAACTCCGAAGGACTCGAGTATTCCAAGAGCTGTTAGGATCTCTTTTGTCTTATTGTTCTTATCATTATTTACCACATACATCGTACCGTCCTTGGTTTCACTTACAATGATCTTAAATTCCTTTTCTATCCATGAAAGAAAGCTTCTTGATGCTGGATTAAAGAGGTATTTTGATGTATTGTCATTTAATCTTTTAACCTCATATATTCTTGAGTTCATGCCTTTTGAAATTGTCTTGCCAAATGATGTTACCGCAGCTACTACAACACGAATTATATTTTCAGCCTTAAACAGGCTTATTCCAGATGTTTTTGATAAAATTTTTGCCATGTCATCTTCAGATGTATATATATTGTTTCTTACTGATGTGTTGATGGCTTCTTTGATCCCTGAAAATGTTTTCTCAAATGTATTTGCAGCACCATCTTCAAAATTTATGTCTATCGCCATTGCAGTATTGAACTTATAAGTTTTATTTATTTCTAGATCTTTACTTCCGCTATAGAGCATATACTTGAACTTCGGAAATGACATCTTATCCTGGTAAGATGACTCCCATATTTTTTTGAGATTAACTTCACAGATGTTAAGAGCTTTATCCTTAAGACTGACAACTCCACCGAATTTATGATTCAATGCGTTTTGCACAATAGGCTCCATACTTAAAAATCCATATGCAAAAATCGGAATCGGACGCATTGAAAATGGACGAAGTCCTCTATTTTCATAATCCTTTTGTATAAGGAGCATTGCTGTTTTTACCTTATTGACAAGCTCATTGTCATCGCTCATAGGGCTATCAAAGATATATGAAAAGCTGTCTGTATCTATAAGCATTTCATTTCTCTTCTTACAGTGAAGATTTTTTCTGTCACTGTATCTCTGTGTTTCAAATAACTCAAGAATCTTCCTCTGCACTTCCACGAGCTGTCCCTTACTAATACAATTGAGACCATGAAGCCTGTTGATATGCTGAAAGTCATTACTCATATGCTTATAGATGGCATGACCTTCAATTTTCTTGTCCCTTGCCGCGCGACCTATCTCCTGCATATAGTCACATACATTACCGGTTGGGGCAAAATGAGAAACTACTGCGATATCAGGGATATCTATACCCATTCCAAATGCCTTTGTAGCGATCATTATAAGCTTTTTTCCAGTAAGATAATCCTGGAAGTTTTCATTCTTCTGATCCGATGACATCTGCCCATGATATTTCGCAACAAAATCTTTAAGATTTTTGCTGGCACAATATGAATAGAATCTGTCTATAAGAGCAACAGTTGGAAAATAGATAAGTGTCTTCTGATCTCTCATTATGGTAGTTCTGATCATTTCTATAAGAGCGTCAAATTTATCAAGCTCGTACTCAGTCTTTTTCTTTATCGCTTCAACTTCACTAATTTCTATAGAAAGATTATCTCTCTTAAGATAACCCAGATATGATATCGGATCGATCATATGAAGACTGTTCAGTGTCTCTGTGTACATATCTTCATGCCCACCATAAATTGCTGTGGCAGTGAAGGATGCAATGACAAAGGACATCGGATTTTCCGGCGCTTTTGACTGCTTTGCTCTTAGCTTACTAATGAAATCTCCAAGATACCAGTAATCAGGACGGAACTGTTTTCCCCAGGTGGTAACGATATGAGCCTCATCTACGATTATCATTCCTATACGGCGTGAACCGATAAGCTGAGTGATATCACTCCTACTGAGAAGAGATTCCGGAGAAAGATATAGGATGTGACATCTTCCTTCTGACACTTCATTAAGGATTTCCTCTTTAACAATGGGAGAAATATCTGAATTGATGGTCCTTGCTGCAAAATATCCCTTTCTATTTAGAGCCTGAACCTGGTCATTCATGAGGCCAATGAGCGGTGTGATCACTATTGTTACAAGGTTGTACTTATCTGCGAGATACATGGCCGGCAGCTGGAACATAAGTGACTTTCCTGCACCGGTAGGGGCTGTAACAAAAATATCTCTTGATTGAGTACCTTTAACACATGCTTCTGCCTGAGTGATCATGTCACCGATGATCTTTTCCTGCGAAATACTTATTACTTTCTTTTCTCCAAGCTCAAGAGCATCCATATCATAGATCCTGAAGTCACGGAAGGAATCATAACCCCAGTACGTTGACATGTATTCCCTTACTTCTGGATAGGAAATGACTTCATCGTAATCATATTTTTTGCCGATATCCAACGTTTCCTTCTCGGGCGCTTCACCTATAGTGATCCTTAAAATCTTCTCATTCTTAAGATACTCGCTATTTATGTTATAAGAGCATCTGATGCCATCCTCAGTATTAATGAAGTTGCTGAAAATATTAAGATACTCATCCATAAGCTTGATATCTATAAGCTCTGCTGTTGAATTGACATCTTCATCAAAGCTCGTAAGAAGTGAATTCTTCACATCTTCATTCAGGTTCACGTTAAGAGGATAAAGCTCTGAAAATTCCGGATTTTCAAGAATGATAATGCTCTTATATTGAGCAAGAGACATGTCATATAGGCATACAAATTCCTCAAAAGACATTACCTTTTCGGGTTTCATTGCAACTTCCATGAAGTATCTGATTTTATTGTCAATTACTCTGGTAAGATTCGCTTTATGGAAACCACAGACTTCCATATCAAATCCCTTAAGTACAAAAAGTGATAATGTATCATTTCTATTTTCAATTGTTCTTCTGATTTTTTCTCTGTAGTTAAGCACTTAAAAGATCCTCCAATCTATTTTTTTTACAGATATTTCGAAGTTTTCTGAGTGTTTTTACTTCAATCTGACGTATCCTCTCACGTGTTAAATGATATATTTTTCCGATGTCTTCAAGAGTCATTGGATCATAATTTCCGATTCCATATCTCATACGGATAATTGTGCTTTCTCGGTCTGTTAGAGTAGATAAAACCTTATCTATCTCCTCAGCCATGACAGTCTGCATTACCTCATCTTCAACATTGACTGTTGATGGAATGAATTCGATAATTTCCGTATCTTTATCATCCTGACCAATCACTTTGTTAAGACTTGAAGTCTTAAGATATTGGTCAGCGTACATAAGAAGTTTTCTTAGTTCCTCAAGGCTATAGTCAATTCCATAATTTGTAAGAAGCTTTAACTGAATGTCACTGACTGTCGGGTTTCTTAGAGATTTACGTACTCTATTAATACGGATTATTTTTTCGAACATATGTACTGGGAGTCTCATGAAATAACCGTTATTCATCACTTCTCTTGTGATATATTGTCTGATCCACCAGCAGGCGTATGTCGAAAACTTACATCCCATGTCTGATTTAAACATCTGAGCGGCCCTAATTAGTCCCTGTTTTCCTTCTACAAAAAGGTCTTCTTCAGTCAAGGACTCAGGATTATATTCCTTCATTACTCTAAAAGCGATCTTATGAACAAGTTTTTCATTGTTCTTACAAAGAGCTATGAGCATTGACTTGTCTCCCTGTTGGTATATAACACATATTTCTTCATTGGTGAGTTTGCAGTTATCATTGAGATATACATATGATGATCTCTCTTTCTCAATTGAATCCTCTGTCACAGTAATATGGTTTTCATCAAGAATCTGCATTACTTCGCAAACTTCATTTTTATCTAATCCGGAAATCAATTCGAGATAATCATCCTGACCAATTTCATTTCGAATATTTGTATACAACTTAACCATTCTAAGAACAGCATCTTTATCTAACATGATTTTGCTCCTTCTGCGATTTCTACATAATCGCACTTATGTGATCCGATATCTGATCAGGTTATGTTGTGTGCACCAACATTTGATGGCTTGATGATAAGCCCAAGCATAATTTTTGTCAACAAGAAATTGTGCATAACGCCGTTTCAAATGCGTTTTAAAAGTTGTAACTTTGTTGATTTTGCACATTTTTGCTAGCAAAAGTTATAACTTTAATGATTTGTAAGTATATTATTGAACATTATACGCTTTATGTGTCAATTATAATTGCTTTATAGTAATCAATATAAGTTATATTTAACAAATATATATGATGATATGTCAGAGAATATCGTTAAATATGCACTAAAAAACCGGTATTTCTGCGAATACCGGTTAAAAAATATTATAGCTTTCAAAAAATTGATTAACTTTAACAGGAAATAATTGCTATTTTATTATTTCTTTACTTAAGTCTCCTTTAATCATTGTGAAAAGTTCGCTTCATCTATAGTTCCGAAAAAATTATTTGTGTATTGAATAATTCCTTCACTATTGCGAGCCGTTTCTTTTTCTTTATCAGAAAAAGATAATTCTAGTCCAACAATTCCATTTTCTTCGAGGAGAATTGCCCATTCAAGTATTTTATTTCTAACTGTGCTAAGGATTCTATATAATTCGCTACTATTAGCTTGATAACTAAATGCCATATCAATAGGAAAATCTATACTTTGATTCAATAATTGTTGTATTTTTGCATTAGGCGTAAATGATATTGTTCCATCATTTTTATTATATAGATTTTGAATCTGAGAAATTGGATAATCTATGGGCATTTTTGAAATCAAATCCTCAAATTTCGGCGATAACATTAATGGTATCCACCCTATAGCAGGATTAAGAGCCTTATAGCTTCCATGTATATATCTAAAATCTGGCACTCTCTTTCCTGCATATCCATTCTGCTCATCTTCTATCCACTTTTGGAATTCTTTCAATTGTAGTTTACGTGCAACTAAATATGCCTTACGTAATAGCTCTTCAACAGTAATTTGTTCATCTAAAGCATTGGTTTGGAGCTCTAAAATAATTCCTTTCATATCACTACCTTATAGCTGTGGTAATAATCCAATAATGCCTGCTGACAATAGATTACCCCCAGCCGCAATTACAATTCCTCGAATATCATCTACTAATGTTTTAATTAAACCTGGATTTTCTTTTTTCTTGACTAATTCAACTAATTGATCAAGTTTATCACTAATAATTTTACCATCACTTCCAAATTCAGAATCAAAAGAACTTTTATATTTTACAATTTCAGATAAGGCCGATTGCAAGTTATCGTAATCTATACTTTCATTATAGTTATTCATTATATTGTTATCTCCTTGCTGAATCCCCATATTATTTATAGGCGCATTGAAGTTATTATATATATTCTTTGCTTGTTGATCTAATCCCATTTCATACCCCAGTCCTGTTAGATATCCCTCAATATTTGATATCAAGAGCATTGTTACACGACTATTAAATCCATCTATCATATCCTGCCATTTAGTACTACCATGTGAATAACCCAAAAAAATCAATGAATGATAATTTATATTGTTATCCAAAATGTAGTGTAATATACAGTAGATATTTGCTACTTCGCTATTTTCATCATCACCTACATCAAAAACTCCTCTGTTATTGGAAACCTCATTTATTTCATCTTTAATATTTATAGTAGGTGAACCAGCGTCTTCTATATACTTTTTGATTAACGCTCTATCATCAATAAAAGAAATAAATCTACTTAAATTTTGCATAAAATCTGCAAAATCTGTATGCATCAGGCGTTCTGAAACCCTATTAAAGTCATACATTAGCTTTTTTAAGTCCTTGATTTCAAAGCTCATATTCCTTTACCCCACAAAAAGGACAATAACATCCCATCATCTTTCTAATGTTCTTTACCTTGCATGTTTTATCACAGCACGTAAAATAAGCTATATCCATAGCTTCTACTTTATTTCGTATTGGTTTTTCAGGAGATGGTTTTGGCTTTTCACCTGCTTTTATAGAAATCATTTTGCCACGAGTTTTTTTCTCAATCCCTTTGAATATAGAGTATATTTCTTCTTCGAACTGATTAATAACTTTAGCTTGAGCAAGTTCAATGACTTCATTTGTTATGTAAGAATCAGATTTCATGCCACACCCTGGACAAAATATTTCGCTTATGCTTTCTATATCTGAGATATTAAGTTTAAAATGACAGCAACATAAAGGACATTGCAGCAAAACATATCCGTCTTTGTCAGTCGGAATCGATATTCTAAAGGTATTATCCATGCCTCCTAACTCCCAATATTATTACAATAACTCTTTAAGAATTCTTGATTCTTCCTCTGTCAAAGTCACGCCTTTTCCCATTTTCTCATGTTCCGGTGCCCATTCCCTGATATCATACTTTGCTTCTGCTCCATTCCACGAGATTTTATTGAGTTCCTTAGTCCACCCTTTCGAACTTGTTGATAGGATACCGAGTTTTTCAACTATTTCGTATTGAAAATCTGCCATAAATTGCCTCCTGTAATGATTTTTAAAGGTAAATCTCAAGTACTACAAACAATAATAGATTTAATCAAAATGAAAATGTTAAAGTGTTCTACTAGTGTTTTCAAAACGTTTATATTATAATGCTTTAAAATTTTTCATTTTAAAGTGAATGCCACTTCCCCGCCGAATCCGCTCATCGTATATTTCTCACTCTGCATGAGCAGTTCCTTCTTTACAGAATACTCAAACGGGAACAGTATGTTCAGATGTTCCAGTTCCGTATACGAATAATAACTGCTGCCATCAAGCTTCATTCCTTGAGCAATAACGAAATCCAACACTTTGTCATTTGTTATCGGTATCTTATGAAGAATATATCTTGTCTTCGTTTCATTCCTCAGAATATTCATTTCTTTCAGTGTAAGCGTTATTCTTCTTGTCGTTGCTTCAAGCGTTCCGCGCTCTCCCCAGGCATCATATAGTTTTTGTTTAAGCGCCGGATTTGTAATCTCATCTTGGAAATCAAACAGTTTAGCCATGATCTTGCATACATCTTTAAACACCGGGTATGTAAGGCAAAGCATCAGATACTGTATCGGCTCAGAACAGTCAGGATACTCTGCCAATACCTCCAAGGCATCTTTCCTCACAGGATCCAGTTCTTCTGATGGATAATACCACACATTCATCAGAATCTCTCTTGTCTTACGCAGCCTGGTCGGACTGTCGATCTCATAAGACAGATACTCATTCATTTTCTCTTTATAATCAGCCTCAGGAAGTTCTTCCTTCAGCATTCTTACCGCTTCATTTAGCCATGATAATCGTATACTGCACGCATAACCTACCATTTTAGCCATTATTGTCCACCGCCTTTATCTTAATGAACGGCACAATCACTTCATCAATCGTAATCCCGCCGTGATTCATAACCTCTTCTCCCTTCGCATCAAAGGAGCCACCGATGCCACAGATAAGATAATCAAACTGCTTATCTAGATAATACTTTGGATACTCGATAAGCCCCGGATACTTCTCAAGAATAGCATCCTTATCTGCAAAGTCCTTCAACACCACCATCCTGTGGCTCTTAGTCTCAGTCTCTACACCGGATTTCATAAGCTTACCCATACCTGTACATGGTGTATTACCATGATCGGCACTGATGTAAACATCAAATCCAGCTTTAAGCATCCTTCGTACCGTTCCGATAAGTTTTCCCTGCTTCATAAGCAATGATATATCGTTATACATTCCTGTGCGGCCTTGAAGCTGTCCATGCACCATATCGTCTACATCATTGATGATAATAGCAGCACAAGATACCGCTGGTCCGAAATCAGCATCATATCCTCTTTCGTATCCAATTTGTGCCTCAGCATATCCCAGGCTTTTCGCACAGTCTATAAACTCTTTCTTTTCTTTGCTCTGGCTCCAAGGACATTCCAGTTCTACCGGAAATTTATTGGAAAGCAAGCATTGTCTCGAAACAGATGTTACTGTTGGAATCATCGCCATAGCATGCGAATGATCATAACGGATTCCGTCAAAAGACCTGGAGAGTATCTTCCAGTCAAATTCCGACATACCATCCATAACAATGATCAGAAACTTCTTGCTGTGATCATTCATGTAGTCCATTGCCCTGCTCACAAGCACTGGTGTATCTCCTGCCATTTCCGCAGACAGTTTTCCAAAGCCCTTCAAGATAAAATCAATGAACGGCCGGCATAAGTCTTCTATGTCAACAGTGATACCATACTGTTCAGCCAGTACATGGATAGATGCCTTCTTTTCTGAAACAGAAAACCAGTCCCGGTAATTCTTTGCATTACCTACTGCTGTCTCCAGCTCACCGCAAAGATTGTCAATATACTTCTTAACATTAGCCTTATCACGAACCGAATCCCTGATGAAGTCCTTTGTCGCTTTATAAGAACTCAGATCAGAGAAGTTCTTCCGATAGGCCATCGTAAGCAGATCATAATCCAAATCCGGATCTTCCTTTACCGCAGAAGCATTCAGTTTCGGAAACATCTCAGCAATACTGATGTTCGTCGTGCGGAAGCATTTCTGTACATCGTAGGGAATATAAATCCCCGGTCTGGCAATCAGCAAAATCTTTTCAAGTCCGCTCTTAACACGGCCTTCGATCTTTGATCTATAAATCAGATCATTCTCATAACGCACTATCAAAAATCCCTGATTGGAGAAGTAAGCACTGTATTCAGTTTTCTCTTCAAGCCCATCAACATCTATCAGCAGTACATTTTTCTCATACTCCGCTGATGACTTCTCATAAACGTAGGCTCCAAACATCTCCCTACGCCTCCAATCTCACAAGTAATGATAACCGGAAATCAGGATACACCTTATTTCCCTTCGCAAAGCTTCTTTCAATTTCTTCCCGTTCTTTTTCAAGTCTCTGCAAACGGGATTTACGAATGTTTTCAATTCCGATATGGTCTGCAGCCTCTGTCCGCAGCTGCAGCGCATACATATATTTGTTATAGGATTCCTGATTCTTATGAAGCTGTTTTTCTTTGAGCTCCACAAATGTATCATAGGCAAAATCCATGCTCATCTTTTCCAGCTTTTCATAGGCCTCTGCCGGAAGATTCTGGACTTCACTGACCGTCAGCCTGGAATTCGCATCCAGGAATTGATCCATGATGCGTTTACCGGCAACCGGTCTGAGTACGAAGTCTTTATTAACGAAAATAGGAACAAATCTCTTACTGCTCTCTCCATCTGAGATCGAAAGTTCCCACAGCATAAAGTAACCTTCCTCATTCGGAAAGTCTTTTATTCCTACAGACAAGATAGGCGACATCCGATCTTGGATGATGTCTGTCTTCAGATGTCTTGTTATTTCTGTATCGGTCATTCCTATACGATCAATCAATGTAGATTCCTGTCCCTGCCAGCCATTATAGTAGGCAAGCATAAGCCTTAACGCTGCATCCACATCAAAATCAGATTCCTGGCCAACCAGTTCTTGCAGATCCTTCTCTTCCCGAATAATCTCTTTGTACTGATTAGAGTTTTTAAGCTGCTGTCGCATCTCGGACTCTATAGGTTTTAAACTCTCTTCCAGCTTGTAGGGCTTTGCAATGGTATTCATGTAGGCATCCGTGAAATCGCATTCTGCCACTTCGCTATCCAGCACATCCGAATACTTATCAACGCCCATTTCTGCAAGAATCACTGACAGCTTTTCTTCCAGGACTTCTCTGACACGATTTTCGACCGTATCGGTAATGATGAAATTATAAATATGAACATCCCTCTTCTGGCCGATACGATCCGCACGACCACATCGCTGTTCAATTTTCATCGGATTCCACGGCAGGTCATAATTTATGATGATATTAGAGAACTGAAGGTTCAAACCTTCACCACCGGCATCCGTAGAAATAAAAATACTTGTTTTCTCGCGGAACTCACGCAGGGCTTCATTTCGTTCCTCAATACTCATTCCACCATTGAGAATAGAAACAGTATATCCTTTGTTTTCAAGCAGCTGGCGAAGGTAACTCTGAGTTGCTACAAACTCCGTGAAAACGATGATCTTCTGATCTGGCTCTTCATTCAAAATCAAATCAATCGTATCTGTAAGTATTTCAACCTTCACATCCGGATGCTGGAACTCCGCCTGCTTTGCCGTGGAAATGATAAGCTCCAATTCTTGGATTTCCTCTTCCATATCCAGGGATATTGCCTCCAGCGCATCCTCTACGCCATCTTCGATATCCAGCTCTGCTAGGTCTTCCTCAGTAAGATTACCAAGATGTGTGCTCTGATTTTTCAGAACCTGAAGACGTCTCTCTAAACTCTGGCGAATAGCCGCCGTACTACTTGTTACCATGCGTTGCATGATGATAAGCAAGAATATGAGGCACATATTCTTTTTACGGTTCCGAAGAGCTTTATTATAGGTCTTTGAAACATAATCCGTAACAAGCTCATATAACTCCCGCTGCATGGAATGGCGTTCATCCCAGGTAAGTGTAACCAGATGCGTGATACGTTTCTTAAATAATTTGTTTCCTTTATTATCTATGGCTTCCCGCTTCTCCGTTCGGATAAGATAAGGTGCCACCTGTTCTTTTACAATAGATTTTGCATTCGGGAATGCATCTGCATCCAGAAGCCTTACCAGACGAAGGAACGGTTCTGTCTTTCCGTTATGCGGCGTGGCTGATAAAAGAAGCAAATACGGGCTTGCCTGTGAAAGCAGATGTCCCAGTTTATAACGTGCCACTTCACCAGTGGACCCGGCAACTCTGTGTGCCTCGTCAATTACCACAAGATCCCATCCACTATTGATGATGGAATAAATTCGCTCCTCGTTATATTTCTCGACTTTTTCATCAGTCCAGCCGGCGTGCTTCTCTATAGGCTTAATGGAATCCATCGGAGAAATGACTTGATCATACTGACCATAAACATCGTCATTATCAGTCAGCCTACGAATAGTATCGTAATCTGACGGCAAAATAATATTAAACTTCTCATGGAATTTTTCCTGCATTTCTGCCGCCCACTGAGTTACAAGACCGGTCGGGCATACAACAAGCACACGCTTTACCAGACCTCTTGTTTTCAGTTCCTTTATGACCATACCGGCTTCAATGGTTTTACCAAGACCGACTTCATCCGCCAAAATATAGCGGATTGTGTTATTCTCCATTGCACGGTTCAGGACATGAAGCTGATGCGGAAGTGGAATAACGCCGCTTGCCAAGGAAGACAGCAAGCCTCCTGCGGTTTCATTCTTGATTTTAGAAAGCAGCGTAACATATCGCAGATAGTTTTCATCGTAAGTATTAGTTCCGCCGTCCTCCTTCAGCTGATCCTCCGTAACCTTATACACGGTACCGGAGGCAGGATTAAAGACCCGGTAAGATGTATATCCCCAGGCTTCAATCTTTTCCAATATCTGCACACTTGCGTTATTTGTTGTATCAAACGCAAATCTTCCTGTCTCCAGCACTTTATCACCTCTTCAATCAAACACGGCTCAAGCTGATATCATAGTACATGAGAATGTTCGGATCCTCCTGAATTGTCTGTTCAGGGAGCCTCTCTGCCATGTCAACAATAGCCTTATAATTCTTCTCTTTCCATAGTCTTGCGAATCCCACGCGGATTGCTTCGGATCGGAATAGTTTTAGTTTACCCTTTGAAGCAAGATAGTCCTCAAACTCCTTCCAAAGTTTCTTTTCACGTAGTTTTACGACGTCTCCTTCTTTTTTGATGTCTGGAATATACCATCTCTTCTTTTCGTCTTGAATAAAATTCTCTTCAAGAATCACCTGTAACTCAGGCATTGCTTCAAATTTGTCTACCGACTTTACTTCTTGCATGAACTTTGGCTGTAATTCCGCATATGTTTGTGGCGTATCCAACTGTTGATATAGCCACGCTATAGCAGTTTTTTCATTAGTAACAAAAAGAGAAAACTGGATAGGCTCAACATCTGTTTTTATTCGGGCTGTATCATATTCATTTACCTGATCCGGAAGGAAATACATTCCATCTCTTACCAAAAACTTTTCATCCAGACCCTTATAAAAATCTGAAGCATCAAGCGGTACCGGCATACCATGCATGATATGATATGCTACCATTCTGTCAAACAACAAATATGCTTGCCTTTCAGCAATCATCTCAATTTTTCCACCATTAATTACTACAACAGGTATATTGTCTAAATGCTGCCTCACAAATGCCCAAGCAGATTCTTCTGTACCAGCCTTATTCATAAACTCCGTACTAAAACTCTCTTTAGGCTTATAAGCCGAGATAACTAAATCTTGTTTGACCGCTGAGCTATTATTGACCTGCTTAAAACTCCCCTGTTGCTTATCAAGTGTCCTAACATCAGCTACAATAAACCCAGCCCTATTTAAACTCTCTTGAATAGCATTCCAAACAGCGTTTTTGGAATTATGGAATTCAACAGTCATCCACCTGTTTGGTTTCAATACTCTATAGCAAGTTGTAAAACAATCTGTCATTAACTGCTGATATTCAACCAAGCCTTTATTCTGAGATGAATTTATAATGGCCTCGTCCTTATTATCAGTGCACACTTTTAGCCATGATTCCCAGATAAAACTTAATTCAGAATAATTTAGATTATCTCCAAATGGCGGATCAGTAAAAATATAATCGATTGAATTGTCAGGTATATTTGGCAAACTTGATAATGACCCCGTGTTTATTATGACATTGTTGCCTTTAGGAATCATATTCTTTTGTTTAATAATGTCATCGAGCTTTCCTGCATATAAAAGATTTACATTCCTTTCAAACTGAAGAGAAGGAATATATAGTGTTCCGCTGAGATTGCCAGTACCACCAAATCTAAATCGGTTCGTTTTATTTGCTCTCTGCAACGAGGCTGTGAAAACAAACATCAATTCGTCTCTGAACTCTGATTCAATAATATGCTTATATAAAACTGCTAAGTAAGCATTATTGCGTTTTGTGCAAAAATCATGTACATGTGTGATTCCAAACTTGTCGTTTCGCCTACTCTCTTTTCCTACGCACATGCGACTATTCGAATACCATTCTTGAATCGACATATTCTCGATTCTCTCTATCACTTCCAAATCACTATCATCCGGAGTTTTTGAATATGTCTTCCCCGCATATGTGTAGTTAATCAGAATTGGTGAAATCTTTGCTACCGACCTTGTCTCCCCAAGACATTCATCAAAGAAAATATTCATAGCATGCTCGCAGTCCTTCTTTGCAAGACTCGACTTACACTTCGGACAATCAAATTTATCTTTGATTTCCTTTTTATTAAAATCCACAGCCTGCTTGCCAAAGTTTATTTCTGCACCACAATGAGGACAGATGAACACATCTGACATTATTGTATAGTTGATAATCCCCTTCTGATTTAAGCCTGGCAAGGAACTTGCGCTACCTTCTGTATGATCAGTTTGATACATCCAGCCAGCCTCTTTTTCACACTCATCTAGGATTCTACGACCTTCGCTATATAAACGTCCTGTGTTAACCGTGGTATTGAAATGATGTGCAATGAATGACGCAATTGGAGCTAAATCATTTAAAATTGCATATCTTACCCCATAGTTTTCATCTCTATTGACCAGACTTAACTGTGAACCATCACTGCCGCACATCTGAGCAGCGACTCCAGTCATTCCCGTTCCGGAAAAGCCGTCAAAAACTATATCTCCTGGTTCAGTATAATGAAGGATATACCGCATAATTGCCTTGTAAGGAACTTTTGTATGATAACTGTGGGCATTGTAAACTGGATCGTTTTTTCCTTCACTGACGTCAGCTGTAAATGGCTCTCTATGATAATTATCTGTTGTTTCATCATATGCAGTGCCTTTCTCCGCAATAAACTCTTCAATAAACGGATTCGGGCAAGCAGTGTAATATGGAGCATCAGAAAGTGCAATGATATCTTCATCCTCTCCAATTGGAAAGCCTTCTATTCCGCGTACTTTGTCTAAATCCGCCTTTGTAAGTTTTCTCGATTCCATAATCAATCCTCACTTTCCCTGCGCTTCACTACGATACGAAGCTTTCCAGTGTCCTTGCCTTTTGTATAGCCTGAAACTATTTCATTAATCTTTGCTTTAAAAGATCCCTCATCCATCGGTGGCAGTTCTTCCAGCTTATGCATCAGATCTTCCATCTCAATGACAACCGGTTCAAATCCCTTAAGTAAGGAATTGATGCTATTTACGAAGAAATCGTCCACCTTTTTAGGAAGAGTGCCGGATGATACAAAATCATCGATTGCTTGTGCTTCCTGTGCCTTCAAGAATTTCTTCTGGTCAAGGATGATAGGATCGGACAATGTATCAAGAAGCATCTTTGTCCACTCATTCACCATGAGATCGATGCGGTCTTCCATCTGCTCAATCTGTCCAGCTACATTCTTTGCCTTGTCATCTAAGCTGAAACGGCAATGAGGGCAAATCGGACTGCTCTTCAAATCCTGCGGCGTAAGACTGTAGCATACCTTCAGTTCAGCCATACTTTGTTCAAGTTCTGATAGCTTAGCTCCTGACAGAATTTCAATTCCTTTCAGCTTCCTGAGATTGCTAAGTGACTGTCCTTCCTGAATCTTTCCACGACGCTTTGCATCATCAATACCAAGTCTCTTTTTCTTGTGCTCATCAAAGTAGATGTCTATATATTTCTCCTTGATCTTTTCAAGCTTTGCTACAACCTTACCGGCAGCAACATCACCTGCGGTTCCATCCATGATACTGTCACGGATTTCCCTGAAGGTTGCCTTGCTATCCTCTATAGCAGACTTCATGTCAGTTCCAAGATCAATGTACTCGATTGCTGAAATGTATCCTACAATATCCGCACAGTCAGTCTTAAAGGTAATATACTCCGGAATCCTGCGAAGCAACTGAATCTGCTTATCCAGTTCTTCAATCTGATCATATGTCAAACTAAAATTATTCAGTTTTGCAGGAGTATTGAATTTTTTCTGATAATTACTAAACTCATCCTTAACAGCTGTTGCAGCATTTCTCATCATTGTTACCTGTTGCTGGTTAGCAAGCGGTTCACCCCATAATTCAAATCCGTCTGATAACTTTCTATCAGAAAGCACAGAATTATTACTCATTTCCAGTGATTTCTTTATAAGTTCCTCAACACCCTTGTCTCTGTCATTCGGATTATCAAGAAGTGCCGGATTGATATCTAATACTTCAAACAGTTTCTTAAGTTCAGACATAGAAAGCTGTGCCGGTCTAGACAGATATTTGAACTCATATAGGTCAAATACGCTTGTCTTTGGAACCTTATCTAATGTTGATGCAGTCAGCGTACTACCATCCTTTAATGTGATTACCGCGTATCCTGCATATACCAATGAAAGAAAGATAATCGGCGTAAACAAATAATTGATTTTAAATTCTTTATCTATAAACTGTACGTGACCATCAAAAGTTTTCTCTTCATCAAAGATATCGGTGTAATTTAAAACTCCTTGAGGTTGTAGCTTCTTGATCATATCAATATAGTACGAAGCATACTTTGAGCCTTCCGGGCGGATCTTATCACCATCAAGGATTCCAAAACTCTGTAGCATAAGTGTTGCCTGTTGATTCTTCCTGCCGGCAAAATAATCAAAAGCAGCCTTGACATTCTCCGCTTGATTCTTTCTAGTGATCTTCGTCTTCATTACTGGGTATCCAGGATAGATGGTTTCAAAATACTCATCCAAACTTATAGAGGATGCCAAATCGATGGTATCCTTAAATGTCATGTCTCTGTTATATTTACCTTTCAAAACCTCAATCAGTTGCTTCATCTGGCACTTATATGTCACATTGAAGCAAGTGTTCTTATTCTCACTCAGGTATTTGATCAGCTTTTTCTTAAGAATTGCCGCTTTTCCTAGATAAGCATCTTTATCCTTACCTTCGCTAATATCAGCCTGAGCATTTGCGGCTGCATAAAGACGAAGATTCTCTTTGAAATCGTCATTGCCCCTGAAATAGAAGTACACTTCATCATCAAGATTATGCGTATCTGCACTCACATCTCCGAATGGCGGCATGATGTGAATATAGAAATCTCTTTCAGGCTGCGCTGTGCTTCTTTCGCCAGGAATACCCATAAACAGATAGCCTTCACGGAAGATGTTGTGTGAATTCCAGTTAAGATCATACTGATATATCTTAAATCCACCAACATATTCTTTTTCATTCCACTCTAAACACCCATAGACAACAGTATAGAAATAGCGGTTCAATTCATCATCCGACATTATAGAGGCCTTCTGTTTGATACGTTCATCATAATCGACCACCTTGTCAACATCGATGTAGTACTGATTGTTTGACTCATTATGAATAATAAACTGGCCAGAAACCGTCTTCATAATTTCCTTCAATGTCGCATTTACTGCTCCCAAAAGGAAATCTGCATCTTGTTCCGGCATCGTCAAATAAAGACAAAGATCATCCTTCAGGTTCTCTGCTGTAAGACCAAACTGTACATCCAGGCCATTCGTAGTCAAACGATGAACGCTCAACGCATAGATGATCTGTATTGCCATTGGCTTATATGCAGCCTTAGTAAAGGAACGATTAATGATCTCTTCCAACTGTCCACTGGCACCAACAACACGGCTAATTGTAACATCGCTCTTCAACAGACCATTAGACTTAATCGCAGGCCAGTAATCATCGAAGGAAATAACGCCAGGTGCATCTTCTGGAACCTGCGTATCAAAGATGTCCTTTATAGTCATAGATATATTTTTCAGAATATGCCTATTCTCAATGACATAGATTTTATTAAATACATCAATGTATGACGGATGAATCGGGAACAGATCTACAAAATCCTCCATCTTCGATGACATTCCACCGTATAAACCGGAGAACTTTTCTAAATGTTGCCTGATAATAGCCTTCTGCTCCGGTGTTTTCTTCAAAATACGTTCTGATACAACATAGGCTGTTGCCTCCTTGGTAATGATAATCTGAGTAAAACGGTCACCGACCTTCTTTAGTGTCTCGCTTACAAAACTGAATCTCGGATTATCGAACACCTTCTCCTGTACTCCGCAGATTAGACGGATTCTCGACTTGGAGCACATTTCAGCCATAGACTGAAGGAAGGCCAGATCCAGAACAATCTGTCTCTCATCACGTGATGTCAGGTATGAAAGCAACTCATCTATAACTATCAAGTATCCCTTATCCGGATACTTTGACTGAAATACCTGCATTACCTCTTTGATCAGACGTGCATTATCGCGGACATTATTCAAATCCGGAACCGTATAGTCGATGCCACGGTTTGTGAAGTCATCTTCAATTTCAGCCAAGATAACTTCTCTGAGTGGCATGGTCAAACCATCAACCTTAAGTCTCAAAACTTCAAACTTTCCGGCAACAATCTCCATATCCTTTGCAAAGCGCTTGTTCTGTGCAAACTGAAGATTATCAGCATCAGTTGTGATAGCAGCGATAACAGACATGAGATGTGATTTACCGGTACCATAGTTACCAACTATCATGACCGCTTTGTTATCTACCACTTCTTCCATCTGCAGTTGATCTATAACAGTCGGTTTTATGTTTTCTGCCATCGTATCAGACATAACATATGTCTGTACCATGTCCTGAGCGATCTTCTTATCCGCTGTCTCAAGCAACTGGATGGTAGATTCAATTGGCTTAAAGCTTATCAATTCTGAATACTTCATTTATTATTCCTCCTATCTCACACACGTAATGTCATAATCTTCTATTTTATATACCTTATAATCCGGATAGCCTTCTTCTCCGTATATCAGTTTCTCATTTTCTAATCTGCCAGGCCAGATAACGCTGTATCGTTTTCTTTTCCTGGCTGCTATTAGAATCTTCAATACATCCACCATATAATCTGGATTAAACATTACATCTATATCTTTTATAGTTACTTCGTCTGGATATCTGTCTAACACATTATTAAAAATCTGTTCAAGCTTCATACTTCGCCTGTTAGGCTTACAAGCAAGTAATCCATCTGCCAACTCTTTACTAACGGAATAGGTTTGATTTACAATATTAAATTTTGCACAGTAAACCAACAATCTGGCCAACATGTAATCATTCTTTGGTAATTCTTTGAATTCTATAATAGTCCCCATAGTAGATATAATTATTCTCCTATTTTATTACTCTTCTCATAATTCATAATATCGCCAAAATCACATTCATACATTTCACAAATCTTTTCGAGAATGTTGAGAGACACAGCATCACCTTTACTCATTTTTGCCAGTGTGCTACTACTTATTCCTATATCTTCTATCAAGTCAGTCTTTTTCTTTTTTTTGTCAATCAGTAGTTTCCATAAGCCATTGTATGATATAGCCATTCCATTACCTCACATTAATAATCTGCCTAGATTATGCTAAAGCAATAAAGGTTCACGGTACTTAATCAGTATAACATACTTGGCATAGATAAAAAATATAACATTTAGATTTGCAAATATTTAATTTGTATTTGTGGATTAATGGTTTGTAAATAATCATCAGGAATTGTACTGACTTTTTTCATATATGGCTATGTACATGATTTTGTTCGTTATCCCTATATCAGTTCGTAAAGATTGAAGAATACATCAGCTTGATCTGGAATCTCAATCATGCCAAGCGGAACCATTCAATATTTCTTCGTTTTTAATAACAAGATTATCGCAAGCTTTATCAAATTCTACACGGGTGACTTGAACCGTATGAGTACCGTTACCTATCGACTCCGTTACCCTGATTCTAAAAGGAGCCATTCCTTTTGCTTCTTTGTTAAAGATTTCAGATTCAAATAATGTTTTTTCCATATTTACCTCGACATAATCTCATATTTGTTTCTAAATAGAAAATATTTGCAAAACAAGTATCTACAATTTTAAAGGTGCTATTAAAATAAATGCACCCGCCATTGTATTGGTCACGGATGCATTTGATTACAAGTTGATAATTTTAAGAACTGATATCCTTCGAATCCGAAGAGCTTACCACCTCTCCGGAATCCGCATTCACAAAATCCACATGGACATTCTCAGGTTTTTCCCCGGAAAAGACTCCGTACATGCCGCCATACATATATAGCGCTAATATTCCAAATGACTCAGCAAAATCCGGCTCCTTGTTCTTTGTGGTAACAGTAAAGCTTGTAAAATCCTCATTAGCTTCGATCTTTGTTATATTCGGATACTCTTCTGAACCTACCATCTCTTGGAGTGAAGAATTAATGGAATCCCTGATTCCTGAAAGAAGCTCCTCATGCTGTGCTTTATTCATCACATAAGTAGCACTTCCGTCGCTGTTCAACGTTATAGATTTAAACCCTTTTTCCTTTGCAAGCTCATCAAGCTCTTCCTGGGTAGCCTCTCCTATAAAGTCCTTCGGAATATTAAGAGTTACATTGAAAAGTCCTTTATCGACATTTACGTCACCAATCGCTTCAAGTTCCTTCATGCCATCATCGGAAGTCTCTGTAGTCTCTTCTGTCGTAGGTTCCGAACTTTTTTCAGTCTCTGCATTTGTATTATTTAAAGCCTCTAGCTTTGCTTCCTCTACCTGACTGCCGCAGCCTGAAAGAGCCGATAAAACAATTGCAAGTGTAAGGAATATGGCCAATGCTCTCTTCTTCATGGCTTAGAATCCTCCCTTTCGTCCGGTAAGGTACAGTTCAACCGTATCAAATGGCTCATAGGCTGTGATCTGCTTTGAAAGTGTTGCTCCGGGCTTTATCTCACTGTCTCCGTCTGTTATGTATGTAGAACCATATTCAACTACGTTTCCGGAAGAGTCCAGGAATAAAGCGTATGCTTCTACAAACTTTGCAGCTTCAGTTCCCTTGTTTGTTGCAGTAACGACCACGTTCTTATCATTTATATTCTGAACCACTTCAAGATCACTAAGTACTGAACCATAATAAGGATCTGTATCATAGCCCATGGTATATTCAACATGGTCAATGTCCTTCACAGAGTCAAAGTAGAAGGTTGCTATTGATTCTTCCCCAGGACCTACCACATCTATGGAACCATCGTCAGCACCGATCACGTTTCCTGATGCATCATATGCTGTCATATTGATATTAATCCCTACGGTTTTTTCGCTGTTGTTTCCTATCACAAGGAACCTCATGCTGTCGCCTATAGTGTTTTCATAGCTGTATTCCTTAACAGAAAAGTCACTGTCTGATACTTCGTTTGTTGAAACGGAAGCCTCTCCATCTGATCTGCCTGTCAGATAACATTCAACATGATCAAAACCATTGTAAGTGGTAAGCTGTGCTGATAATGTTGCTCCCGGCTTTATCTCACTGTCATTATCAGTCACATATTTGGAATCATATGCAATGACTTTTCCATCAGAATCAAAGAAAAGAGCGTAGGCTTCTACAAACTGGGCATTGATTTCGCCTTCATTAGTTGCCATTATGGTCAAGTTCTTATCATTGATAGTCTGTTCCATACGGATATTGCTGATGACCGGCTTATAATATGGACTTGTGTCATATGAAAGAGCGCAGTCAACCTTATCTATTCCGGATACGCTGTCAAAGTAGAAAACCATAAGGCTCGTCTCACCGGGACCAAGTACATCTATATCCCGCTGACTTGCCCCTATCACACTACCTGCCGAGTCATAAGCTGTTGCATTTCCGTTGATATCTACTGTGGCAGCGGAATTATTCTTTACTATATAGAAGTAAAGTGAATCTCCTATCGAGTTTTCATAGATATAGCCGGTCTTTTCAAAATCATCATCACTTACTGATTTTGAAGCCATCGAAGAAGCTGATTCCTTCTTCTGTCTGTTATCGACTACTGTAGAGCCTGAACCGCTGCTTTTCTCGGTTTCTGTACGATTATCCTTCACTTCAACATTTGCTTCGGTAGCCTGAGCAGAACTTGGATTTGACCCACAGCCTGCCATAATTGCCATTGATAAAATAAGTGCCAAAGACCATTTCTTCATGATTCAGCTCCTCCTATACCTTTCTGGAAACCATCAGGAACCCGATTCCTGAAAGTAACGCCGCAAGCGCTCCAACGATACAGGCAAGGCCAATGTCCCCAAACATCATGGAACCAAGAAAGATCCCCGCCACTCCTAAAAGGATCAGTAAAATAGCTATAACCTTCATGTCTAACCTCCTTGTTAGATATATATGAACATTCATCCTGTGCCTCCCTACACAGGTTTTACCGGTATTTTGTTAAACAGATTTTTTGAACCTGATTTATGAATTTATTTGTTTTTCAAAAGAAAATATGAAGTAGAACCAGGGATATGAATATGGCAAACACTTCTACTGTCACGAATTCCCAAAGACTGTCCCCTGATCTTTCACCGTGATGATCAAACTCATAGTCTGGATGATCATCTTCACGGTCTACGTCATATCTCTTATCACTCATGCTATCTTTGCCACCTCCTTAAAGCCTTTTATGCAGAAAATGCCATCATTCATAAAGGCCCTTACATCATCTTCAAACCCTTGTCTTGAAAGGTAATCTACCCGCTCTAATACATCATTCCATTTCTTCCGGAACACATCCAATTCCATGCCACACATCTCAGAGACTTCCTTTTCGCTGTATCCTGCGGCATATCTTATACGGATATCGATGTTCCTTAGCATCAGTGTCTTTTTGTTCGGCATCCTAACCATTTTGTCCTCCTGATTCTCTACCGGTCACACTCTTCGTGACCACTACTCTATACTTTCAATATATGCATCCGCCATTGTATTGGTCACGGATGCTTTTTGATGTAAGAAGAAGCAAATCCTTTCCAATGATGCTTATTTGTTCTTCTTATCCTATAAATATCGTAGCAAATAAGGTGAGAAAAAAATGTACATAGAAAGAGAACATATATTCTTAGATTAACCAAAATAAGATAATCACCTATTATTTATAGATATATGTATATATTCTTATATATTTACAAATATTCGTTAGTCGGGCGCTGATTTAATAAAACTAGGATTTTTACCATTTAAATCAACGCCCTTCATATCTATTCCCGATTTGGCTTTTTTTATATATTTTTTCTATATAAATTGTCCTGAATCTGCCGATAAGCCCAATAGGAAGTATTTAATTTACTGAACATGATCTCAGGAGGTTTGCCATGTCAAAACTCACAATCAATGATGCCCTCACTACCTATGGGAAACAGATCAGAAAATATACGATGAGAATGAGCGAAGTTCGTCATGAGAAGGAATCATTGGCGAAGATAATGGAAGAAGAGCCGGAAAAAGCCGATGTCTTAAAGGAAGATTATGACCGGTTGGAACTTAGCTACCAGGCACTTTCGAAAAAACATAAGGAATACTGTGATTATACGGCCATGGTAACAGAACTTCAGGCATCCCTACAGAATATACAGGCTGCAAAAAATGAAGCTGACGCTTATGCCAAGGAAAGCGAAGAAATGAGCAAATGCATGCAGGTGGCCATTCGTTACGGAAAAGGTGATCGTGTACCTGCAAAGGATTTAAAGAAGCTGATGGAAAAGTTCCCGGAACTATACACCATGGCAGAACAAATGCGGATGATGTCGAAGAAAACCAATAAGAAGCATAAATCTCTTTGGGAAGACGAAGATGAAAAGCCGGAAGATCAGCCGGATATAGGCGAAACAGAAGCGCCTGAAGGTGCCCCGGAAATAGTAGAAGCTGATGCTGTAGCTTCGGATGCCGGAGGAATCGGATCAGGATAGAAAAAAGAAAAGGCCTGTGAAGATACTGCTAATACTTCACAGGCCATTTTTTTCTATATTATTTAAGTTCACTACACATTATAGTGCCTGTTTCCGAATATTGCGGTACCGACTCTCACCATTGTGGCGCCCTCTTCTACCGCTACTTCATAGTCCCCGGTCATACCCATGGAAAGAACCGGGAGTTTGAAGTCATTGTCCTGATCGGCTATGAGTTTATCCTCATAAAGCTCATGTGCCAAAGTATTAAGGTCTCTAAAGAACAGTCTGTTGGTCTCCGGATTCTCTGTATAAGGTGCTGAAGTCATGAGACCGAGAACCTTCACATGAGGGAAAGCCAATATCTCTTTACCTGCATCCTTCACGGTCTCTGTATTAAATCCCCATTTACTCTCCTCTTCTGCCACGTTAACTTCAAGAAGAATGCGCATCACCACATCCTTCTTTGCTGCTTCTTTCTCAATCTGTTCAGCAAGGGCTATGGAATCAACGGAATGGATAAGAGCTGTATTCCCGATAAGGTACTTGACCTTATTCTTCTGAAGGTGTCCTATCATATGCCATTTTACATTGGCCATATCAGATATATTAGAAGCCTCTTCTATTTTCTCCATCATCTCCTGGACATAGTTTTCACCGAACTCTTTGGCACCGGCTTTCCTTGCTTCAAGGATATCTGAAAAGGGCTTTGTCTTACTTACTGCAACAAGAGTCACTTCTGAAGGATTCCGTCCGGATCTTTCGCATGCAGCCCTTATCCTGTCTTCCACGAACCTAAGATTTGACTCTATAGATTTCTCACCACTCATTACTAATATCTCCTTCCGAATCATTTGAGATTCAGCATATTACAAATCTGATCATTTATAAAGAACCAAAAAAAGAGAAAACATATGACCAGAATAAAATACCTGAAGCAGGGTTGTATTAAACAGCCAATAGCTTTATCATATAAATCATCAAAGGCAAGGGTGTCTGTCAGTATAGGCAGATGCCCTTTTATTTATGGAGAAGAATATGAGACCAATTATAGGATTGATACCGCTATATGATGACGAAAAAGAAAGTTACTGGATGTTACCAGGCTATATGAAAGTGATAGAAAAATGTGGTGGATTACCTGTAATGCTTCCTTTAACTGATGATAAAGCGGAACTAAATGATGCTTACAAAATATGTGACGGAATACTATTTACCGGGGGACATGATGTATCGCCTTTAGTATATGGGCAGGAAGCAACAGATAAATGCGGAATCCCATGTTCATTAAGGGATTCAATGGAAGGATATATGTTGGATCTTTGCATAAGGGATGATAAACCCCTTCTTGGAATCTGTCGTGGAATCCAATTTATAAATGCTCATCTCGGAGGAACACTTTATCAGGATCTGCCATCGGAGTTTGATAGTGAAGTAGAACATCATATGTTGCCACCGTATGAACAGGCAGCACATAAGGTGAATGTAGAAGTTGGGACAAAGCTGGCAAGGATTATTGGACCCGGCATACATGAAGTCAACAGTTATCACCATCAAGCAGTAAAAGAGATTTCTCCAAGAGTGACAAGGATGGCTTTCTCAGAAGATGGATTAGTTGAGGCAATAGAAATAAAGGATCAACAATTTGCAGTGGCTGTTCAGTGGCATCCGGAGTTTTCATACAAAGTTTGTGAAGACAGTATGAAGCTTGTGCAAGCATTTGTGGATGCATGTCACATTTCCAAATAATATATACATCTCAATCTGCTGTATTTGTATATTCCGCTTTGGTATAATCTTATATATGGAATCATAAAGAAGGGAGTGAGTCACATGTTTTTTAGAGGAAAATGGAAATGGACTTTTGAGATAAAGGCGGCAGTATTTTTATGGATATTGGCATTGGTGGTCGATATCTTCATGGACAAATCAAGACCTGAAGTCATGTGGCTCCTTGTCATATCCCTGTTTTTGGCAAATACTATCGCAATTATCGAATATATAAAGATGGGAAAATTGAAAAAAGAATAAGAAAAACGCGCTGAAAGATCTGTTAATCCTTCAGCGCGTTTGTTTATTTCTATACCCGAAATAAGTTGCTATTCTTGTTGTTGTAATTAATTAATATATGTATATATAGATAATTTAATTACAACAACAACATTTATTATTACAGAGGGGATTTAGAGTGTCAAAATAACGTGTTTATACGGTTTTTTAAAACTCATTACCCCTAAAAAGTGCAGTTTTGCGCCCCTGAAAAGTGTATGTTTACACCCCTATAAAGTATATATTGATACCCCTAAAAAGTGCATTCCGTTAACATATCGATTTTTGGGCTCATCCCCCTAAAAAGTGTATGCTTGCACCCCTAAAAAGTGCATAAAATCAGATACATTTTATATGAAGCAGAAAATGGCTTATTTATTGCACTTATTAGGGGGGCTTTCAAATGTTTTTATTCGTTTTTCATAATAAAAAGGATAGAAATAATGGCAAATAATGCCTTGATCTCCCCCGAATAAGTGAGTAATCTGGGTTACATCCCCCTAAAAAGTACACTCTTTTTTTGAACATCCCCCTAAAAAGTACACGAATTAGAGCTTCATCCCCCTGAAAAGTGCATTATATTCTGTATATCCCCCTAAAAAGTGCGGTAAATATGGTTTGATTCTCCCTGAAATACACTTTTTTTCGCATACACCCCTAAAAAGTACACTGATTTTCCGTATATCCCCCTAAAAAGTGCATTCTTTTTCGTAAATCCCCCTGAAAAGAGCAGCAATTCGGCACTATTTTCCCGAAACTGTATTTATTTTAGTGCCAGCTGGGCTTACTTTTTAAGGATAATATATAATACATTGCACTTTATAGGGGTGTATGAAATTATCTTTAACCATATTTTTGGTTGCAAATAGCCCATATAAGCGGTTTTTGTGGTCCATACACCCCTAAAAAGTACATTGATTTAGTTCATATCCCCCTAAAAAGTACACGAGTTAGAGCTTCATCCCCCTAAAAAGTACATCATATAAGTCATATCCCCCTAATAAGTACATGATTTTCTATCAGATGAGTAATAAATTTGAAGATATTACAAATTCTTCTGCACTTTTTAGGGGGATATGGACTGTTTTACAAATATTCTTACAGAAAAAGCAGTCTATTAATGGTTGTATTGTTCCGGAAAAGCGCCATGATCCCTTTATAAAGTCTCTCTACAAAGGGATTACACTCTCACATTTCTAATAGTTTTGCATTAGTTGCACTTTTTAGGGGTGATTACAAATGCTGCATCCATTATTAAAAGGACACGATTCAACGTTTAAAAACCAGTTCGGACCTACAGGAAATAATATTTTGTATCCTGATTTCAGGAACCAGACATAATGGATATCCCCCTACAAAGTACATTTTTCTTTGAAATCCCCCTACAAAGTGCAAGAAATATTATATTAACACCCCTACAAAGTGCAATATATCCCGTTTTTACACCCCTACAAAGTACAATAATTGTTGTTTTATAGACCACATAAATATATAATATTAACTAATAGACTTTATTGTTCAGAATTAAGATGTTGGGATTTTATTATGTTGAGAAAAACTAAACCGAAAGTAAAAAAGAAACAGAAGATAGTGCCAATCACTATGAGTAAGAGTACTGTACTGATAAATTCTATCGGACGACAGCAGATTACATCTCTTAAACTCTTTAATATGGCCCTGTACAATCTTCGGGATATGGATGAGTTTTCTATCACAGAGGAACAAAAGGCTTATATGAAGGGTGAGCTTCTGGAAAAGTCACGTCTTGATTTTTCAGAAGGAATAAATGCAGTTTTTAAAGAGAAGGATTTTTTGTCGCTGATACCAGGCAGAAACTCTAACTGGACTGATCTAAGAGATACACTGTTTCCGGCTGACGATATTGGTTCGGGAAGTTTTGTCGACGAATTTAAAGTTCTGATCCCCGGAAATGATGGAAAAACATCCGGCGTTGTTAATCTCATATCCGGCGCATATTATGATACGAAGGACAAAACATTTTATATAAAATTTATAAATAAAAAGGACGCTCCAAATATTGCAAAAGAACTCATGCATCTGAGCTTACATACAAAGGTGTCTTTATCTCTTGAAATGGGGTTAAAGTCTCAGTTTACATTGAAGTTTTATGAGTTAATAAATGGTGAAATCACAAACATAATTAAAGATTCCAATTTTAAAGCACGTGATGAATACATAATCAGCATCGGAACAAATAAACTCAAATGGCTCATCGGTTATATGAGTACCAAGCCGGATATCCCACCTGAAGTTGAATCATCTTTGACACAGCGACTCAAAATATCAGAGACCAATGAGGACTTTGACAATCTAACTAACGATTTCAAGAGCCACCTTGTTTCGACATATTTAAGATACGATAAATTCCGTGATCTTCTGGTTAAGATACTTGATGAAATAAACGACAGCGAGTTTGCAGAGAAGGTATATGAGATATATGAAGAAGTAAAAAAAGGACGCGAAAAAAAGCTTATAAGGTTTCGCGTTAGCACGAAAAAATCTGATGATACGATAGATGAACCGGTTCTGGAAGATAGTGATATCGTGATTGCAAGAACAAATACAATCGCCAGAGTCCGTGACATAATAATTGAAGTATCACCTGTAATCAACAATGCTTTCGATGATGAGTCATGTTTAAAGATAGCAACAGAAGCTAGATATGACTATGACATGGTTCGTAATGGCTTTGTTTATCTAAAGGATCAAGCCGAAAAAGAAAAGATAAAGAATGCCATGGGCGTTGTACTTTATGGAATGAAGAATTATAAAGCACCTATAGAACTCACTCCGGACATGTTTTATGGCGGTGGCTATAATGATATGTCAGACATGCTTGGAAAGGTCAGAAAGATTATAAGAAATGCTGACTATAATGTAGAAAACATGTCTTATGAAGACAGAGAGTATGTTGAAAAGAAGGCTAAATACCTGTATCTTGATATGGTTGATGCAGATAAAAGAGTCAAAAGCACATCAACCATAACTCTTATGGATGTTGTAAACATGTTAAAGGTTAATGACACAGTGCAGGATGCTATCATAAACACTAAAGAGCTCACTCCTGACAAAGCTGTGCAGATAACAACCTCAATTGATGAGGAAACAGGGCAGGTGTCAATGCGCTTCTATGAATAATAAGCAGTGAGATCAGGATTGGTGTACTAGAGAAAGCTTTAAAGGCTGTGAACATAATTCCGTTGATAAGAAATATTAGCTGCACGCTCGTTCAGATCGAGCGTGCAGCTATTTGTTTGGTATCAGTGTGAGAGTATTATTTCTTCTCTTCTACTTTTAGTTTCTGAAAGCTGGTAGCATTTCCGGGAATCTCAGGCTTCATATATTTTTTCCTGTGTCTTAACGCAAGTACCGTTTTATAAAGCCATTCATTATCATCAGGATTACCAAGAACATCATCTCCTCTGATGTACTGTTCCATGATGCCACTGAGCTCCCAGATGGCCATCTTTGCTATTTTGTCAAAAATCTCTTTCTTTCTGGGACTAAGCTCATAATACTTGATCGCCCACTGAGCATCCTCTATATCTGAAAATCCCTGAGAGACTATATCTCGTTTGCTATCTATTACATCATACTTATCATTCTCTGAAGTACTCGGTACAACATAGTGCTTTCCGCATTTCAGACCATAAATACCATTTTTATATTCTTTGAGTTTTAAAGCCATATTTATACTGCCCTCTCTCACTGTGATATTTTTTTAATTTTCCGTCGTTATTATACAACTATATCAAAAAACGATGTCATAGTTTAATAAATAGTACAATTCATTATTAGTGAGACCGAATCCGTCTTTATCAGGACAATCTTTCCCGCTAAGAAGCAAGTACATAATTAGCATTATTAAATAAAGTCTTAAAAGTAATGTATGTTAAAACGTATCAAAAGTGATTGACTACAGTTTGAAAATACCCTAAAATCTAGTATCAATAATAATGTTCGTTACATTTGATATGTTTGGAGGGGCAATATGGGTACAATTTGGGGCTATTGCAGAATTTCGAGAAAAACGCAGAGCATTGAGAGACAAATAAGAAACATATCCAAAGAGTATCCCAGTGCCATAATAAGACAGGAAGCCTTCACGGGAACAAAAATCGACAGACCTGAATGGAGTAGATTATGTAAGTCGGTCAAATCCGGAGATACCATTGTTTTCGATTCTGTATCCCGTATGAGCCGTAATGCAGAGGAAGGGATTAAAGCATATTTCGAGCTGTTCGATAGAGACATAAACCTTGTATTCCTGAATGAGCATTATATAGACACCGATATATATAAGAACAACATCAAAGACCGTATAGAGCTCACAGGCACAGATGAGGATGAAATATTTAAAGGTATAAACAACTACTTCCGGAAACTTGCCAAAAGACAAATTCGTGTGGCTTTTGACCAGGCTGAAAAAGAAGTCTTGGATCTGCATGAAAGAACTAAGGGCGGTATCGAAACAGCTCGTCTTAAAGGGAAACAGATCGGACAACCAAAAGGAACGAAACTTACCACGAAAAAATCAAAGGAAATGAAAGAGATCATCCTTAAATCCTCAAAGGACTTTAATGGTAATCTTTCGGATATAGATATGATGAAGCTGACAAAACTGGCGAGAAACACATTCTATAAATATAAAAAGGAATTGAAGACTCAGGCAGCGACAGTTTCTGAATCTGCATGATAGAAAATAATATAAGAAGAAAATAAAGTATTTTTCATTGCAAACAACGCCAAAAACGTCAAAATTAATTGTGTCGCGTTCAAAAATGGGATTTAAAAAACGTATGAGCGAGGAACCACAAATAATTTGTGGTTCCTCGCTCATTCATTTAACATCATAAGATGATTTAGAAGTAAAGCTGGTTATCTTCATGCCAACGATTAAGTTCTTTGTACTTCTTAACTCTTCTCTGATAAGAACGTATGCCGATTCCTGCGTAAGCTGCAGCTTCTTCGGATGTATGGGATTTTCTATAATTAAAGACATCCGAAACGGTCTTAGCCTGCCCTATCAACTTTTTTCTTCCGGCATTTCTCTTAGCGATATTGTTTACATATGACAGAACCACATTTGCCGATTCACCGGCAGAATTTAAAGTTAGATGTACCCCGCTTTTTACAAGAAGGACGTTTAATTCTTCAATATCCTTTGCCAGCTCAGTTGTCTCCTTCTGATTCATCTCTTGAAGAACAAGTTTCAGGCTGTATATAACCCCGGCTGAGGGATCAGTAATTTTTGTAATCATGCTTTCCGTCCTCTCTTCTTCTTAGCGTTAAGAACCCCATCCTTTACATCAGACTCATTCACCACGGCAAGCTTTTCATCCTCGGAAATGTCATTATACACTGAGACAAACTTATTGATGAGAAGTTCAAGATTCTCAAGCTCCCTGTTATGGAAGTCGTATTGAACTGATGTAGCTTTGTAGATTGTCTTAACAAGACTTGAGGTAAGGCTGTTAATGCTCTTAAACTTGTCCTCTATAGCAAGCAGGGTACTTAGATTTGGGATATTACTATAACTGCCGGCTCCGCTCCTCATATCTTCGTCTACAGCATCAAGTATCTCTTTTCGGTATAACTTTGATTTGCTCCTTGCCTGGGCAAGCTGGTTCTTAACGTTAGCGAGCTCTTTTTCGAGCAGCTTGTTCTGCTCTTCCATTTCCTTTAACTTCTGCTCATCCATATAATCAATCTCCTCTTTCATCAATCGGCATAAGGTATAGGCATCCTGTTCTGTAACAGTTATCATCTGGTATCTCAAAATGAAATCATATACACAGAGCTGAACATCCGGTTTTACACTTGAGATCAGGTATGCTGCTCTCAGGCTCAGCACCCCACTTTTAAATAAATTTATTAGAGGTGGCTCGAGGTGCCGGATGATACCTACATATCTGTATAGATTCTGTGTTGACATAGGTATCAGTTCAGAAAGGACCTCAATGACACGCCGGTTGATATTGCCATCAATTAGGTTCGGATCTTTACCTTTGTCAGGAGCAATAGTCCTTAAGATAAGATCATACCCAAACTTTACTACCTGTATGATTGAAGACTCGTCTAAGTCTTCAATGTCAGTGTTCAGCAAAAATTCGAGAGAAGCTATTTCGGTTTCTGACAAACGACTGTCTATTACAATAGCCGGTATAGAATCGAAAACCTTTGCCAAAGGTAATCGCTCCTGCCCTTCTATGAGAATATACAGGCCGGTCGGAATCTTGTTTTTTCCGACATTGACCGTTTCCATTCTGACAATTACTGGTTTAAAGAATAATGAATAATTAGACGCTGAAACGTCATATTTAATTGTGACGTTAGATGATTTTATTACTTCGTGATCTAAAAAAACCGGAGGCGTTCCAAAAATCGATATGAATTTTTTCAGTCGTCTGATGTCAATTTCAGCCTTCATAAAAAAATCACCCAAAAGAATTTTTCTAGAAAAATTATAGGTGAAATTTTGACAAACGTCAAATTTAATATAGACGCGAATAATTTAAAAGAATCGTCGTAATTAATACGGCGATTCTTTGAATAGAAATATGCTAATTTGTAAATATATACAAATATATATAAATATATTTATATATTCACAATGGTGTTCCCGGAAATGGCTTCTCCGTTTTCTGCAAGATACTGTTCAAATTCCTTCTTACGAGCCTGGAGCTCATGAGCTATCATTGCCCTTACAAAAAAGTTAGTATTACGACCATAAGTTTCTGACATGAAGTCCATAAAACGCTTATCTCTCTCGTTAAGAACAAGAGGCATCGGTCTCTTCTCTGAGCCTATGAAATATGGCTCAACTTTGGGACCACGTTTTTTAGTCTTGGATGTAGTTTGCTGAATAATCCTTGATGTTGATAATGGTGTAGTTTCCACAACACTCTGTACTGGTTGGGAAATTGGCTCATCTACTCTCTTGGGAACAACTGGAGTATTAATGACCGGCTCTACAGGCGGGTTAACATCATTCTTTACAGCTTGTTCCTGAGCCGGTTTTGTATCTTTTACTGGAGTTTTGTCTTGAGCTGGCACTGCTTTCTTAACGGGCTTAGGTGCTTCCTCAATAGGCTCTGGTACTGCTTCATTCTCTTCTTCCAATGCAGCTTTTTTATTTCTTGCCATCATTGTCTGCATGGCTGCGGGAACCTGGAACTCTTTTTTCTTTTTCTTCTCTGCGTTAATACTCATAGGTTTACCTCACATCCTTATCAAGTTTCTTTTCAAGATCCAGGAGTTCTTTTACAAAGTATTTGTAATCCATGGCTGCGGTAGAATCGGCCTTGTAGTCAAAAAGGTTCTGCATCTCGTTCTGTGCTCTTTTAACTTGTGTGGTCTTATGGATGATTTCCTTGAAGCAGTAAATATTGTTCTCATTTGCGAAGTATTCAATACCTTCTGAATATGTCTGATCATTCTTGGTGTTTGACTCCACAATGGTTCTAAGAATTCCAGTTATCTTGAAATCAGGATGATTTTCAGTCATTCTGTACTTCTTTGCGAAATGATCAAGACGCTTTTGTAAAGAATCAAGTCCCTGATATCCATATACATCAAGAGTTGTAGGACATATTATCTGGGAATTTGGTGAAGCAAAGTAAGCATTCTTAACCATAAGGCTAAGTGAAGGAGGTGTATCGATGATAATGTAATCATATTCTTTTTTCATGTCACGAAGTGCCTTGTTAAGTGTTTTGATGTTATCGGAAACACCCATATAATCATCATCGGCACCAACAAGCTCAAGATCACCAGGAACAAGATCAAATCCGTCCTTTGTAGGCACTATTATGTCGTCCATAGTGACTTCTTCAGCATCTTCCTGGCCGGTATAATATTCAAAGATATCCCAAAGTGTTCGTATTTCGTTTGTGTCTACTCCACAGGTGAAAGTCGTGTTGAACTGCGGGTCGCAGTCAATGACAAGAACTTTCTTGCTATGGAACTTTACAAGTGCTGTTGCCATCTGGATTACAGTTGTGGTTTTTGCGACTCCACCTTTTAAATTATGTACTACGATAACTTTTGAATTCATTATCTGTGACCTCCCATTGACGTTAAAACTGTATATATACAAATATACGTAAATATATGTAAATATTTTCCGAATACTTACAATATACCACAACAAGAAACTGAGTTCAATATATTTGAGAATATTTAGAAATATTAATACATATATACGAATATACGTAAATATACACATATATTAAAATATATTTAGGCATATATTGAAATGTAATGATATCTTTATAAATACATGAATATATATTTGAATTTAAAATAAGAACATATGTAAATATACGTATATATATTTTATGTAAAGAGATATATTAAAATATACAAATTAGAAAATTTGTTAAAGGATGGGAATATAGAAATATATACATATATACGTAAAAAGGATAATTTGTCTTTAAGGTAAATAAATAGGAATATACTAATATATTTTTATTGATTTGCTTTGAGATGTATATAATATAGATATAGTTCACTTGTTAATAACTGAATAAATACAAATATATATAAATATATGAATTTAATAATACTTGAAAAAGCGCGGGTATTTTATATAATTAGTTTAAACGCATTGTGAGCTATAATACTTGCAATTATTTCAGGATCTACACCGTTGATATATTATAAATATATACATATATATCAAATAAATGCTGGATTATTTGGACTTAAATAAAATCAAATATATATAAATATATGTAAATATATTAAAATGCAGTGTTCCATTGGCAAGTTATATAATGCATATAATGAAATATATACAAATATATATAAATATTTCAATAGATATTAAAATATCAGAATATTTTTAATACAAATATATAGAAATATATGTATTAAATTAATGTATATAAATATATTGATAGATATTTATAAAAATACTCAAATATATAAAAATATATCTATTAAATAAGAATATACGTATATACTAATAAATATATAGATATATACGCAGATATATATGAATATATCTATTTAATCATTCGTCAGATTGAGTATTTTGAAATATATTGGAATATATGAGAATATATCTGAATATATTAATATATATCTATAGTAAACAGGTATAAAAAACAGTTGATTATTAGAAGATATAATGTCAAAGTCGGATCCGGTAATGAAAGCTATATATTATGGTAAAGATTATGAATCATTGGCCAGTATATAATTAAACAGGAGACCATCAAATATATCGGTGATTAAGAAATAACTCTATATCATTTATATGTCTAGAATCTTATGTAACTTAAGCATTCATCAGAGGACTGATTTTATAGTACGCGTTTAATTCTTTTAATTATGAGAAGGATTATACAAATATATATTTTTATGGAATATATGTAAATATATAAGAATATATACATATATTTATAATATAATCAAATAATCTTACTCTTAAGACTGTTAAGTAATAGTATTTCTAATAATATAAATTCTCACATTATTTATAAAATTACATGCAAATATAGTATATATGATTTCTTTAGGTGAAAGAGTAGTTGAGGAGTAGATATAGAATCCTGTCAATTCTGAACGAAAAATCATTACGAATACTATCCAAAATGTTCAAATATTCTTCTTGAGGAGCTTTAAAACAGCTCATGTTTCACGTTTACCTAAAATGACGAATTTAAATTTGACGTATTAAGCTGCAGAAAGCTATTATCTGAGAAATCCCCTTCCATATTTAATAAAAACAGTAATATAAGTTGGAAGGAGAGAGACACAGAATATGGAAGCATTTAAAGATAACGACAGGCTCATAATAGTTCTTGGTGACGAGACATACAGAAGTTTTGAGTACAAGGGCAGGAAAGCTCTGGCCATTGAAAAGCCATGTAAAGAGCTTGAAAGTATAGTCTCTGAAACAACACAAATAGGAGCTGTGAAGTCTTTGTCGGCACCTGAACGAATAAAAGTAGAAAGAAAAGAAAAGGAAGAAGTAAAGGTCGCTTTCGAAAAGGATATAGAGACAGCATCTGTTGCGGAGGTCGGTAACTTTCTTTTTAAACTTAGAAAGGATCCAAAAGTTCAAAAAATCATAGAAAGAAGATATGGGCATGTATCAATGGATTTTGTGATCCATTGTAAGGGCGAAAGAGAGCTTAAGGAGCTAGCTTATGACCTTCTGTGAATCAAAAATGGTTGCGGTTTCTCGCAGCCATTTTTTTATATATGATCTGGACATGTTTTCAGTTCAGCAAAGAAGGCCAATATGTAACAATTTATTGTTAATTGTTTATCAATTTGTACATTTAACATATTGTACCTCTGAACACAAAGGTCTAAAATTATATATGCATTGTTAAATAATTAACACAAAGGAGGCACATTTATTATGATGGGCAGGTTAAGAGCAATGCGCGAACCACTCAAGTACGTTCAGGGGCGAGACGCATTAAACAAGTTTTACGATGAGATGGGTTACATGGGCAAGCGTTGGCTGTTTGTATGTTCAAATAGCGGTTATAAGGCTTGTCACGACAAGATTGAGAAGAGTTTTGAAGGTCACGATGACTACAGACGTTATGAGATCTTCGGCGGAATCTCAAGCAATGGTGAGATCAAGAAGATGCAGGAGATAGTAAAAAACGACAACATTGACGTTGTTGTTGCTATCGGCGGAGGAAGCGCTGTAGATACAGCTAAGGCTACAGCATATTATGAGGGCAAGCATATTGTAATTGTTCCTACAGTTGCCGCAACAGATGCACCTTGTACAGGGCTGTCAGTTATTTATAACGATGACCACAGCTTTGACAAGTATCTTTTCTATCCAACAAACCCTGATGCGGTAATGGTCGACTGTAATGTAATAGCAAACGCACCGGTACATTTCCTTATATCTGGAATGGGTGATGCTCTCGGAACATATTTCGAGGGAAGGGCTTCAATTCGTACAGAATCAGCAAGTCTTGAAGGAACCGGAATCACAAGAGCCGGTCAGGCACTTGCAAAGCTCTGCTACGAGACACTCCGTCAGTATGGAAAGCAGGCTATTGAGGCTTGTAAGCTTCATGTAGTAACTCCTGCTCTTGAGAATATTATAGAGGCTAACGTCTACCTTTCAGGTGTTGGTGCTGATAATGTTAACTGTGCAGCTGCACATTCCTTCTATAACGGTGTTACCGCAGTAGGATGCAAGCATGCAGATCATGGTGATTGCGTAGCTCTCGGCACACTGGTACAGCTTGTACTTGAAGGTGCTACTAAGGAAGAGTTTGACGATGTTCAAAGCTTCTGCCTTGAAGTCGGTCTTCCTGTAACACTTGAGCAGATTGGAATTACATCTGAAGATCAGGTTAGGATTATTGCTGAAAATGCCTGTGTTCCTGGCGAAACTATCCATAATCTTGCAGGAGATGTTCAGCCTTGTGAGCTTTACGATGCAATCATGCAGGCAGATGCTATGGGTAGAATAGCTCTTGGCAAGTGATTTATTTTTAATAAATAGTTATAAATTCAAAGAGGTTGAGAGGGATTAACAATCCATTCTCAGCCTCTATTTTCTTATCTGAGTTTTCTCTTTTCATAATTACATAGAAAGCAAATATAAGTTATTAAATGAGGTAAAAGATATGGAAAGAGATTATATACAGATGCTTGAATCGATACCTGATAATCTGAGTCTTGGCGTTCTGCATGTTCATTCCTTGTTTTCAATTAAGGATTCAACTCAATCTGTGGAAAATATAGTAAGGCGAGCAAAGGAATTAGAATGCCCTGCTATAGCATTATCAGATTTTGGCAATATGTTCGGGATGTATGAGTTTTACGATACATGTAAAAAATATGGCATTAAGCCAATACTATCGGTTGAAGCTTTTGTTAAATACGCAAAAGACATTCGAAGGCTTGTTATCATGGCCAAGAATGAAGACGGATTAAAGGCAATGTTTAGAGCAATTACAGCCTCAAACAGAAATATAATGACAGTAGGGAAAACAGAATATCCTCTAATGGATAAAGGCATCTTAACAGAACATTTTGGAAGTAATTCTCTAGGACATGGAAATGTCATAGTGACTTCATCCGGAATAGAAGGAGTCCTTGCAAAAACATTACTTGATGAATCGATATCTGCAAATGAAAAGCATATGGCTTTAAAAAGAGAATCCGATTGGTATCAAGATACCTTTGGAGTCGGCAATTTTTTCATTGAGCTTCAATATCATGGAGATGAAACTGAAAAGAAAGTCATGCCTGAACTGGCAAGGTGTTCTGAAGAATGGGATATCCCTCTTGTAATTTCTAACGAGCCATACATGACTAGCAATACTTCTGATGACGCAGTGGCAAGAGCTATTGTGCTGTCTCAGAAAAATAAGAAATGGAAAGATCTGACGGATACAGACAGAGAATTCTATATCAAGACTGACAAACAGCTTGTAAAAAGACTTGCTGAGATAATTCCTACGGAAAGTATTATTAAAGGCTACGGTGGTATACAAGAAATCGAGATAAAGTGCGAATGTACACTTACAAACGAGAAACATTACCCAGCTGTAACGGTTCCGGATGGATATACAAAAAAGACTTATGTTGAAGATCTTGTAAAAGAGGGAATCAATAAAAGATATGGAAAGGACCATGAAGCTTTATTTGATGAAAGAGCTAAAAACGAGCTTTCAGTCATAAATAAGCTAGACGTAAATGATTACTTCCTTATCGTTCAGGACATTTGCGACTATGGAAGACTGGTTGCAAAGCTAAATCTTGATGATGAAGAAGAGAAGGCTATAGCAAGAACTTTCGACAAAAAGGTGATTTCTGAAAAGGTAAAAGGTAGAGTCGGGGAAGGTGTAGGTCCAGGCAGAGGATCAGCCGGTGGCAGCATAGTTTCGTATGCGTTACATATCACGGATATAGACCCTGTGGCAAACGGACTATATTTTTCAAGATTCTTATCGTCTGAACGAACATCAATGCCTGATATAGACATTGATATAGAGACTAAGGCAAGACCATTTGTAATCGAGTATGTAAAACACAAATATGGAGAGGACTGCGTAGCCGGCATTATGACACTAGGAAAGTTCCAGGGAAGGTCAGCTATTAATGCCGCCGGAAAAGCACTTGCATACAGAAAAGGACTTAAATCAACGGAGTACGATTCATTATGCAGTTTAATCTCTGAAAAAGCGGAGGAACTATCCGGACAAGACCATCTTGATTTCACGATGGACTATAACGGGAAGGGTACTCTCGAACATGAGCTTCTGGAGATTTTCAGCGGGCAGGAAGATGCAGACTTTATTATACATGGAGCAAGACTTATTCAGGGCTCTATAAGTGCTAAAAGTCAGCACGCTGCGGGAATCATTATAACGGATGGAACAAATCTGACGGATATAGTCCCGCTCGTTTGGAATGAATCTTCCGGAATGATGAATATACAGTGTGATAAGAATGAGGCAGAAAAACTCGGACTATTAAAGATAGACCTGTTAGGACTCAACACCTTAACCATAATCACACGTACGGAACGGATGATTGAAAAGACTCATGGATTAAAAGTGTGTCTTTCGGATATTCCTTTTGACAAGAGTGTAATGTCGAGTATTTTCCAGAAAGGAAATACAGATACAGTATTCCAGATGGAATCCAATGGAATGAAGAGTCTTAACAAACGATTTAAGCCGAGAAACCTTAAGGATATTGCTCAGGAGAACGCCATGTTCAGACCGGGTCCAATGCAGTTTATCGATTCTGTAATCGAAACGAGAAACGGTAAAAAGCCTGAGTATCTATGCCCTGAACTTGAAAAGATTCTCAAGGAAACTTACGGTGCAATAGTTTATCAGGAACAGATCATGAGGATCGCAAAAGAACTTGCCGGTTTTTCAGAGACTCGTGCTGATGGTTTCAGACAGGCCATGAGTAAAAAAATAAAAGCGAAACTCGAAGGAATGAGACAGGCTTTTATTTACGGAGACGAGGAGGCCCCCGGATGCATCGCAAACGGAATAGAAGAAGAAACAACAAAAAAGATATTTGAGCAGATGCTTGAATTTGCTAAGTACGCCTTCAATAAGTCTCATGCAGTTTCGTATGGGGTTTTAGCATACCAGACAGCATGGTTAAAATGGAATTATCCTGTTGAATGGATGTGTGCGAACCTAAACAGCGTGCCTACAGAAAGGTGGGTTAGATACTTTAAGGACCTTAAAGAACGTAATGTAAGAATCCTAAGACCAGACATCAATAAGTCGGGGATGGGATTTCTGATGGAAGGATCCGACATACGCTATGGTTTGTCCGGTATCAAGAATATTGGAGAAGGTGTACGGTATATCATTAAGGAAAGAGAAGATAATGGAGATTATTCCTCATTCCAGGATTTTATATTTCGTACAAAGCCGGATAAAACAGTACTTGAGATGCTGATAAATAGCGGCGCATTCGATAGTTTCTGTAATAACAGAAAGGCCCTTCTGACTCTTGTGCCAACAGTATTATCGTTGGTGAAGAAACTGAAGAAAGCTGAGACAGATCTGGTTGTTGCATTAGAAAGTGGTAATGTCATAAAGACAGAGAGCTGTATGGAGTCACTTAAATCTGTAAAAGGCGAAATGATGGAGCTTGAGATTAATGAAAACATACTTGAAAACATTGAAGAACGTTTCAATATTGAAAGGGACCTGTTGTGTGATTACATAAGTGGGCATCCACTTGATGCTTATATCATTCCGAAAGGGTTATCTACCATTATTAAGACGGGTTCAGTCAAAAGCTGGGATTCAGTCAAGGTGGCCGGTATGATATCAGACCTTAAAGTTACGAAAAGAAGGTCAGACGGCGCCGAAATGGCAAGTTTCAACCTTTCAGACAAGACCGGAACCGTAAAGGTATGGTGTTATGCCAAAGAGTATTCCAAGTTCAAAACTCTGATAAAAGAAAACGCTGCGGCGGAAGTGGAACTCCAAATAAGACCGGATAATGGTAGGCAGAAACTTGTCATAACAACAATGAATGCTTTGTCACAGGCAAAAGATATCATCTGCATACGTATTAACAACATTGCAGAATGGTACTTCGAGAAACAGGATGCCATAAAGCCATATATAAGTAAAAATGGCAACCCCTGTATCATCATTGATGCAACATTCAACGAGAAAAGGAAATATGAACATCCTATAAATCCATGCATTGTAAATTCAAAAAACTTTAATGCGGAAATAGTGAAAAATTAGCATATCTAAGAGACTGGCAGAAAAAAGCTGGTCTCTTTTTTTGCGAAAAATCATTACCACTACGCAAATTTGAACCTTATATAAATTATCCCCTCACATAATTAATTTGAATCAATAAAAAAAGGAATATGAGCATAAAAAAATATGTGAGTAATATTCCAAACGAAGAAAGAGGTAAGAAAATGTTGAAAGAATTTATCTTATTAGAAGAAAGAGCCCGCAAAGAAGGATTATTTGTAGACGTACAGCCTGCCGGCTCAAACGGAGTTTCTGTTGTAGTCTCTAAAGGTTCAGACAGAGTAGTTAGACTATCGTCTGGTGAAAACCTTAGAAGCGCTCAGATGGAAGCAGAAATAGATGCGCTTAGAGCCTTCTTCCACATAGCAGAAGACCATATCGAGAATGAAAGCATACCAACTGCCCAGACAGATATCGGAAAGGCTAAGGCTCAGGCTGAAGCAAAGGCAAAGGTTGAGAATGAAGCAAGAGTCAAAGCTCAAGAAGAGAAACAGAGAATAGAAGCTGAGAAGGCTCGCGCTGAAGCCAAAGCAAAGGCTGAGGAAGAAGCTAGGGCCAAAGCCGAAGAAGAGAAACAGAGAATAGAAGCCGAAAAAGCTAAAGCAGAAGCCAAGGCTAAAGCTGAGGAAGATGCCAGAATAAAGGCAGAAGCTGAGAAGGCACGTGCTGAAGCTGCTGAGAAATCAGAAGAAGAGGAAAAGGCAAGAGCAGAAGCCGAGAGAATGAAAGCAGAAGCTGAAGCAAAGGCAGAAGCGGAGGCTAGAGCAATGGCTGAAAAAGTCAGGGCAGAGGCCGAGGCCAAGGCAAGAGCCGAGGCAGAGGCAAAAGCTCGCAAGAAAGCTCAATTAGAAGCAGAGCTTAAGGCTCTTGAGGAAAGTGCAGATACAGCAACATCAGAAACAGGTGATGTAGAAGGTGAGCTGGCTCCGGACTTTAAGTTTGCATTTGGCCTTGCGAATAAGTTTGAAAATAACTATTACTCTCAATTGATTGTGAATCAGACAGGTTTTGCAAAGGCTGTGTTACAGGTAGATCCTAATGCAAGTTCAACACATCCTGACTTGGCAAAGTACGTTCGTATGTCGAAGGCATATTGTGCTAGTCGAGGCATTACAGTAGGCAATATAGAAAAGATTGCGGCTTATTGCAAAGAGAACAATACTGAAGTGACACCTGACACAATCAGGATGGCTCTTGCAAGTTAAGGGGGCATGATATGAGAATGTTGTCATATGATTTGGCGAGACATCTCATGCTCGCCCTTGAAAAGCCAGTAGTTTATGTTATTTACGATCTTGAGACAACGGGGTTTGATAGGGATAAAGATCGGATTATACAGTTCTACGGAAAGAAAGTCATCTTCGATGGAGATGATGGATTTATCACAACTGATAGTCTGAATCTTCTCATAAATCCTGGATTCTCTTTGCCGGAAAACATCGTTACCCTTACTGGAATGACAGATGAGATGCTTGAAGAAAAACCTAATGAGTCCGATGTATTTCGGACCATTAAGGATTTCATGGAAGGCTGTGTTCCCGTTGGTTTCTGTAACAGAAGATTCGACGATGAAATGCTCGATTCCATGTTCAGAAGATGCAGCGGAGAATCGTTTACGTTTGATTATGAAATAGACGTATATGACGAGGCCAAAGTCCTAATAATGGACGGTGAGACCTCCAATAGAAAACTCAAGACATATGTCACAGAGTTAAACATTGTGGGGCCTGATCACAGCTTCCACGATGCATCAGCAGACGTGGATGCTACAGAAAAACTCCTGTCCTATCTCATACCACTTGCAAGAAAACACGTAGAGAAGATTATCCCGCTCCTAGTGAAAAACAGGGTAAAGAGACTTAAGTATTTTGAAAACAGGTCTCTTTCAAGGGATGCTTCGAAGGATAATTGTATTTACATCGCCACCGACAACGGCGATTTTAAATACATGGAAAAAGAAAAATGGCAATGCACTACATCTGATCGAATTGAGAGATATGATATAGATGACATGGCACATCAGTGTATGGCAATGGCCGGAGCTGATAACATGGATGATGTATTCACGGCTGTAAAAGAAGCCGGTGGGATGATCTACCCAGTTGCCGAATTCGTATAAAACTCACATAATTTTTAAAATGAGCGTCCAAAACCGGGCGCTCATTTTTCTATATAAAAAATCTCCTTCCATAATTAGCTTGTAACGTAAATGAGTAATCCGGAGTTAAAGACGAGAGAAAAAAGTCAAAAACTCAGATTACTCTGTTTTTTATGCCAGGAGGCAAAGAAAGATATGAGTAATATCACAGAAAAGTACATCGAGGATAGGTTTGCTTTTTTTACCAATAGTGAAAAAGAAATCTATGAATTCATGGAAGAAAATGATGTACATACCTACGTAGAAAGGACCCGCACTGACCAGATATCAGTCATGGTGCTCCGTGATGATCCTGATTGTGGGCCACCTAATATTCCTGTATGGAGCATAGAACCTAACAGACCGTTGGCAAGGACTGTGAAGCTTAATGTTAAAGGCGCCGTGAAAACGGTCGCAATAAACGAAAGATTCCAGCCCGCTAGAATTCAAGTTCCACAAGGTGATTTTAAGATCAATGAAGATTTGGTACTTGGTATTGGCGGGAGTGCCTACCTACTTTCAGGGAATGCCTTATCAACTCTCTGTCAGAGAATTGATTACGATGGCGGAAAAACCGTAGGTGGTCTCGATAAGGCGAGTGAAATCGCAAAGAGACTCATGACAACCAAGGCAACGGTAAAGGCGGTCATAAAGACAGCAGACGGAATTGGAAAGATTCATGCATTCCTTTCAGACAGATATTGTGAAAAGAAGCTGTCTGATATGGAAAAGCTGATAAGAGAATTCCGAAAGGATCAAAAGCTAGGGAGACTTGAATTCATGTCTGGTTCCTACAATCACCGGTACACAAGGCTCCTGTATAAGCTGCCGGAGTATGAAAGGCTGCTGAAATTAGACGGTATCAATATGGTCCCATATATCGAGATTACTAACTCGGATACAGGTAATTCCTCATATACGGTGTCGGCTGCCTGGAAAACTCAAACTAGCCACGAGGTCTTTTATTCTTCAAGGGAAAAGTTCAAGCATAACTCCCTTAAGACTTCAGACAAGGACATAGTTGCAATGACATATGCTCAGTTTGAGCATTATGTTAAGCACCTTAAGGAACTAAAGAAGAAGCCAATGGTGATTGACGAAAAGATCATCGACAAGGCTATCGAAAAAGTGTGTTTTGAGTATTCGCCTTTCAGTAAGAAACGGCTTAAAAAAGCGGCTCTTAAGAAGCTGAAAGAATTGAATCCCGAAAAGAGTACGGCATATGACCTGACAGAGATTATGTGTCAGTTGCCGGAGCTTCTTGAGGCACATTTGGCAGAAAAGGGTCAGACGCTTTGCGATGAGACCTATTTCAAGTTAAGAAAAGCGTTGGCCAATGTATCAACTCTTGATATTGAGGGGGCTTGATATGTTTGGACTGATATTCGAAAAAGAAGAACTGGCGATCATTTGCGGAGAAATTATCTCCGCAAATGATTTTATAGATCATTTTGAGGTAGTCATAGAATACGAAGAATACCATCAAAATAAGAGAGCGTCCGAAAAGGTAAGGACTAATTTCATAGTCCGGGATGTAATTATAGATAGCGAGGAAAAGAACTATGTTCAGTCTCTGAGAAAGAAAATCTACTCAGGGAAGTTAAGTAACGGATCCCATGTAATTGCGTTCGTCCGTTTTGGAGACATCCTACATCTTGAAGGTCGAGCCTATGCAATTAAATCATATGGTGAAATCTCCCTTGGTGAAGACAGAAGGAACTACGCCATCATCGGAGAAGTTATGAAAATGGAAGAAAAGTATTCCGATAGGACAGGACGGGAATTCTTAAACATAGTCCTTTATATCGGAACGAGGAATGATATGCCAGAAGAAGTGGTGATTAACATCACGGGTGACAATAAGATCGCAATGGCATTGGAAGAAATACACCTTGGTGACAAGGTATGCTTCAAAAGTACGCATAAACCATTCTATTCAAACAAGAGTGGGAAAACATACTACGAAGCAAACGATTACCTTGTAGTCGAAAAAGGTGTGAACGCAATGGGACAAGTCCCGCAGAAAGGATAAATACTATGAAGATAAAGAAGTTAGAGGTTAAGAACCTCAATGGTAGAACATTTAATGTAAGCATCACAAACCCGTTAACAGTTTTCCTTGCACCAAATGGCGTAGGTAAAACTACGCTGGTGACGGCCCTGAACATAATCTTTGGTGATAAGCCAAAGAATGTGTTGCCTGAATATGCAGTTCAGGTAACCGTCAATGACGGGGTAAAGCTTGGCGTGAAAAAGACACCTTCAACTTACTCATATTACGTAAATGGGAAAAAGGTTACACTGGAGGCTTATACAAAGGTTCTTCTTGATGAAGCCTGTGAAGGCGGAGATGTAGATTCTGCAGAAGCACTGAGGGTGACAACGACTTCAGAGCTTTTTAACGCTGCTCAGTCTGAGAGTATAATGGATTATCTACTCCCGCACATCGGTTCAGCACTCGATGCTGACAGAGTGCTGGCATTCAGTCCATCGGCTTCAGATTTAGCAGAAACAGAACTCCGAGCTGTCCTTCCTCCGATGCCGGAGAGCTTCGATTTAGCAGAACTCGACAAGGCGCAGAAGTTGCTTTCGGTAAAGAGAAGGGAGGTGAACGCGGAACTTAAGGCCATTAAAACAATGGCTGACAGACTGCGTCCCAATCCTGTGAAGAGGACACTTCAGGAAGTTGAGGATGAAGAAAAAGCGTTTATCCTTGCACACAAGGATGCAACACTCATGATACAGAAACAGCGGGAATACGAAGCTGCGGTAAAAAAGGCAGAGGAGCAGAAGAAAGTAATCGTAGCTTATGAGGAACAGCTTAAAGAGATTGATAAGCTTCTTGATGGAAGGACTGCTACAGATGAGATGAAGCAGAAAATCCAGGAGAAGAAAGAGCTTGCTCAGAAATCAAAAACAGAGCACTCAAATCTCTTGGCTACGCTTAGTAAGGATGTGTCTCTCATAGAGACTACTCTTGAAAACCTCGATAAGCCTGTATGCCCCATTTCCGGAAAGCTTATCTGCACAACAGATAAGACAGGAGTGAAGAAAGAACTTCAGGAAAGCTTATTGCAGAATGAAGCATGCATTAAGAAAGTGCAGACAGCGCTTGATAAAGATGCTGGAACATTGGAAAAGTGCATTGCGAATGAGCGAATCTGGGATGAAGTTAGTAAGCTTGAGAACAAGCGTAAGACCATAGCTGCATCCAAAGAAGCATTTGAGAAGAATCCGATTGAAATCCCTGAAAAGCCCGCTGATGTTATTGATGCATCGGAGTACGATGAAACTATACGTAAATTAAAGCTTGAAGCCCAGGACATCAAGGATACAGAGCAGAAGAAAGAGCTTGAAGGTAAGATAGGAAAGCTTACCGAGAGTGCCGAAACTCTTGATATCCTTGTTAAAGCATTGGATTCAAAGGGTGTGATTAAGGCCCAGTGTGTAGACCTTTGCATACAGGACATAAACACTCTTTTGGAAGATCGTGCCGGACAGGTAATGGAAGGATTCTCAATATGCCTTAGACCTGAGAATGGAATAACAATCTATGCAAAAACTCCAAACAACAAGGAGTGGACACAGCATAGTTTCCTTTCTTCCGGAGAAAAGATTGTTGTAGCGGTTCTTATGATGGACTTAATAAACCAGATGGCTCCAACCGGAGTTATGGTTATTGATAACATCGAGCAGTTAGATCGTGAAACTATCGAAAAGCTGAAGGCGATGCTTACATCTCCGGAGGTAGCGCTTTGGTATCACAACGTATTCGTTATGGGCGTAGACCACAAGGAAATTGTAGATGCCTTCAGCGACCTCAACGCAATTCATATAAAAGATTCAGATATAAAAATAGAGTCTGCGGCTTAATTATTTCGTTTTTTAAAGAGTGGATTTCGAAATTTTCGGAAATCCGCTCTTTTTTTGTCTCAAATACACATTATCTGAAAAATCCCCTTTCATAATTAAAGTGTAAGAAAAAATGCAGCAATGCAGTACGAATTAAAAAGGAGAAAGCATCATGGCAGTTTTAAACAGATTTTTCGCAAAAGGAAGAGTTACAAGTTTACAGAAGATTGCAAAAGGATATTCATTTACGGTGGCATCCCCTGTGTTTGTCACAAGAAGAAGAGACAGCGAGATAAAGACCGTAGCTGTTGAGACATATCCAAACTTTTTTGTAACAGCTGGTTCCGATGCCGAAAAGTATCTTTTGGAAGAGAAGATAAAGGTAGGTGATTCTATCGAAGTCGAAGGACATTTTAAATCATATATAGATTCAAGACATCAGGAAGCAGTGACCGACATTGAGGCAACTATCATTAAAAGAGATATATCAAGACTAGATTCAGCTTATTTTATTCCTGGCAGGGAATACTCGACCCCCGAAAATTCCGGTTATGTATCAGGGAAGATCACAGAGATACATCTTACGTCTATTGACAGCAACAATAAGCCTGCGGTGATCCAGATAGACATATCTGAAAATGACAGAAAAAATGTAGTAAGAGCTCTCTGCTATGGGGCAATTAAATCAAGGATTTTAAAGGAGGCTCATGTTGGTGATGAGATAAAGACATACGGAATCGTCCAAACTCCGGACAAGAAAGCCAACAAGGACAAAAAGGTGATATTCTATCATAATTACACAATCTATGATTATGCGATAGCAGAGAAGAAGGACAGTACCAAAGCATCTTAACTACCTTAATACATACAAAATAAACCCTCTTGAGTGCAAAAATTTCTTGCATCAAGAGGGTTTTGTATTTTAATCATCAAATCTCACAAGATGTGGCATGTACATCATGTCGTGAAACTGCTGTATGCACATTATAGCCATCGTCTCCCTGGAAGTATCGGACTCGGGAAGTGTAATTTTTCTCTTTTGGATCATGTCATCCAGAAGATCAACGACAGAATCGGGTATCACCATTGAAAACTCTTTAATCTCGCTCAAAATTATCACTCCCTTCACATTCTTATTTTAAGAATAACGAAGTACATACGTGATTTCAAGACTATAACTCTTTTCCCCTTCCATAATTAATTTGAAAAAAGAATAAGTCATATGGAGAGTATGAAGAAAGGAATCAAATGAAGATTAGAAATAAAGAAAAGTCTATATCTCAAATCGTGACTGAAAACACGGGAATGACCGTGGAACAGTTGACTAACGATAAGAGAGTATGGACATACGACTTCCATGAGTTATTCAAACTCTTGGAAAAGAAGAAACCGAAGAGAATCCTCATCTTCGGTGACTATGACGACGATGGAGTCTGGGGGACCTGGATACTGAAGGGTGTCATGAAAGAAATCACCGACGCAAAGGTCCTTACAAGACTCCCACATCGTCTCAGCGAAGGGTACGGGGCAAAGCCTTTTCAATTAGAGCCCTTTGGACTTACCGAAAACGATACGGTGATAACAATTGATAATGGTGTGGCCGCACTCGATGCGATAGATTACGCAAAAAGCTGTGGTTCATCTGTTATCATAATGGACCATCATCAACCGGTAATAGATAGCGAAGGGAATGTGATACTTCCTAAAGCTGACCTCATATTCGACGCGCATTTTGATGGAAAAAGTAATTTTAAAGATTGGTGTGCAGGCGGCATGGCTGCAATGCTAGCTTTGCAGGCCCCTGTTTCAGAGCAGTTTAAGAAACAGGCGATTGTTGCCGGTGCGATTGCAACAGTTGGGGATTCAGTAACGCTAATCGATGGTAACAGATGGCTCTTAAAGGAAGGACTCAGGCTCATAAATTCCGACAAGGAATCACGTAGCATGGGGCTGTACTCCTTAATGGTAGCCATGAACTGCGAAGAGTATGTGGACGAGCAGACTATCGGTTTTTCGATAGTTCCATGTATAAACGCGGTCGGAAGGCTGCTTGATGACGGAGCAGAACAGGCTTTGGCTCTTGCAGACATGGAAACTTCATTTAATGAAGCCTATGCAATTGCAGAACGCTTGGTAGCAATAAACGAGGAAAGAAAAAGCCTTACGGACTTTTGGGCCGGAAAGTGTTTTGAGTTTGTTGAATCCAAAGGTTATGACAAGGATAAGGTAATACTCATTTCAAATGACAGCATACATGAGGGAATCGTCGGCATCATTGCGGGTAAACTCATGGAACGGTATAACCGCCCGTCATTTGCATTCACTAAGCACTCGACGGATGAATTGCTGCAGAAAGGTTCAGGAAGATCCGCCCAGGGAGTGAATCTTAAAGAGCTTCTGGACAGGCATCAGGACCTTCTCTATGGTTACGGTGGTCATTCCGGAGCAGCCGGACTCACAGTATCGAAAGACAACTATTGTGAGCTTCGGACCGCACTCAATGAAGATCTCAAAGATATTCCTTACGATGAAGAAACAATTGTTGCAGACATCGTAGTAGAAGCAAAGGATATCGATGAGATATCGAAAGAAATCGACAAGTTTTCACCATATGGAGTGGGAAATCCCGCTCCAGTCTTATATATCCCCTATTTCAAACTTTACCCCATAAAAGGCAATAATCTGTATCTTGCTATTGGAAAATCGGGTGTCAAATTCCAGGGAATTTCAATTCAGGCAGTCTCTTTCAGAGGCTTAAAAGAATATGAGGAACTTGGATTCCCAACAGAAATAGGATTGGTAGGTACGCTTGGGAAAAATTATTTTAACGGGGAATTAACAACACAATTCCTCGTTCAAAATATACTTCCGGCCAAAATACCGGAAAGAGAAACATTACGGAAGACGCCTTTACAGCTCATGCTGGAAAGAAGACGTCAGAAAGGAGTGTCATAAAATGACAAACGAAAAAAGAAACAACAGAGAATATGCAGGACAGCTTGCAGTAGTAAAGAGAAACGAGAAAAACATATCCGTAAAGGATATGTATACGCCGGTTGAAGACGGTCATGACAAACCATTCCTTCAGGTGTTATCACCGTATTCGGTAAATAAGCTGAATATACTTGATACATCTAAGCGTGTTGTTAATTATGAGGGGCAGATGAGAAACATTTCTCTGTATGCCAATATACCTCAACAGGATATGGCGGATTTTACAAAGCGCGCCGATAATGCGCTTATGTTCATTATGATGTACGAGCAGGGACTCTTCACGCCTGCAGTGTCAACACCAAAGACAGAAGCTTCGGGAACTATGGCCTTCGATATCTTGAAGGTAGGTAACTGGGGGAAAGCAAAGCAGAACCCCGGAGACCTGATACTTGGAGCTACTGACCTTCCTGTGTTGTTAAAACAGATGGCTGGACAGAGAGCATTTCTTCTTCCGGGAAAGGATAAATACAAAAACAACGCTCATGACATTGCGGCAATCGATGCTGCACTTGAGCTAATGGACCCGTCTATTGCCATGGATATTAAGAGGAATGTTTTTGATGAAAGTAAAGCGAGTACCTTTGCAATAACCTTTTCACCTAAGGATAGTGCTCTTTTCAAGGCTCGTCCGTCTGAAGAACAGATGACAGCCAAGACGCGTACAGCCGGAGGAATAAGGATATATCCGTCTGCAAAAAAGGGTGGCGAGTTCAACGATCCAACGAAACCGTTTAGTGGTGAGTACGTTGTTCGCGGTAAAAAACTCGTCAAGGTATCAGGGGACATTCGGAAGACAGATACCGATACGATTTACCGTATGTGGTATAAATTGGTTATTACTTGCGATGTAACTAGAGATCAGCCTTTTAATTTTCACATGGAGAATTTCTATGCTCCTGTGAAGATGCTTGGCGAATTGGAGAATCCGGACATGGCGAGGGCCTGCAAAGTGTCAGAACCGGCAAAGGGTATCGATACTGAGGACTTCACCATGACGGAACAGGAATTTGTTCAGTTCGTGGAACAAATGAGGTTCAACCATGATTCTGTGAAGAGACTGTGGTATGGGAATGCAAGGAAAGAGGATATGGCTAGAAGGTTTAAGCCTCAGCCTGTTGCCTAATAACAATTAACATACAAAGGATCGGATATTTACAATGTCCGGTCCTTTTTCTGTATAAAAAATAAAAGGTTAGTTATAGCTAACTAAATGTGTTATTATGTAGGCATAATTATGTTAGGCAGAAGGGAGAGTCTTATGAAAGCAGACTATAAGAATTGGATGCCCAAAGGGATGATAGCTTGTTCTCTAGCAGTATCTGTAGTTTTAACCATTATTACTATGATGATTGGAGTAAAAAAGAAAATCGGAAAAGTAATGCTTGCTGTTTCAATTATGTGCGGACTTTTGACACAGTGGATGTATTTACTGTACAGAGCTTTTTCCTATGACGGGAAAAGACAAATGTCAAAACAGATAATAGATGGTGTTTCTTCGTACATAAGAATTCCTGATGGCGGTAAATGTCTTGATGTAGGATGCGGAAGCGGGGCACTAAGTATAGCAGTAGCAAAGAAGAACCCGACGGCTCAAGTAATCGGGATTGATCGATGGGGAAAGGAATATGCTTCTTTCAGTAAAGAACTATGCGAAAGTAATTCACGGGCTGAAGGAGTATCGAACACTACTTTCCAAAAAGGAGATGCAATAAGTCTCGATTTCCCTGATGAGACTTTCGATGCTGTGACAAGTAATTACGTATATCACAACATCCAATCAAAGGACAGACAGGAACTTCTACTGGAAACACTGCGTACTTTGAAGAAGGGCGGTACTTTTGCAATACACGATATCATGTCTAAAAGTAAATATGGTGACATGGAAAGCTTTGTAAAGAAGCTTAAAGATATGGGATATGAAGAAGTAAAGCTCGTTGATACTACTGACGGTATGTTCATGTCAAAGTGGGAGTCAACATGGATGGGACTCAGTGGCTCAGCAATTCTCGTGGGGAGGAAATAAAAGATGGGATTTATCAAAAAGTTTTTAAATCAGACAAGAAAGCCGGAGGGATTCCTTGGTAAGATGATGGTAAATACCATGAACAGTGGGCACGCCAAATTGGCTGACTGGGGCATATCACATTTGGAGAACATAACTCCTGAAGAGATTCTGGAAATCGGGTGCGGTGGCGGAAGAAATGCCTATGAGCTTATGAAAAAATATTATTTATCAATTGTCACTGCCATTGATTATTCGGATGTATCTGTTGAGAAGGCCACAGCATTCAATGAAGAAATGATAAAGAAGGGACGCTGCAAGGTACAAAAGGGTGATGTATCAAAGCTTGGATTTGACGAAAAGTATGATCTTGCCACAGCTTTTGAGACTATATATTTCTGGCCGGGACTTGAAAAATGCTTTTCAGAAGTACATAGAGCTATTAAGCCCGGTGGGACATTTTTAATTGTCAATGAGGCAGATGGTATCGATAAAGCAAGCCTGCAGTTCGAGAACATCATAGATGGGATGAAGTGCTATACCCTGGATGAGATTGAAAAAGCATTGATAAATGTGGGTTTTTCAAGCGTCAGTAAATATCATCATGAGAATAAGCCGTGGATTACTGTTGTTGCAAGGAAATAAGGTTTAAAGATGTTAAAAAACTATATGAAGGAAGACCAGAAACTTCCTTTGTTTGGAATTGGTCCATATTTAGTCTTAACTATGGCTATTGTTAATATCATAGGGGTAATACTGTTTGGGTATGTGTTAAAGTTAGGAACCCTGAAGGACGAATGGATTATAGTTTTTCGTTTAATAGGAATGGTGCTCATAATTTTCGGTATATCTATCTGGTATATAGGAGCAGTGAAGTCGGATATGGATGACTCAATAACAGAGAATCGGCTTCAGACAAAAGGGATATATTCGATAGTTAGGAATCCTATGTATAGCGGATGGTGGATAGCATTTTCAGGAATAATCCTCATGTGGCATAATGCATGGATGCTTCTCCTTCCACTGATTAACTGGCTCGTCATGACCGTTATTCTGGTTAACACAGAGGAAAAATGGTTAACACACCTTTATGGTAACGAATACACTGAATATAAGAAACACGTTAATAGATGCATTCCGTGGAAAAGAAAAAGGAAGTGATCTAATCAAATGCCTATCGAATCTTATGGGAATCTGGAAGCGCCAACTAAGAGATATGATGTTACACAGCCTGTTATTTTGAACGGATAGCGTCCAATGCTTCTTTAAATTGTGATTATGTCATATATATCGGCAATATTTGAAAATATTGCCGATATATATAGTTAAAGAATCAGGTATGTTCCTTTAATGTTGCTTCGTCCGGTATCGGAATATCCATGCCGTCATTAGATACTAGGAACCCTCTGTCAATGAGGTATTGTGTGTAATTTGAATATGGGATAGGATGAGAGGCACCACTTTGATAGGATTGTTCAGCCAGCCATATCTTTCCGTTATAAGCAGGTGTACGCACACGGAGTTCAGAGAAGGAGTTTGTCATAGAGCAGGCCCTGTGGCCTGAACCATTTGATCCGAAACTGTTAACAACAGGGATATCATGGTACTGGTAGACAAAAACAATTCCGTCCTTGAACGTTCTACGGAATCTCCATGATCTTGGATGCCCAAAATTAACATGATATTCTAATGCTAAATCCATTAACCCTTCAAGCTCATATGGTTTGACGGTAATCATTCCAATACCTGTGTGTGATGTTGTAGCTGCCATCTCGTCAGAATCAAGCTCCTTAATAAGCTGGTCACCATAATCCATACACTCTTTTGAAAGTACCTGTTCTGTATATTCCTCGCTAAGATAATCAACTAAACCTTCATCAAAAGCACAGTATCTTAATGTCACTTCTTTGCTCACAAAATGTTTTTTTGAGTCTTCATTATAGAGCGTGGAACTGAGTGCTGTATCTATTTCCATTTTAGTAATAGTGGAGTTTTTCTCAACTACACGGCAAGGCGCCCATCGTTCTCTCATTCCTTTAAGTATGAATTCTGCTTCTTCTGGACTAAAGGAAGAGTCATAGAAAGCCTTTGGATTCGTTGCTTCTGCCTGCCACACAAAATCATTCCAGTTCTTTTGGGAAGTATAGATTTTGTGTGCTCCGCCTTTAATGCCATGAAAAACGTTATATCTGGTCCCCAGGATGAACGCGAGATATCCAATGCTCTCATTGTTTCTTGCAGGATAGCACCATACAGCTATATCCTTTAGTGTTTTAACAAGCACATCGGCATAATGGTTTTTGATCGTACCGTTCTGCTGTGGGTTTGCAACTACGGCATCACAGACATGTATATAGTTAACGGTTGACTGGTCCCATAAAACATACTCCGGGACCTCAAGGTTATAGCGCTTATATGTAGTAAGCAAAAATTCAAGGTCAGCCATAATCATGAAAAGAAGTTTTGAAGTCCTGTCAGTTTCATGACTACGTGGATCAAGAAAAGCATCAATATTAACAGCAGTCCATTTAAAACAGCAGAAAAACTCAGAATATGAATATCCGTTTTCTAAGACAAACTCAAGGGGGAATAGTCTTCCGTTATGCTCGACAAACTCTGTTGTATTGATGTATTCGTTATCTGTTCCGTATACAAAATATGTATGGCGGTCACCGACAATAAATGTACTGTAGAATCCATACTCCCGAGCAGCATCGCAGAGATTTCTCACAGCAAGATTTTCAGTAATGATTTTCTTAAAATCTTTACTCATCTCATCAGTTTCCCTGTTGTTGTACATGGTTCTTAGCTGAATTTCTGAAACGTCATAATCTCGCTTTCCCCAATCAGTATGATATACAAGGGTTTCATGTTCCTCTAAAGGCGTGAATAAACGTTTATCCGTAGAGGACGTGTTTGCTAAGGAACCTTGATTGTGACAAGGGCGAAGGACTGTTGGAGCCTCCGTTTTGACAGGAACATCATTTATTGTCTTATGAAGAGTATTGTCATAAGTCTTGTCACCTGACTCATTAAGCGAACCAGCATCTGATTTTTTATCTACATCAAAGATTTTTCTTATAAAACCCATAAAATACCTCGGACCAGTTGTGATGCAAATAATGATTATATCAGTATTCTCACTATAATTATGTATAGATTTCACTCTAACATTATAGTTGCTGATGAACCTCCACCCCTAACACCCTGACGGGCTTATAGAGGTGGTATCTTTGGCGGTCGTAACACTTACGTCTTTCGAACTACAAGAAGAGCTGTACTTAAAGTATGGCTCTTTTTCTGTAGCTGTCCGTACCAACACAGGCTAGTTCACGCAGCCTTTATCCGTCTTACCGGAATACCTTGGGGATTCAGTTCGTGGAATCCTAACACTTCAGGATTTGTGAGAAATTCAATGCTGTCCAGTTTGTTTAAATGCCACGCATTTGGGTCAGCCTTTCTAAGAATGTTTGCAGCTCCATTGATGTCAGCATTTATAACGGTTCCGTTCGCATTACGATAAAGCCCACGTTTAATTCGTGAACCGGAAAAATCAGCATTATAATTATCAATTCCATACACGGGAATATAGTCACCATCAAGAAAACTTGCTTTGGATGTGTAGCTTTCTTCCTGTAGTACAACGGTTATACCCGCCATGGAAGCCTTATACTGGATCATCTGCTTTAACTTTGCTATTGGCATCTGGACGAAATTCTGATTGTTTGAATCACCGATATTAAGTCTCTGCTTCCAATACTTATTTTCTCCAAGTACAAGCAGGCTTACATCGTGGCTTAAACAGTAATCAGCAATACTGCGGCTGATTTTGTGGATCTGGTCCCTGACAAAATTTGCGTGGTTATAACCCAACTGCCTTAGATGCTTTGAATCAGCATGCATTTTAGAATGACCTTTTGTGATTATGCTTACGGCTTTAGCCTTGTTTTTGGCATAATAAGCGTTTTTGGAAAGAATAGCACCGCCTTTGTATATCCTGGATGAACCATCCGTTGATACTATAGCTGCAATATTATCCACTCCAAAGTCTATACCTGCCTTGTTAAGGCCATTGTTTTTGACATTGATATCGTCACTTTCAAAAGTCAGCGACATGATAAATCTTCCGTAATAAGGGATAATCTTTAATTCTTTAAGCTTGCTGTTTGCAGGAATGTTGGCTATTTTAAGCCTCTCTTTGACAAGAGGTAGCTTTAACTCTCTCCCATAAACAACTGCATCCTGATTAGTGATCGTAACCGTGCAGGCTGACTTTTTGTAATGCGGCATTTTAGGTTTGCCAAGATATTTGTCAGGATGCTTTTTATAATCCTTAATCGTCGCAAGCCAGTTCTTGAAGTCCTGCACTGCCTGTTTTACGACTGCCTGTGCTGTCTGCATGGGAAGTGATGTAAAGAAATCAGGGTTTTTTGTTACACGCATGAGCTTTTCAAGATGAGAATAACTAATAACCCGCTTAACCCTTATCGAAGGATAACTGCTTTCAAGAAGTTTGATCTCTTTAAAAACCTCTGCTTCATTAACCGTACGGACAGACTTATCCCAGCCTGTAAAACATTGTCTGATTCTGTATAGCGAAGCATTGTAAAGTTTCCACGCCAAAACAGTATAATTGTTGCAATAACCATATGACCAATGTCTGGTATTTGTAATATTTATATGGCTTACAATATACAAATGGTTGTACCCCTTAAAAACTCAGTATTTATCGTATATAATTATAATAATTGTATATATGGTTGTAAAGGAGGTAACATGTATAAACGCAAACAAAACCAATCCTATTATGTAAACAGGCACAGCTGTTTTTTACTGCAATACCATATGGTCCTTGTCACCAAATACCGCCATCCGGTGATAACAGGGGTCCTTGGCGAAAACCTTTATGATAAGATAAAAGACCTCTTTGAGGAAAGAGGTCTTAATATACTTGAGATGAACGGTGAGGAAGATCATATACACATCCTGTTCGAGGCAGACCCGATGACAGCTCCCGGAGAGCTTGTTAATGTGGTCAAGACCCAGTCATCAAGAACCATCCGAAAACTGTACGGAGATACACTGCTCAAAAAATGGTACTGGGAGCCATATTTCTGGTCTGAAAGTTACTTCGTGTGTACCGTGAGTGAAAATTCATTATCGATGGTACAGGAATACATCAAAAATCAAGGAGTGGCTTAAAGGCATTCACCCACACCCATGCGATGCGTAGCTCCTATGGACGTGGCATTATGCCTGAACTGATAGAAATATTACAAAATTTCTCAAAAAAACCTAATACGAAAAGAAGTCCACACATAATTCTCCTATACGGAGGATTAGGACTACATGACAAATTTAAGATCTACTGACAAGAATTCCATAAAGCTGATTATTCAGGCTTACGCATCGATATTAGAAGCATTCCCGGAATTTTTCGATCTATATCAGGAATATCATATAAATACATATAAGCTTACAGAAGTCACTATTCAGAGAAATCGTTCTTTTGAAAGAGACCTGATGCATGATGACCGGATGGTTGTTGTGACAGCAGACACACAAACTCTCGGTGAATTTTCTGTAAAACTTAGAGAAAAGGGTATACAAGCTGAGTTTGTCGGTGTTGGTGCCTTCGGGCCGGAATTCAAAGCATATTCAGAAAATGTTCTTGTAGCAAGATATATAGATTATGAAGGGATACAAGATATTAAGTCTGAGTATCTTGCTGAGATAGAAAAGCAGCTTGAAGAAGAACAAAAAGCACTGGAAGAAGCAGAAGAATTAGAAAGGGATATAGAGGAATCCCTTCAAGAAGAACCAGAGGAAGCTGAAGAAGAACCGGTTGAAGAAGAGGAATCACCCGAAGATGATGAAGATTCTCCGGTTGATGATGACTTTTATGACAAAAAGAAGAAAAAGAGAGAGAACAAGGAATCGGACATTCCCTCTCACGTCCCTCCTACAGAGGAAACAACTTCTTATGAGAGAGAAAACAAGGGATCAGACACTCACTCTTACGTACCTACCACAGAAGAAATATCTTCTTATGAAAGTCCTTTTGAGAATAAAAAAGATGAACAGAATAAGGGCTCATCGGAAAATAATGCGAGTTTTGAAACATCCCAGGGCACCAATCTCAGAGATGTAACCCTTGATAACCTGGCTAATGATGAGATAAAAGCTGAAGATAGTTCTCAAAAAACTGACAGTACGATTAAAACAACTCCGAAAACTCAGGAAGCAGTAAGAAAGCCCGATGAATGGAGTAACGAATATAATGAATCACAAAAGAAAAGTCCTTATGAAACAAAAACAGACGGTTCATACAGAAACGTAACAGGAGCAAGTTCCGATGAACCTAAAAAGGACATAACCGAAAACAAAACCTACGAGCCATATAGAAGTGTAACGGAAAAGAGAGTTGACGAACCGAGCAAGGACTTATCGGAAAAGAAAACAGGCTTCGGAACAACAAAAGCAACCAATTTAAAGGATGTTACTGAAGAAAATCTTGGTAAGACAGGCACAGTAAAAACGACACCAATAACACCTGATATCGTAAAAAAATTTGACGAGATACGTGATCAGGTAAAGGGCACAACCAAAAGATTTGAGTCTTACTGTAAGGATAGATTTGGTGGCAGAAGTAACAGAGAGGATCCATTTAAAAAGAAGGAAGAAAAAGCAGAGGAGAATAATCCTAACTACAGAGGCAGAACCACATCATCCGTAAAGCTTGAAGAGCTTAAAGAAATAAAAAGGCAGATTGATGAACGTTCAGAAAAGATAGATGAACTGAATACTAAAAAAGAACGCATTAGCAAAACAGGAATCTATAATTTCGACAGTAATGCTGCCGGCACTACAGAAAAAGATATCTTTAGTCAGGGTGTCAATGTAAATGAATGGGCGTTTGGTAATGGTAACGGTAAAAATCCCTTTAATACTAAAACTAAAACCGAAGAAAATAGATTTACTCAAAGTAGCACATATGCAAATGATAGTTTATTCGCGAGCGAAATAGTAAAAACCCACACCATCGATTTCACAAAGGAAATCATGACGCAAAGGACCATTAACACCTTTAAGTCGCTGAGCGATATGAAATCTGTTCATCAGGTGGGAAAGATTGCCGGAAGAGTTGCAATGAATGCTGTAATGAGTGGTTCTGACGGACAACAGGTACTAAGAGAATGCTACATGTATGCATCACCCATGATGAATTATGCAATGGGATGTCTCCTTGCGCATGGGGCAATGGTAAACGGTGCACATACTAATATCTCGGCAGGGGTATTTAAGAACATCTTTGATGAGTATATGGATGTCATTGGAGAAAACTCCTCTCTTAACACGCTGAAGAATAATCTATTGTTTGATAAGCTCATCCACAAGAGTTTTGCGGATTATACCGATGCAGAGATAATGCAGTATTTCCACATCGGAAAAGATAAAGTAGGTGACTTTAGGTCATTACAGGAAAAAATTCTGAAAGGAGTAAATATAAATGACGCCGACATAATCAAAAAGTTCGGCATAGATAAAAAAACACTTGAAAGCTGGAAATCACTTATGAAAGGTGTGAATGTTGGGGAAACAAACTCACTCATGAGTTCTCTTATGGGAACAAGGAATGGTGGTTTCCTTAACATGGTAAGACGTTTCACCGACCAAAACATTGCAAACGTAATATGCAATATGAAATGTTCTGACGAGGCTAAGAAGATCCTTCTCGGTATGAAAAAAGCGAATATCTTTGACCAGGCATTCCTTGATGACATCATGAAAAAGCTAAAAAGAGTGAGCAGTTCTGAAGAAGCACAACAGTTTATATCACTTCTTAAAGCAGCAAATCAGGAAAGACTATTCCGTATGCCGAAGTTCTCACAGCTTATGGGAAGTTATTTCATGCTTGTCTCAATGAAAGTCGGGGAAGCACTCCGGGACACTGACTTTGGACACGGACTAAGAAGCTTTACACAGACCGCAAGAGGACTCAGAACGGCATACAACAGCCTAATAAACCTTATAAATGCCTACGCAAAAGGTGTTGCAAAGATAAGCATCCATGCATCGGTAAAGGCGACTCAGGTGGTATCGTTCATGGAGAAAGCAAAGGCTGGTAACGTGGCGAAAGCAGTAGCCAAAAGATTCGGTTTCGACAATACACTAGCAAAATTCGGTTCAAAAGCATCTGCTAAACTCGCAGGATATCTTGCTAAGACTTCAGTAGGAACAGCTGCAAAGGCTCTCGTCGGAAAGATCACAAGCACAGCCGCATATCAGGCTGTGTCGGCAGCTGTAAGTTCAGCATCAGCTACACTCGCCGGCGTCGTGGGATCCATAAGCGCAGTATTCTGGTACGTGGTGCTAATTGTATTTGTAGTAGCATGTCTTACATCACTTATATCAATGCTCACAAACATCGATGATCCGTCGGATAGTGGTTCAAAGAATGGAACTCTTGCAAACGGTATCATTGCTGATGAAACAGACTTATTAGCGATGGTGAAGGATTCACTTGAAGAAAAGAACAAAAATTTCTCAAACATAATAAATGAGTCACTTAACAACAGACAGAATTTTGCATATCAGGTAGGTTCTGTTGCAAATGAGAATGTTACTTTCTACGAAGCCGAGAGAGTAGTATTCAGAGATGCCTACGGTAATGAGCTTGAGCCTAATCATGTAGACCTTAATAACACCGAAGATATCCTTTCAATGGCGTCAAGATATATACCTTACACTTTCAGAAACACTGTTAACCTTAAGGGTGATGACCTGTTGGCAGAACAAGAGATAAGGCAGTATTTCATTGATTACTGTGAGTTCCTTTGGGCGGCAACACATCAGATAACCATCGAGGAATACAGACCCGGAAATTCGGCCACACAGGTTACGGGTACTGATGACGCACAGGATACATCCGGAATGGTGACAGACGCTGTCACAGGAGCTTGTCCCGAGGACGGAAAAGTCATGTGGCTTCAGGAGGATTACACACCGAATATCGTTACGGAATATGATGATGACGGAAATGAGCTTAGTCAGCAGTGCTCAAGTTGTGATGTACCTATCACAAACGGAACAGGAAGTCACAAATCAGGACTATGCTCACATCCTAGAGATGATGATCTTGATGTGACTCCAAGAATTGATGGATGGAGAAAGACAGAAGAATGGAGATGGGGCGTAAACTGCCTTAATGGTTATTCCTCCAAAGGTCACGGTGACCATACGCATAAGGTGCTCGTTGGATATGATGATCAAGGAGATCCCGAGTATGATTACGAATTTGAGGAATGTATGCTTTCAAGCGGAAGCTATGGAGACAATAAAACATATCCAAAGGATTCAAATGGTTTAGGAGGATCATTCCATATCCATGAGAATGATCATATCCATAAGGAATACAAATGGGTTTATGAGTGTGGCGGACACATGGGAGTAGTTATCTATGTAACTATAGGTAACATTTCGAGACTTCCCGGAATGAAGCCCGCAACGGATATTGATTACGATAAAGTCGGAAAATATGTGGACTATGATCCGGATGCTCTAAAGGTCCATCGATCAGGCGGAGGACTCGGAAGAATAAATGCAATAAGTACCGGAACAAACTACGGTATACAGGACCCATTTAAGGGACAGGCTTGGCCTGATCTTACCGATGACGAGATAAGAAGAATAACAGCCGGATGTTTAAGTGAACAAGGCTCATATGAAGGAGTTCTATATGAAGCATCCTTGCTAGCAAATATATGTGACAAAAAATCCATATATGGCGATAACCCGAAAGCAGTAATTAATTCTGGCTGGTTTGCTCCGGAAACACATGACTCTTATAGTTTAGGCTATTCAGTAAATGGGGGAACTATCACCCAGGAGATGCTCGATGCTGTTAGCAGAATATTACGAGGTGGAGAAAGAATAACTCATGCGGATGAACATGATTGCTTCTCTGATATATATCTGATTGAAGTAAATGGACGTAAATTGACATCCAGAGCAGATATAGAAAACCGAGACAATTACATCCCGGGCGAGACCATTATTCATAGAAAGGGTGAAGATTCTGTATATAAGTTCATGACCTTTGCCCGCAATGATAGTGATCCATTTGGAACAACCGATCTAACCTTCACTTATAACTTCACGACATCAACCGGCATCATGGAAAAGGTTAATGAGACTGCTGAAAGCGAAGAACAGACAACACAGAACACAACGGGTATTTTGGAAAAGGCTCAGGAAGCTGCCGGAAAAGAGAAACAAAACAAGAAAAGTAAGACATAAAGGATAATAAATGGTAACTATCAGATTTAAAAACTTTATAAGAAGAATATCCATGCTCACATGCCTTACGCTCATAGTGTGCCTTATATTAGGCACACGGGATGTAAGCGCCGCAAAGAAAGAGTACGGATACCTCTATTTCTACACCATAGACAGCGAGGAAATAGAGAAGCTTGAAACAAAAATGTTGGTAGGAAGAACATTCACGTTTCCTGATCCGGAAAAATATAAGTATCTGGGTTATGAAGACGGTGAAGGAAACATCCTGTTTAATGAGCATAATGATGAAGTACATGGAATTGAATGGGTGGAAATAAATAAGGACGGGGAGCCCACAAGTAGAACATATAAGGCGGGTGATACTGTTCAAATAAAAGAAGGTGAGATGAGGTTCAGGGTTGTATCAGACAATCCAACACTCACAGGAGAAAATCTCATCTCCACAAGCAGTAGGGATCACGTATTCCTAAACTTCTATACACAGAATGGGGAAGAGATCGAATCTTTAAGCAAAGAGATATTTAAAACAGACATTTATGAATTTAAAGATCCGGATGATTACAGGGACAGCGATGGCCCGCTAAACGGGAAAGGCATCTACTGGTCAATAACTGACGAGGATGATAATAAGTATCTTGTAAACAAGGGGGATAAAAAGACCTTTGAACCAGGATACTATGACATAAAGGTGATAACCGATGATCCTGTCACAGTAAATTTCTATTATCCAGAAAGTGCTGACGGAGAGGACCTTCTCCAGAACGCTAACACAAATGAGTCGGTATACTCCGGTTCGTTATATAAGTCTTTTGAAGCTAAGGTCGGTGACACAATAACACTCTACAAGTCACTGGGTACACTTGCCATGGACTACCGCGTCTTTAAGGGATGGCGGGAAGAACATGAAGGCACGGAAGATGATGATTCCGCAAGGCTATATAACGGAGGAGGAACATACAAGATCTTCGATAATGACGGATATGGACTTGGATTCCATGCGGTTTATGAAGAGGATGAAGACGCATTCGATCCATTTGAGAGAGATGCCAATGGAAATGAGCATGGAAACGTAAGTGAAAGCAAGATATTTGTTAATGTAGATGATATTAACGAAGCTGTTGCACATGGATACGAAGCATATATAGATTCGACAGGAAGAGTCACAAGAAACAACGATGCAGTACAAATCAATGAAGATGTAGTTATAAAGGGAACGCCGGGAAAGATAAAGGAAAGAAAGGATTTTACTTCGTTAAAAGAAGGCGGAGACAAGAATAATCCTGAGGACTACGAGCTTGATAAGTATGGGAATCCTATTGAAGAATCTCCCCTTAAGGATGACCTCCAAATCAATGATGTTTTAAGACAGGATGACTCCGCATATTACATGGACATCATTGGAAATTCAATGATCTATTACAACAAACTCACGCTAGAACATAGGATAGAGCTTGCATACAGAAGATATTCTTCGGCACAGACAGAGTCATACGCTAATATCCTTAAGTCATGGGATGCTAAGAAGATAGAACGATTCGTTGCAATAAATTTTGCCCTCTTGAAAGGCAGCTATCCGGCTGAAGGAGAAGATCTTATAGAGTGTGTTGCCGATGAATACAAAGGCAGTGACAGCATAATATGGAAATCCGAATACTTAAATGAGAAGGCGTATAGGAAACTAGTCCAGCTAAAGAAGATCTGGACCGGTTGGTTGGATGAGTACTCGGATGGTCTGTATGAGGAGTATCTGGCCAAGGAGGGAAAGGGGTCTTCCGGCGGTAGTAAGGTAAAATCGGTAGCTTTAGGGCATTAAGGAAGGGGCTGTCGCTTTAGATCAATGATTATCATTTTAGTGCGACAGCCCCATTATGTGAACCCGGGTCTTTCGACCAGTCCTAAGTGCTATTATAATACTAAATTGCCCTGTGTTTTTCAAAATTTTCAGCATGACTTCCTTCTTTATGAAGTAAAGTTCATCAGGTTTTCCTTCTCATTAAACATACAAAAACAGCCGGCGGAATTCATAAATACACCGGCAGCCAGCTTTTTATTCATCAGTGCAGAATATGATGATATAATTGTTGAAAATCCCTGTCTGATACCATAGAAAGGAGAACTTTAATGACAAACCAAAAGATCAAAGATGGGAATTATGACAATTCGTTGGCCGTTAAATGCAGTAACGGAACATTCGTTGGTCAGAAAACGGAGAATATCATCTCCTACAAAGGCATTCCTTTTGTAGCTGAACAGCCAGTGGGCAACCTGCGCTGGAAAGCACCGGTTTCGTTTGCTCCGGACGAAGGCGTTTATGAAGCTTTTCATTTTGCAAAACTCGCTGTTCAGGATAAATCCATCAGCGATAACCAGGGCGAAGATTGTCTGTATCTGAACGTATGGAAAAGTGATGATGATTCCACAGAGAAAAAACCCGTAATGGTATGGGTTCACGGAGGTGCTTTTGCAGCCGGCGGAACAGGTATTGAGCTGTTTGATTGCTTTAATTTGGCAAAAGAGAATCCCGATATCATCTTCGTCACTGTCGCCTACAGGCTCGGCGTTCTTGGTTTCCTGAATCTGTCGCACCTAGCCGACGGCAAGGACTATCCTGACTCACAGAACCTGGGGCTGCTGGATCAGAAGATGGCGATAAAATGGGTTCATGAAAACATCGCCGCCTTTGGAGGCGATCCCAATAACGTGACCATCTGGGGCGAGTCGGCCGGTGCCGGAAGCGTAACCATGCAGCCCCTCATCCCCGGTTCAAAGCAGTATTTCCAAAAGGTCATCGCACAAAGCGGTGCCCCATCGCAGACGAATTCCGTGGAGGAGAGCATCGCTGCCACCAATGATCTGATGAAAGCCCTCGGCTGCAAGACCGTTGCCGATTTGCTGAAGGTAGATGCCCGGACGCTGGTGGATACAACAGCCGAGACGATTCCATTGCGTCTGTTCCCTGTCAGAGACGGACGCATCCTGCCTTTGGACCCCTGGGAAGCATATGCCAATGGCATCGCCAAAGACATTACTTTCCTTCAGGGCTGCAACAAGGATGAGATGAACTGCTTCGTGGCAGACTGGACTGTGGAAGGCTTCAAGGCATGGGCCTCTGACCGTAAGACAAGGAAGTATGCCCATATGCTGACGGATGAAGAGAGAGCAAAGCTGGAAAGCTTTTGTAAGGAAGGAACCACTGAGGACTGGGAGCCCGACAGCCGTCTGTTCGGCCACAGCTGGTTTATCGAGGGTGCTATCAAAATGTCGGAGAGCCAGACTATGGGTGGCGGCAAATCCTACACATATTTCTATAGGGTAGAGTCTTCTGATCCGATACGAAAAAGTGCCCATTTCGAAGAGGTGCCAATCGTATTCGCACACCCTGAGCAGATCGAAGGAAGACAGTATGACGAGACTTTCTCGAAGACCATGCGTAAGATGTGGGTACAGTTCGCCAGAACCGGCGACCCATCTCTCAGTGCCGACATCTCACCCGATGGCAAAGCCAAGAATTGGCCTCTCTACGACCTTAAGGACAAGAAAGTTATGGTCCTTGACGAGTTCGACATCCATCCGGCTAAGGAGTCTGAGGTCAGGATCGTCGATTGGGACAGAACCACATTCCTGAACAAATACTATATGCTTTAATCAAACTAAAAGGGCAATCATTTCCCGCAGAAACCAAGGGCGCACCTTACGGGGCTGTCGCTTTAGATGATTATCAATCTAAAGCAACAGCCCCTACTTATATCCCGACAATAATATCGAAAGCTTTTTTATATTCCGCTATAAGATCATATCTGCCATCTTCTGAAGCCCATGAAATGCTTATACTACGTAGTGTGTGATATAGAATAAAGGCAATGGATTCAGGATCATATGGATTATGGATTTCCCCGGCATTCTGAGCTTTTTTCAACAGCTTAACTGCAACATCAAAGAGATACATCCCTTCAGGGAAATGAGCATCACCAGCCGTTTGGATTGTCAGTATATAAACCTGTTTAACAATATTTGGACCATACTGCATTGACTTATCGCAATAGACTTTCATTATCTGCCATAAGATATTTACGCTTTTTTCTTCTGAGGCAAATGTATTTAGGAGACGCTCTGCCTGAATACCCCAATATTTTACTACACCACTTAATAGCTCAGCTTTGGATTCATAATGGTAGTAAAATGTCCGTTTTGTGATCTCGCATTTTCTGCAAATGTCCATGATAGAAACATTATCATATCCCTGTTCTTTAAACAGTTCTAGCGCTGTATCGCGGATCATATCTTTGGTTGAGGCATTGTTAGTCATACTTTTTCATTTCCTTCTTCAAACTTATTCTTTAGTGTACTCACCTAACCGTTAGATTTCAATGGTAGGAAAATCGACCTTAAATGACTTGTAGATGTTGCACAAATCATCAGGAATTCATTTGTCACTTATTATGATTGACCGAAATGCAGGTATTTGTTAAATTTTTTGTTATTGTTACCGAGGTAACATATAAATGTATATAAAGTAACATTTGAATAACGGAGGAGTTAGAGATGAGAAGATCTGTTTTCAGAACATCAGCTGCGCTGTTAATGGCAGCAACGCTGGTTGGTTGTGGCAGCTCCACAACTACACCAACCACCACAGCTCAGGAAACTACAAAAGCAGCTGCAGAAACTACTGCAGCCGCAGAAGCATCGGGTGCCGGAGTAAGCGGTGAATTTGAAGGAACCGGAAAGGGATTTGAAGGCGATGTTACAGTAAAGATAACCGTTAAAGACGGTGTCCTTGAATCAGCAGTAATTACTGGTGATAAGGAAACACCTAATGTCGGTGGTAATGCAATCGAAAAGATGATGTCAGAAATGAACGAGCATCATACAGTTAACATTGATTCAGTTTCCGGAGCTACTTATACAAGTAGTGGTGTACAGGAAGCTATAGCGGCAGCATTGGCAGCGGCAGGAATGACAAACAAAGACTTCCCTGAGATCGAGAAAGCTGCAGCACAGACTATAGAAAAGGAAACAAGTCTTCTTATTCTCGGTGGCGGCGGAGCCGGTCTTACCTGTGGTAATTCCGCACTTGATTCAGGACTTAAGGATGTAACCATTCTTGAAAAGATGAGCTACACCGGCGGCGCAACTTCCAATGCAGGCGGTATCGACGCAGGTCTCTCGAAGCTTCAGGAGGAAGTTGGTCTCACAGGTGACAGCGCACAGCTTATCCATGATGACATCATGGCTTCAGGTGAGAATCACAATGAAGACCTCGTTTGGATCATGGCAAACAACCAGGGTAAGACTCTCGACTGGTTAAAGGAAACAGAGAATGTTCCTTTCAATGACCGTTATGCAAGTGATTTCCCTGAGCACACAGTTCAGAGATTCTTCGTATGTGACGGCGGTATGTCAAATGCCATGGAGATCCTCACAAATAACTTTACATCAAAGGGCGGAAAGCTTGAACTTGAAACAAAGGCTGAGGAATTTATCACAGATGATGAAGGAAGAGTAGTAGGAGTAGTTGCCACAGATGCAGATGGTAATACCATTAAATATAAGGCTGATGCTGTCGTAGTTGCTACAGGCGGATATGGTGCCAATGCTGAGATGATCTCAGAAAAGAAGGGTGACCTTCAGTATGCTGTATTCTACGGTGTTAAGTCTTCAATGGGTGACGGCCAGAAGATGGGTGAAGCTGTCGGTGCAAAGATGCTCAATATGGGCTATGCTAAGATGTATCCTAACGGTATTTCAAAGGGTGAAGATACCATCGATGGATATGCAACACCGATGCCTACCCTTACAACAGTTAACACAACTGGTGCTTTCTTCGTAAACAAGGATTCAAAGCGCTTTGTAAATGAAACACTCGCATTTGCAGATATCAAGAATGCAACAACAAAGCAGCCTGACGAGATCATGTATATCGTTATGGATCAGAACGGTTATGATATATGGTCAGAGATGGTTTCAACAAATACTTCTGCCGTAGGTAATATCTCTATGGAACAGCAGGAAGAGTTCTTTAACTCTGATTCAGATCATCCGACATTTGCAAGAGGCACTCTCAAGGAAGCAGCTGAAAAGGCAGGACTTGATCCGGAAGCATTATCAGCAGAGCTTAAGAAATGGAATGAGACCGTTGAGTCAGGTACTGATTCTGAGTTTGGCCGTACAGCCCTCACAAAGTTCGATGAGGACAGCACGGTTTACATTATCGAGCAGAGACTCCGTTTTGCAACAACACTTGGCGGATATGATGTAACAGCTAACTTTGAAGCACAGAAGGAAGACGGAACAGTCATCCCCGGTCTATATGCTATAGGTGAAGTTACAGCCGGCTGCAACGGTACTGAAGCAATCCCGGGTTCCATGGCAGCATGGGCAGTAACATCAGGTTATATATGCGGACAGCAGCTTGCAGAGTCACTTAGTAAATAATACTGTTATTTTAGAGGAATGAGCCCAAAAAGCTCATTCCTTTTTTGGTTTCAAAGTAGCTCATGTTTCTATTATCTTAGGGATGGTATAATGAGAATAGAAAAGCTGTTAGAAGAGGAAATCGATTTATGCCAAAAGTAACATTCGTAATCGGAGCTACGGCTTCAGGAAAAACATATTTTATCAACCAGAATTTTTCCAATAAGGATGTCGAAATACTGGATGCTTTTGATTATCAGAATAGGGTTTATGAAGAATCCGGGTATAAGGGAAGGATGCCTATTCAGGTTCAGATTCGGTGTCTTATGAAAGCAAATGATGACCTTCTTAGTGACATTATTAGTAAGCTGAAACATGGCAGAGATGTTGTTGTCGAGCAGACATTTTATAAGGCGAAGCGTCGTATTGTTTATGTTGATGCTATACGTGAGGCTGTTAAAGCAGAAATAGAAATATATGTAATGTGCCCCGGTAAAGAAAGGTGGTTGGAGAACACTAGACTCAGAAAAATGGTAGAAGATGATGAATCCTATGAGAGGCATGTTGCAGAAATAGAATTCCCTAATCCGATAGAGGGGTTTGACTCGATTTTCGAAGTTACAGATGATGGCATTAAGCTTAGGATGGATCCTCCGTATGACGAACAGTTTCTGGAAGATGCTAGGAAAGAGATTTCGGAAGAAAAAGAACGCGTCAAAAAAGAAGATGAGGAATCAAAAGAGAGTAAAGAATTACTGGAAAGCATGAAGACCAGGCCTTTCTGGCATTACTGTGAAGTTTGCGGGAAAAAGGAATTCATTACTGATGAAGAGGCTTTCGTCGGCGGATGGGATTATCCTCCCAGGATTGGTTTTTTCGGAATGCTTGGACCAAGGACCTGTGGAAGCTGCCAAATGAAGGACACTTTGTACTGGAAAATACAGACATCCGGGAAGCTTCCGATAGTTATAGAAAAGTATTTAAATGATAAAGAACTAAAAACATGGAGACGAATCAAAGGGGAACCAGAGAGTCTTCTTGTAGATGAGAACGAGCAGGAAAGTACAGGACAAAAGAGATAAAAAATCCAAGCAAAAAAATATATTGAGTCTTTGATAACCGGTGGGGATTGTTTCTGCCGGTATTTTTTTGCAATAAAAAGTGTTGGTGTTAGAGAATAATTAACCCAGATATCTGCGATTATTCTTGTACGTACTATCATGCGGATGAATGTTATCTCAGTTATCCTCTACCATAATCATATTGTAAAAAATACAAGCAATATGGAGGATGAGATGAATAAGTCACAGAAAACTTTCTCTTTTGATTTCGATGTTACGGTTAAGAAAAGGTTCAGACGTATGAGCATAAGTGCCCTTACGGAAGAAGAAGCCTTACTGAAGGCCAATCGAATCATACAAGATTCGATTGGCGGTGATATCGTATCATTTGGAGAAAAACGCATTACCAGAAGAAAAACCACACAACTCGTGGTTCTATTGGGAGGAGCGGTGTCAATTACCCACGACCTAAAGGTCATGGGCTTGCAACTACCTAGTCGTGCTAACGGCTCACGCCTCCGACCTTTAAACCCCGATAGGCATTAGCCTAAAGTGGTGTTGCATCATGGGGTGATTGACAACACCCCTTACGGCAAAGTTTACTCTGTCGTAACTGTATATAATGCCATACAGTCGGCGATGCTTGAGTATATTTTACGTAACACCAAGTCTTTTATGTGTTACAACCTCATATATACTTTTCAAGGTACTAAGAGTGCCTTCGGCGAGCAACACGCCCAACGGTTTTCTCTTGTATTGTTGCTAAGTATATTGTAGCACATATGTTTATGGTTAACAACAAACAGGACTCCTCCCACCTGCTAAAGCAAGTGGGTTTCCGTCCATGGCAACGAAAGGTTTTATTTATGAAATACCTGATATCAGCAACTATATCGCCATATGGCGAGCAAGCACCGGGCCGTGTCTATAAACACGATCCGGAGAAGGCTATAAAAGAGTGGTGCCGAGTCTCGGAAAAGTATCCGACCTGTGCTTCCATCCAGCCTGAAACAAAAGAAGATGGACAGGTGCTCCTTAGATGGGCACTCAATAACTTCGATACAGTTAAAACATATATGAGGGAATATAAGGTACCTTATAAGCCTGAGTGGATTGAAAAACAGCTAAGGCGTTACGTTGAAGCTAACAGAAACTCAATGATGTGGGAGTACGATGAAGTATTCCCCTTCAGCATGGGGTGAAAACAATGACAATAGAAGAATTTGAAAAGCATAATGAAAGGCATGACATGCCGGAGATGCCACTAAGGCAAGGTATAGGTTACAAGTCCGTATGGGATACATCAAAGCCGGACGATATAATCTATATTCCAGAGTATGCTTACGAAAATAATGAAGACGGAACCATTTCAAGAGAAGATGCTTATTCCGTAAGGGATTTCGTAAACCTTGTAAATGGTGACACAGAAAGAGCAAAAGAGTTGTTTACCTTCGTAGACTGGCAGTTTCCCACTTCAGTCCTTGAGGAAGACACTCTTAACGTAGAATAATGTGGCTTTACAAAAACACTCGTTGTTTTCGAAATGACGGGTGTTTTTTTGATTTAAGGACATTAATTTTCTTCAAACACAATATCAAATGCCCTTATCTTGATCATCTCCGCCCATAATTAAATTATAGAACATAACGGGGAGGTCTTATCATGAGCATTGCAAAGGGCACTTTTAACATAGAATTCATACACACCAAGAAAGAACTACAACGGGCTTATAAGCACAATTATAGGCATGAAGGATTCTATGCCTGCAATGTAGATAAGGATAGTTCTTATCTAAATGAACAATTGATAGGTTATTCGGAAGAAACTTACGAAAAGGCATTTCAAAGAAGAATTGGTGAAAGCGGATATTATGACACACATAAAATCCACAAAAATGCGGTTTTGGGGATTTCGTTTTGTATGGAGCTCGGTGATGGAGACCTTCCGAAAGGCTTTAAATATGACAAATGGAAGAAAAAGAACATAGACTTCTTATGTAGAGAGTTCAGTAAAGAAAATGTAGTATCTGCAGTATTACACATGGATGAAGGAAAACCACATATTCACGCATTGGTGATTCCTATTTCAAATGGAAAATTAAGCAGCCGGTCATATCTGCCAACGAGAAATTCACTTATAGAGCTTCACAATAGGTATTATCAGGACTGCTCAAAGGACTTGGACCTTTCTCCTGAAAATAGTGGAGTATTTGCGCAACACAAGGATGTAAAAAGATTCCTGTATACGCCACTTGATAATGTCGCAAAAGAATGCCTCTGTAAACCGGAGCCACAAGAGACGATGGAAGAATATTACGAAAGAGCTAATGAAGACTACAAGGATCTAAAGTTTTCGGATTTTAAAAAGAGTCAAAAAATCAGGTTCTTGGCAGAAGAAAATGAGCTTCTCAGAAAGGCTAATCATAGAGCAAAAGAAGAGATAAAAGAAGAACTAAAGAAAGAAATTGTCAAAGAGACCGGATGTAAGACATATGAACAATACCTGGACAGGACTAGGGCCTATGTAGAATTAAAACGTGGCCTAAATTTTATTGACATAACGGATTCGGAAAGGGCAAAAGAAATAAAGCAGGTTATAAAGGAAGTGTTTGATAAAGCACAAAAGGTCGACAAAATATACTCATTAGAAGATCAGGAACTGGGTGATAATACATATAGGCCCATAGATTCTGAGAATTTTAATAGATATATGGAAGATTTTGAAGAAGATGATTATGAAGATATTTTTGTTTGACGATAATAAAAGCATAAATACATAGTACGGATAAGAATTGTTGAACATAAATCAACACTCGGGAAAGAGACTCTTTCAGAAAGGGAGTCTCTTTTCTTTTTTGAAAAATTCTCAGAAATTTACTAATAGCGGAACAACCCCTCCCATAATTAATCTGTACAAATGATTTTGAGAGGTAACTTATGCATAAGAATCTATTAAAAGTAATGATGATCTCAACAATGCTATTCACAACAGTACCAACAGCATCTATTGGTCCTGTATATGCGGCAGAAGTTGAAGCACAGGAAACAGAAGCAGAAACTGTTTTAGCGGAAAATGAAGCGGGAAATATGCTTTCAGATGTATCAAACGTTGATGAGGATGGAAATGTTGTTGTTGATGTTGAGCTTGCAGAAGGTCTTGTAACACCCTTGAATGTCACACTTTCAAGGGACTCTGTTAATTATCAGTTTACCGTCAACAAAAGTGGAGACCCACTGAAACTTAAGCCTGGAACATATAAAGTCACAAAAGTTATTGATGGAAATGGGCATAAGCTTGATAAAGGAGCAAAGCTTATCATAGATGAAGAAACAGAAGGCTTATATCTTGATTTCACTGATCCAAATAAGGATGAAAAGTTTGCTGTGTCTAAACTTGTGGTAAAGAACATTCTATTTATCCCGTTTTTCCTTATATGCGCTGCTTTCGCAAGGTTTGTTGCATCACATGTAGAGGCATGATAAGTACCGGCAAAAAATTTTAATATGTTTTTTCTGAAAAATACTAATAAAGGAAAAAGTCTACACATAATTAGACTAAGACATACAAGAAGGCTTATCTAAAAATAACGGAAAGGGCAAAAATGAAGAACGAAATTATCCAGAGAATAGAGAAGCTTGATCGTGCTGCTACCAAAACATTTGGTGACGCATACGAAATAGCAGAGATGTTCCAAGACATTCCGGAAGAGGACCAGTCAGAGAGCATAGCATTGTCAAAGATACAGTCAATCGTAGACAGATACTATACTCTCGACTATGTGAAGAAGCTAGACGGGTGTGTGTTGAGTGCAGAGTCATTAAAGATGATGTCATTTGCATCATGTATTGAAAGACTTGATGTAAAACGTACATGGACCAACGATAACGTTACTCTTGATGGTCAGAGAAAAATGATCACCATTCAGATATATGTCGCTGTTCTTGTGGATTTTACGGAATGTATCTTCTGTAACATTCTTGTTTGTTGATTATAAAATACGAAGGAGAGAAGAAATGAAAAAAGAATTAGAAATCATTGAACCTGTTGAATTTGCTGATGGAGAATGTCCATATTGTCATTCTGAGGAGCCTGGGAACTGTCCCGATGAGTACTTATTTGAAGCCAAAGAGAAATACACTCCCGACCCAGAAGTTCGTGAACTTGGGATTGAAGTGAAAAATTTCGGTATTTTCGATACAGCAACTAATAGCATATCTGTAAACGTCATGATAAATGATGTTGATTTCATGAAAACCAAACGGTTCAGGATCAATTACTGTCCTATGTGCGGTAGGAAATTTTAATACAGATTTTAAAAGTGTCCCATGTGGGGGCAAGGCTCAAAACAAAAGGAGATTTATGAAAAGGAATGTGTTTACTGTCCTGATCATTGCAACAGCGATTCTTTCAGCGACCGGTTGCAAGAAGAAGGAAAAAGAAGAAGTGGTTGTCGATCACGCTCTCACCGCAGTTACCGTAAACGATCTTGAAAACGGTGGTTATTATGTAAAAGCTGGTGATTCATTCTATTATGCACCGGTTGAAGATAAGTCATTTAACCCTAATGACCCACAGGGAACAAGGATTGATTTCATAGCTTCAAAGGACTCAGAGACAGGTCTTGAGGATCCTGAAGCAAATCACAGGGTACTCGCTTTCACTAACTGGGATAATGCGATCCCTACACTTTACAAGAACGATCAGCTTATCTATAAGAGCTCATCAGGTGATGTATCAAACTTCACATGGGAGAGATTTATAGATGAAGGATATTCAATAGGTGTCAGCGGACTTAAGGCTAACGGGGCAGGCAAGATCGTTTCAAAGGAAGGAACCATGTACTATGCAGCCGGAACAGCTTACCAGCAGCTTAGTCAGCTTGAGATTCCCGCCAACACAGATATCATCATTGATTCCATGAACGGAACACCGCTTAATAATACATATCTTAGTGATGCAGGTACAATAACCGGTCTCTCCAAGGATGCAGGAATCCAGGCAAATGTTTTCATCGGAACCACACCACAGCAGGTAATGATGAATGCAGATACCCGCCTTTTTAAATCTACAGAGATGTATAAGACAACAAATTTTGAGTTATCTGCAAATGGTTATGCCATAGTAAAAATTCCGGATTACTTCAAGAGCGGATATTATCTCATAAATAATGTAGGTTTCATTAAGTATATAGCCGTAGACCGTGGAAATGATGAATCATCCATCAGCCTTGATACTCCGTATTATTACGTAGACGAAGGCGGAAACCTGTTAACATATTATGAGTGGGCCGATAAGAACGGAATGGCAACATCCGAGCTTCACGACAACTCAAAATCATTTAATGAATCAGAGCTTTCAATCAATCCTGAAGATTACGAGGAACAGGCATCTGTCACTCTTGACAGTACACAGGAGAATATAACTGCTGTTATAAGATATAAGTATAAGGATTCTGGTTCTGAGGACAATGCAGTAAGAAATGGTATCTTCCCTCATGCAGTACTTGTTAAGCCGGACGGCACAACAAAACTGTTTGAACAGGATGATACACTTAAAATAGATCAGAATGACTCTTATGTTTACCTGAGAGCAGAGAGTGATACCGCACCTGCGGGAGATTATTACGTTCTCTACACGAATTTTGATAACATTATCAAGAGCCTTAATATGAATTACATATCTGGCAATGCGGATTCTTATATCCATAACGGTAAGGACGGAAGAGTATCCATTTACTTTGAAGGCTCTGATGCACCGCATAATATTACTCTCAAGTGGGAGAAGAACGACAGGGCTCTTACAGATATTGTTATAGAAGCACCGGACGGAACAGAGTATTCGATGACAAAGACTCCTGACAACATCATTGAAAACTCGGCAGGAAAATTCACCATTAAGGTTCCCTATATGGCATCCGGAGAATACACTTTCAGAGTCAAGGGTGACCAGCTTGGAAGAGTTTGGATTTCAACTGAAGAATCAGTAACAACAGTTTCGGAGCTGATTGGCGGAGAAGCTGTTCCTGAAACAAATGCCGATGGAACACCGGTTGAGACAGAATCCGAGACAAATATTGATAATGAATCCGTTGAGATAACTGAAAAGAAAGGGGAAAACTGAAAACTGCAAATAGAAACAAAGAAGATGGAGGGGACTCCATCTTTTTTAATTATAAAGCAAAATCGAAGATTGAGCTAAATATAGCCCCTCAAAGATTGAGGGGTCGGTAAGGTTAAATATATCTTTTCAAAGGTCATTTTCTTATCACTCGTAATGCTCCAAAAAATCTATCACATTTGTTCGAAATTGAAATATAGGGATTGTTTACCCGCGTTTATTTCAAAAAGTAATGTAGTTTCTGAAATAAAAGAAACGTTTCTTTGGATGAAGGAGAGTTCACTTTCCTCCCTGCTTCCTGTATTTTGCGGGGGTGATATGCAGTTCTTTTTTAAAAGCCCGGATGAAGGATTCCGGATTCTCATAGCCGAGTTCCTCACTGATCTCCATGACCGTTTTTTGAGTCCTGGACAGCATATGCTCGGCTTTCTGGATGCGAAGCGCACGGTGCCAATCGTTAAAGCCCTGTCCGGTTGTAGATTTAATCAGGCGTGAGCAGTGGCCGATAGAAAATCCGAAATGATTTGCGATATCTTCAAGTGTGACATCCGCCAGATTATCTTGAATATATCGCATGACTTGGAAATCGAGCTGGTCAATATGACTCGGCTCGTGGTAGGAGGATTCCATGACGTCCTGGTCTTCGCGCATGATACGGGTGATCATAGTTATCAAAAGCCCAACCATCATCTGGTCGGAGTATGAATCCCGCAGAAACTGTTCGCCGCACAGTTTTTGTATGTTGTCTCTGGCGCGGGTCAGGTTCTTATCTCCCTGATGAAAAGTGATGTATCGGACTTGTTCAGAGCGGTAGAGACCGCCTGAAAAAAACCGTCCTATCAGATCATGCCCCCGCATCAGTGGACCGAACGTTTGATAAAATGTCGATTTGCGTAGCAGGATATTGAGGATGATAGAATCGTCATCGAAAACCTCCATGGTGTGATAAACACCAGGGGCTATAAAAACGACGTCTCCTTCCCTGAACTGCTTACGATCGCTACCGATGCTCTGCATGCAGTGCCCTGTGTGGATAAAGATGATCTCATAAAAATCATGGCGGTGCAAGAAGGCGGGCGTATATCGGTTGTGCCGGGTGATCAGGACATTCCTTCCGTCTCCGTCTTTAAAATATTCATCCTCATTCATTTCATAAGAAATAATGTTCGGAAGTAGTTCCGGGATAATGAGATGCCTTCGCTCAGCATCTTTCAGATCCACGTCGTCCAGAAACTTTTTGAGCGAAGCTGAGGATTGTCCAGCTTCATAATAGGCTTTATAAAACATCTCATCTTCATTGAACGCCAAAAAAACTTCGATCGCGGCATCCATGGCTGCTTTGTTTTCCATCGTGTTTTCCATCGTCAGAAGTCTCCTTCTTGTTCAAAAACCATATAAAACAGGATCAATAAATGTCTGTTTCTATGGGCAAATTAAGTGAATTTTTGTGGATAAAGTATATAAATCATATCTATTATGATGTTTTTTATCAAAAAATGTCAATAAACAGAGCAAGATACCTCATAAAAATAGACATTTTTACGAGGTAAAATGAAACCATAAGAAATACGGAAAAGCACTTTCGAAAATGCTTCGGAAACACGAAAAAACAACCGAGTATTAAAGCGGCAAAGCAGCCGAAACCCGATAAAAATAAAGGGGGCTAAAAAATGGAAAAACGATTTCTATACCGCCAGAGGTTTGGTTACGGAATGGGTGATTTCGCGTGTAACCTGATCTGGCAAGTCATTTCACTGTATCTTATGTATTTTTATACGGATGTGATGAAACTGAATGCGGCCGCGATTGCCACAATGTTTGTGGTTTGCAGGGTAATCGACGGTATCACTGATGTTCTGGTCGGTTTCGCGATAGACAAGACAAAGACGAAATGGGGAAAGAGCCGGCCCTGGTTTCTGTTTGGCGCCGTCCCTTTTGCGCTATCAGCGTTTATGGCCTTCAGTGTGCCGGATATCTCTCCTGATGGGAAACTGGCTTACGCGTATGCAACCTACATATTCCTGTCCTTCATGTACACCGTCGTTAACATCCCACTGGCTTCTATACTACCGGTGCTTACGGACGATATGAATGAGCGCACAGTACTGGCTACCTGGCGTAAATTCTTTGCATTTATGGGATCAACCATCGTTTCCGCCACGGCGCTGACTATGGTACAGCTGATCGGTCATGGCAATGAAGCTCTTGGGTTCCGGGTGGTCATGGGAATTTTCGGAATCGTTGGATGTCTTTGTTTCTTCCTCACATTTGCACTGGTCAGGGAGAACAACCTACAGGAAAGCACAAAGCAGGCGACCCTGAAGGAAACAATCGCTTCTCTGGCACAAAACACACCCTGGAAACTGTTCGCACTCAATATCTTATTCATGTGGACAGGTTATTTCATGCAGTCCGCTGCACTGGTGTACTACTACAAATACTACGTTGGCAGCACTGCGATGGCATCCCTTGTTGCCACAATCATGACAATGGTGCCTATGGTAGCAAACCTGACCGTTCCTTTCCTGGCAAAGCGGCTGGGGAAGAGAAATCTCTATTCTACAGCAGCTGTCGTACAGCTGAGCGGACTTATTATTATATTCCTTGGAAACTTGAACACATCCGTGATCATCGCTGGTGCTTTTATCTCCGCCTGCGGTTATGGCATAAAAGAGAGTATATACTTCTCCATGCAGGCAGATCCGGTTGATTACGGTGAATGGAAAACCGGTGTCCAGGCGGCAGGCACGCTGTCCTCCGTCAATGGTTTTCTCGGCAAGGTTGCCCAGGCTGTTGCCGGCGGAATCTCAGGAGCGCTTCTAGCTTGGGGTGCCTATGACGCATCGGCTGCAGTACAACCTGCCAATGCCTTGACCGCAATAAAAATCATGTACTTGTTCGCACCAGCCATACTGCTGGTCTGCTCTATAATCACGATGTCCTTCTACACGCTGGATAAAAAGTTTCCGCAGATTCAGAAAGAACTGGAGGAGCGCAGGGCTTCACAGGAATCCAGATAATAGGAACACATATTCAGGTATATAAAAAAATCATACTGGCAGTACAGAACCTGTCACAAAGGAGAAATATATGAAAGAGAACACAAACACAAAGAAGTATATGCCACTCGTTGTCGCTGCTGGTATCGGTTCGATGCTGGGATCCGGCATCATAATCGGTCTCTCCGCCACCATCGCGGTGTGGCAGTTAGGACTTGGTCTCACGGAAGGTCAGGTCGGAATCCTCTCCGGCGCGCTTACCTTTGCCATTGCTGCCGGCTCTCTACTGGCCGGTAAGATTACTAAGTCTTTCGGTCTTATCCGTTCCTTTAATACAATGAATATGTTTTATCTGCTCGGTGTGGCTGTCTGTATCTTGTCGGGAAGCTTCCCAATGCTACTAGCGGGTTTGATCATTGCTGGTTTTGCCTCCGGTGCAGACCTTCCCATCAGCCTGACGGTCATTTCCCACGACGCCCCAGATGAAAAGACATCGGCTGAACTTGTTGCTTCTACGCAAGTCTTCTGGCAGATCGGTGTCCTCGGATCTTATGCTATGGCTTTCATAGTCTCCCGTGTGGAAGGTGTTCTCGGTGCACGAATGGTCTTTGCGCTTCTTGCTGCTTTTGCTGCTATAGCTTTCCTCTGGAGAACATTCTCCAAAACATTCAGGACTTTTCATGAGGCTGGTGACTGCTTCCGCGCCGCCGAGCTTGTGACGAAAGGAAACACGGAAACAACAGGGGAAGTTTCATTCACGACACTTTTTAAAGGCAAGGGATCCAATATGCACATCACATTTTTCTCTTGCATTATGATCTTTTATGTTTGTTGGAACCTTCTTGCCAACACCTTCGGCCAGTTTCAGACCTATATCCTGGTTAAGGCCAACGCTTCCCAGTCTCTTGCGACAGGCTGCGGAATCATTCTGAATATAGTTGGTCTGATCTGTGGTATCGTGTTTGCCTCCCTCGCAGGAGGAAAAAACCGAAATAAACTTTTTTATGTCGGTATCGTAATCCAGGCGGCTTCTATGATCGGTATTGCCCTTGGTGGCGGCGCGATCTTCATGATTGTCGCGATGATAGCCTGCTATAACATTGGGAACCAATTCGCCGGAGAGTCCATTTACAAGGTTTGGACACAGGAATCTTTCCCGGCTTCTGCAAGGGCCTCTATGCAGGGCTTCATTAACGGCTTCTCCCGTTTCTGTTGCGGCCTGTTTGCCCTTATCACTCCATATCTGGTCGCTCCCGAGAGGATCCAGATGACCATGTACGGTTTTGCTGGAATCGTGATTATCAGCGCCATTGCCGGCACCGGAATGATCCGTAGCCAAAAAAAGTACGGCATCGCCCAGATGGATAAAAACTTAGTAGTTGCCTGACCAGATACATTAAAGCAGATTAGAATACAGAACAAGAATAGATTGAAAAGCTCTTTATAATACTGTCGTATACAGGAGGTTCCACATGGCTTTTACATTCCAGATAAACAATACCTTGAAGTTTAAACATGATGAAAAGCTTCTGGCTAAAGCAGAAGCCTGCCGCCCGGTAATCCATAAAAAAGAATATTCTCCATCTGGAATCGTGGAACTTTGTGAGAACCCAGCCCTTCTCGGCGGCTGGGGTGTTCGCGAAGGTGAAAAGAAGATTGACAACATTTCTGAATATGGTCTGAAGCGCGATGACAGGATAATACTGGATTTCGGCGATCACAGAGTCGGCACATTCCGTATACACATCGACCAGACCGGATCCCCGATGGATGCGCCTCTGTACCTGAGAATCAAGTTTGCGGAGATGCCAGTGGAACTGGCCGCGCAGTCCGAAAATTATGACGGATGGCTTTCCCGCTCCTGGATCCAGGAGGAATTTGTCCATCTGGACGAGCTGCCGGCAGATCTTGTGCTCCCTCGCCGCTACAGTTTCCGATACGTCGAGCTGATGGTGGTTGACACTTCCCCAAAGTGGCAGGCCGTTTTTTCCAATCCTGCCGTGATCACGGAGAGCTCTGCATCGTATGAAGGTTTCACTCCCTTGAAGCTCGAAGATCATAAGCTGCAGAAGATCTATGACGTCGGAGTCAAGACTCTGGCAGACTGCATGCAGGATGTTTTTGAGGACGGACCCAAACGAGATCGGAGGTTGTGGCTGGGTGACCTTCGGCTCCAGGCCCTGGCTAATTACGCGACTTTCGACCAGCCCGACCTGGTGAAGCGCTGCTTGTACCTTTTTGCTGCTATGACTACGGAAGAAGGTAAGATTTCCGCTAATATCTTCACAAAGCCGAAGGTTGTGCCGGACGACACTTTCTTGTTTGAGTACAGTCTCTTTTTCATCTCAACTTTGTATGATTATCATGAGGCACATCCGGATTTGGATTTTGTCTGTGAGCTTTTCCCGATTGCGAAATGTCAGATGGACATCACTTTAAGTATGTTTGATGGAGAGGGCAGACTTCTTGTGGACGACGACTATCCGGTCTTCGTCGACTGGTCCAATGACTTTAATAAAGACACAGCCGGCCAGGCGGAGGTCATATACGTCTTAAAGCAGTTCATCGCCCTTGCGAAAGCTATTGATGTACCGGAGGAAGAAATGGCGGAATACGGACAGGCGCTTGAAAGGATCAGCTGCTATGCTAAGGAACGTCTTTATGATCAGGAGAAATCGCTTTTTGTCACCAGTGTCAATGAATACAATATCGGCAGTCAGGTTTGGATGGTCCTTGCCCATGTTATGGATGACGAGGAGAACAAAAAGATAATGCAGGCGGCAGTGCGGGAATTCTTCCCTGTGAAAAATATCGCCACTCCCTATATGTACCACCATATTGTGCAGGCGCTTTTCGAAGCCGGCCTGAAAGACGAAGCCGTGCAGCTTATGAAGGACTATTGGGGAAAAATGATTGCACTTGGTGCGGATACATATTGGGAGGCTTTCGATCCAGATTGTCCCGATTATTCCCCCTACGGTTCTCCAATCGTCAACAGCTATTGCCACGCGTGGAGCTGCACACCTGTATACCTTATAAAAAAGTATCTGACGTGAACATTCAGATTTTGCCTTAGAAATCAGGAAGATTACATGATGTTATCATTATGCTTTTGTTCCATGGGTATGCTGTCAATTACCCACGACCTAAAGGTCATGGGCTTGCAACTACCTAGTCGTGCTAATGGCTCACGCCTCCGACCTTTGAACCCCGATAGGTATTAACCTAAAGTGGCGTTGCATCATGGGGTGATTGACAACACCCCTTACAGCAAAGTTTACTATGCCGCAACTGTATATCACGCCATACAGTAGGCGATGCTTGAGTATATTTTACGCAACACCAAGACTTATGTGTTGCAACCTCATATATACTTTTCAAGGTTCAAAGAGTGCCTTATAGCGAGCAACGCGCCCAACGGTTTTCTCTTGATATGCTGCTAAGTGTATTATAGCACATATGTTTTGGGCAAATAACAAACAGGACTCCTCCCACCTGCTAAAGCAAGTGGGGTTCCGTCCATGATAACGAAAGGCTTTTATTTATGAAACTGACCCTGCGGATGAGTTACGAGCCTAGACACTTTAGTGTCAAGCTAATTGATCCGTTGAGGATAATGATACTGAAAAAAGAGGTAAACTGAAAACAGCAAACAGAAACAAAGAAGGTGGAGGGAACTCCATCTTTTTTTATTCGGGAACAATCTCATATCAACATCAAGTTCACACTAAAGGGAATGTTTTAGACCCTGCATCGAAGCTTACTCTTACAAAGAAACTGTTCTTTCCGGTTACTATTCCCTTTCTCATTGTCTTATGATGAACTTCCTGACCGTTATAGAAATCTCTGGTGCTGCCTTCCTTGAAAGAGTACATTTCATAATGGAGTTTCTGCTTCTCTTCATTCTGTTGTTCGCTTCTTTTTAAAATGGCAAATTGTTTACCGTTCATCTCCTCAATGAAAGGGGAAGGCTTGCAGGCATGATTCTTTCCTCCGGTTTTTGAAAGGTAATTAAATACGTAGCAGTTTTTCTTTGCCCTTGTGATACCGACATAGAAAAGCCTTCGTTCTTCTTCTATCTCGGCATTGGACACGGCCTTTTTGAAAGGGACAATGGTTTTATTAACATCGACAAGGAATACATTCTCCCACTCCAAGCCCTTAGATCTGTGCATCGTTCCGAGGAAAACAGCGTTTTCTGCACGCTTCTTTAACATACTGTCATGCTTGATTACGTGCTGGTATGCAGCATTATACCATGAGTTTATATCATCGTATTTACTGGAATCATTCATAAAGAAATCCAGTTTACTTACAAATATGGAGTCAATCAAATCTATCTCTGATGCGTACTTATAAAGGAATTTCCTGTAGCCTATCGTTTCTGCGATATATTTCACACGTTTCTTGAAAGTAATCCTCTTAAGTCTTTCTATATCCCCGAAAAATGAATAGCAATTTCCGTTTCGAATATCATTAAGCCTGTCATTGTCAGAAGTTGGCAGGGCTTTTTTCAGTGAATCGGCGTTAAGTTCGTGGATATTCGCAACTACCTTTTCAGGAATGTAACGGTTAGGTCTGTTTATTACTTTCATCACATCAGCCTTGGTTCCTGTCCCGTCAGCAAGTTTAAGATAAGACATGATATCTGCAAAGATAAAGTGACGGTATATGTCAGGAATCGAATCTGCCGTGATGTAGGGAATGTTTCTGTCGTCAAGCCCAGCTGCGATATCGTCTAGTTGTTGGTTTGTGCGTGTTAATATTGCATTATGCCCAGGCTGTCCGCCATTACGGATTACCTTGCAGATCATGTCCAGAACAGCATCGATTTCCTCACATCTTTCATCATAAGTCTTGTAATTGACACTGCCTTTTCCGCTCTTAAAGGCACTAAAATCCTTCTTGAACCGCTTTTTGTTAAATTGGATCAGTCTGTCGGCAGACTCGATTATTTCTGGTTCAGACCTGTAGTTGATTCCCATATCAACCTTTAGCGCTTTAGGATAATGCTCGAAAAACTCGAACATGATATTTGGGAGAGCTCCACGGAAACCATATATACTCTGGTCATCATCACCAACCACGGATATATTTCCTTCAGGCCCCGCAATAAGGTATATGAGTTCGGCCTGGATCTTATTTGTGTCTTGATATTCGTCAACGATGATAAAGCGGAATCGTTCACGTACATGGCTTAGAATTGCGGGATGATTCTTCAGTAGTTCTCTTGTGAGGATAAGCAGGTCATCAAAATCATTTTTACCGCACTCCTCCTTTAGAACCTCATAGCGCCTATATATTGGCTCAAAGTCCTCTTTTTCCAAGGAAAGTGGTGTGAACATATTAACAGGACAGTCGCTGTTCTTGTATGTGGATATATCCATCAGTAAATCTTTTTTTTGAATAGGACGTTTCGGTCTATGAAAAGTGAGACAATCCTTCGCTATGCGTAGCTGTTCTTCGTATGAGATGATATTTACAGGAATGGTTCTGAATTCGTTAAGTATTTTAAGGCACATGGAGTGGATAGTAGAGAAAATGACTCCATTCTCGCCATACATTCTTGCAAACTTACTACGCATTTCTTTTGCGGCTGCATCGGTAAAGGTGACCATGAGTATATTTTCACCTTTGATGCCTTTATCTATCATATTTTTTATTCGTCTTATAGAAGTCGATGTCTTTCCGGCTCCGGGAACTGCGATAACACCCATTTGCCCATATATTGTATCGATCACTTTCTGCTGTGACTCGTTGTTGACCATAGTGAATTCCTCCTCTATCTAATTATGGGCAGAAATAATTTAGATAAACGGTTGCTGATAGAAAAAACGAAGGCTGTTTTTACGTCGCTTACTTATAGCATCATAGTGCGCAGTAAAACAATGACAAAGTGCGCACCACGTTATTGTGCAAAATACATAGTGCGCACCATCTAGGAAATATATATAATCTATATACAGGAGGTATAACGCAATGCCAGAGGATAAAGTAAAGAAAAATAAAAGACATACAAAATGGGTTATTGAAAATCGTGATCGAATTAATTTGCTATTTCGTATGGGTACTAAAGACCGGATTGATCAGGCGGCAACAGCTGTAGGTCTTAGTAAATCTCAATGGGTACAGAATGCTATAGATCAACAAATCAAACGAGAACAAGATGGAGACGAAATACCGCCACTAATGATAGACAGTTTAATTGAATGGCTTAAGAATCATGGTCACAAAGAGCAGGAAATTTTAGATTGCATCAAGTTTATTACAGATCCGGAGCGTATTTCGAAAAAAGATAACTAAACAATTATGGATAAAAAGTCGTTGGGCTAACATAGCTCAGCGTCTTTTTTATAGAATCACGTTACTAATCACAGATTTTTAGAAACCACAAAAAAGATAAGGATCTTAGTCATCAAACTCTTCTGTCAAACATGTATACAATATTCACAACTCGAATCAACGTCTTAATAAAATTACATAATTTGCCGATGAATATAAAGTATGGATAGAGCCCCATACTATGTGTTTTTTACGAAATATTTATAAATACCACCTTTACTTGGACATATTGTGTCCAATATAGGCAGTATACTACTTATAGAATCACTTAAATTATTTATGATAAGAGAATATCTATATGTGTGAAAATGATCAGAATAGGAACAACCGAGTTTTATATATTTATTCAGAACTCTTAAACGGCAAAGTATTAAAGAAAAAAGAACTTGTAGAAAAGTTTCATGTAAATGAAAAGACGATACAACGTGATCTTGAAGATATAAGGCAATTTCTTGATGACCAATTTGTGAGCGAAGATGTTCATAACGATCTTGTCTATGATTATAAAAACCGTGGATACCGCTTCGAGCATATCTGCAAGATGAAGTTTTCAAATGATGAGGTCTTGGCTATATGCAAGATTCTCCTTGACAGCCGAGCATTTCGTAAGGATGACATGAAAATCATCCTTGATAAACTTCTGGATTGCTGTGTACCTAAGGAAAGTCAGAAAATGGTGACAGGCCTTATAGCAAACGAGATGTACCACTATATTCCACCGATGCATAACAGTCATTTTCTTGACAAGATGTGGTCCATAGGAACTGCAATTAGAGATGG